>JACQFS010000092.1 GCA_016199935.1 Verrucomicrobiota bacterium
GAGCGCCGGTGTCCCGCCGACGGATCGTTCCAAAGCGTGCTGAGCAACCGGCCGGCGTTCTAATCCGAGTTTTCATCGTCATCTTAACCGAGATAATTTGGTTGAACGAGACCCTCACCCCGGCCCTCTCCCATCCGATGGGAGAGGGAGTGGATCTCCGCGCCAGTGGTGAGTCAACCGGATGGTGAGCGTCATCGAAAGTCGCTTGCGGCGTTTCCCTCTCCCCTCGGAGGGGAGAGGGTCAGGGTGAGGGGCTTTCTGGACTGAAGGATTCCCGTCGCGGTTACGACGCCACCGGCCCGAACCGGCGCTTGACGCGATGGGCCAGGAGGACTATCAGCGGTTCATGTTTCCCACGCCGGTCAACGACCCTTAACCCCCTCCGGAGGACTCCATGAAAACGCCCCCCACTCGCCGTGAATTTCTCGCCGATGTCGGCCGCGGCATGTTGGTCGCAAGCGTTGGCTGCGGCGTGGCGGGCGAACTCGGCCTCGCCCCCGCCTTTGCCGCCGACGCGCCCGACCCGCTCGACTTCGGGCCGCTCGAACCGCTCGTGCGACTGATGCAGGAGACGCCCGCGAAAAAACTCCTGCCCGCGCTCCGCGACCAGCTCAAGTCTGGTGCCAGCCTGCGCCGGCTCATCGCTGCCGGCGCGCTCGCCAACGCCCGCACGTTCGGCGGCGAGGATTACATCGGCTTCCACACCATGATGGCCCTCGCGCCCGCGCTGCACATGGCGCACGAACTGCCCGAGGCGCTCCAGCCGCTGCCCGTTTTCAAAGTTCTTTACCGCAACACCAATCGCATCCAGGAAAACGGCGGGCGCAAAAAGGAAGTTCTCCATCCCGTCCAACCCGCCGCGCTCACCGAAGGCCGCGCCGGCGGCGAGGAACTTCGCGCCGCCGTCCGCCGCAAGGATGTCAACGCCGCCGAGCAGACCTTCGCCGCGCTCGCGAAAACTTCCGCCGACGATGCGTTGAACCATCTGCTCTTCGCCGTGCATGACCACACGGAAGTCCACCGCGTGGTGCTGCCGTATCGCGCGTGGGACTTGCTCGACCTCATCGGCAAGGAGCAGGCGCACACGCTGCTCCGCCAGTCGGTCCGCTATTGTGTGAAGGCCGAGTCCTACTCGTCCTCCGCCAAGTCCGGCGAGCCGCGCGAACTCCTGCCGAAGCTGCTGGAGGAACATCATCTCCTCGACCGCGCCCCCGGCACCCGCGCCGCCGAGGACAAGTGGGTTGATGAATTCAGCCAGACCCTTTTCAAATCCACGGGCGCGCAGGCCGCCGAAGCCGCCACCGCCGCGCTCGCGGAAGGCATCGCGCCCGCCGCCATCGGCGAGGCGATTTCACTCGCGGCGAATCAACTCCTCTTGCGCGACGTGGGCCGCCAGCCGCACGATGAAGTTGCCGGCAAGCCGCTCGGCAGCGTCCACGGCGACAGCATCGGCGTCCACGCCTGCGATTCCGCGGGCGCATGGCGAAACCTCGCGCGCGTGAGCAATGCGCGGAACACTTTCGCGTGCCTCATCCTCGGCGCGTATCAGGTCGCGCTTGACCGCACCAATCGCGGCGGCGATTTTCTCCACTGGGAACCGCTCCCGCTCAAGTGGCACGTGGATCAGACCCAGTCCACCGACCCCACCGCGCTCCTGCGCGAAGCCGATGAGGCCATCCGCGGGAATCTCCAGGCGCGCGCCGCGGCCATCGTGCATCGCTACGGTGAACTCGGCCACGCGCCGCGTCCGGTGTTCGATCTCATGCTGCGCTACGCCGTGAGCGAGGACGGCGCGCTCCATGCCGAGAAATTCTACCGCACCGTGAGCGAGGAATTCGCCGCGACGCGTTCCGCGTTCCGCTGGCGTCAACTCGTGGCGCTCGCGCGCGTGACCGCCAGCGAATACGGCCGGCCCGCGCCGGGCGTGGCGGAAGCGCGCGAGGCGTTGAAGGTTTAGCGGCGGAGCGCTGCCGCGCGCGCCGGGTCACCGTCCGTGGCTGGCCTTGGCGCTCAGTTTCTGAACTTCCCCGGGAGTCAGCGGGCGGACCTGGCCTTTGGCGAGTTCGTCCAATTCCAGCGGCCCGATGGCGACGCGCACGAGGCGCAGAACCTCGACGTGGAGCGATTCGAGCAGACGCCGGAGGTGGCGGTTCTTTCCCTCGTCGAGCACGACCTCGAGCCAACTGTTCTTCCCGCCGTGCCGCAGCACACTCACGCGTTTCGCCGCGAGCAACTCGCCGGCGTCGGTCACGCCGGTCGTCATGCGGAGCGCGAGTGATTCGTCGGCGAGGCAGTTGACCTGGACGTGATAAATCTTTTCGAGCTGCGTGGCCGGGTCGGTGAGGCGGTCCGCCCACGCGGTGTCGTTGGTGAACAGGAGCAACCCCTCGCTCGCCTGATCGAGCCGGCCGACGGGGAACACGCGGGGCAAAGTATCGGAGGGACGAGCTCCGCGAGTCCCTGACTTTTCCCCCGAAGGAATCAAAGAGGGACTCGCGGAGCTCGTCCCTCCGAGATATTGCGCGAGACACTCGAAGACGGTCGCGCGTCCCTTTTCATCGCGCGCGGTGGTGACGAGGCCGCGCGGTTTGTTGAGTGCGAGATAAACCTTCTCCTCCGCGCGCACCGGCTGGCCGTCCACTTCGATCCGGTCGCGCTGGAGCAGCACCGGTTTCTCCGGGTCGCGCTGCACGAGGCCGTTGAGGCGGACGCGGCCGGCCTTGATCATTTCCCACGCCTGGCTGCGCGAGCAGAAGCCGAGCTTGGAGAGCGCGCGGGCGAGGCCGGTGCGTTTGGAGGCGTAGGAACTGAGGTGACGAGGTGCTGGCTTCATCCGCGTCTGAATATTTTCCGGGGAAAAATCAGAGCCTCCTTACGTCGGCTGCTACCAGAGTCAACGCGAGAGGTCGCCTTGTTTGAGCACCTGGAATTGGTGGCGCTTGAGGACCGTCTCCGCCACTTCGTTGTCCTCCATGCTGAAGGCCATGATGGATTTGCCGCGCGGATGCGGGATGAAGGAGTAGAGGTAGTTGCAGTTCACTTCGGCCTCGAGCAGCGCGGCCATGACGGCATTCAACTCGGCCGGCGAGTCCACCTCGACGACGACCACGGCGCTTTCGGTGAACGGAAAACCGCTCGCGGCCATCAGCTCGCGCGCGCGGTCGGGATCATCCACCACGCAGCGGATGATCGCGCAGTCGGTGCTGTCCACGACCGTCAGCGCGAGGATGCTGACGGTGTGGGCGTTGAGCATGTGCGTGAGATCGAAGAGGCGGCCGAGGCGGTTGGCGGTGAAAACGGAAAATTGCGTGACGGCGTCGGGTCGGCGCGCGGCGGAAGTTTTGGGCGGCGTGGCGGTGGTCATGTGGACGGGAGCGGATTCAGTTTTCGCGCAGAGCATTTGCGCACCACCGCCGCTTGTCCAGCCTGTGAATCGGCCTCAACCGTCCAGCGGCGCCTCGCCGAGCGTGCCCGTCGCGCGCGCGTGCCGGCCATAGACCAGTTCGAAAATCGGCGACGCCATCAGCGTGGTGACGATGGCCATCACGACCATGATGGAAAACAGCGCGGGCTCGATGACGCCCTTCTCGCGGCCGATGTTGATGATGATGAGCTCCATGAGGCCGCGGGCGTTCATGAGCGTGCCGACGGCGAGCGCGGTGCGGTTGTCCTCGCCGTTGAGGCGCGCGGCGGCCCAGCAGGCGATGCCCTTGCCGCCGATGGACGCGACGAGGACGACCAGCGCGATGAGCAGCATCTGCGGACTGTTCACCATGTCGAGGCGCGTGTTCAGGCCGGAGTAGGTGAAGAACATCGGGAGCAGGAACACGAGCGTGAACGGCTCGACCTTCTCGCGCAGCTCGCGCGCAAAAAATCCGCGCGGCATCGCCGTGCCGAGGAGGAAACCGCCGAACACCGCGTGGATGCCGATGGCGTCCATCGCCCACGCGGCCAGCGCGAAAAGCATGAGCACCACGGCGAGCAGCGTCGGGGTGAGCTTGCCCTCGCGCTCGACCAGGCGGCCGAGCGGCGCGAGGAGTTTGCGCCCGGCGAGCGTCATGAACAGCGCGTAGGTGAGTCCGCCGCCGATGGCCTTGACCGCGATGGCCCAGTCCACGCTTCCGTCGGGAAGTTTTTGAAACGTCGCGATCACGATCGCGAGCACGCACCATGCGGCCGCGTCGTCAATCGCCCCCGCGGCGAGCGCGAGCGTGCCGAGCGCGGTGCCTGTCAGGCCGCGCTCGTAGATGATGCGCGCGAGCATCGGAAAGGCGGTGATGGCGATGGCCGCGCCGAGAAACAGGATGGCCTCGAACAATTTCGCCTTCTCCGAGAAAAGTCCCGGCGTCTTCAGCAGCCACGGCGCGAGCACGGCCGCGAGCGCAAACGGCACGAGCATCCCCGCCAGCGACACCGAGGCCGCGCTGCGCACCCGGCTGCGGAACAACTCCGTCTTGAACTCCACGCCGACGAGAAACATGTAGAGGCCCACGCCGAGTTGCGCGCCGACGTAGAGGATCTTGAGCGAGTCCTTGGGGAAGAGTTGAAGCTGGAGTTCGGGGAAGAGCAGGCCGAACAGCGAAGGCCCGAGCAGCACGCCGGCGATCATCTCGCCGACGACCTGCGGTTGGCCGATGCGCCGCGCGAGCATGCCCACGCCGCGGCACACCGCGAGGATGACAAACATTTGGAGGAAGAAGGCGATGGAAAGCTCGGCTGGCTTCATGATACGTAGGCGTAGTATTCGCAAAACCCGCGGAGCGTCAATCCTTGTCGGGAAGTTTTTTCGATCCCCGGGTCGCGACGAGTTGTGTGGAGCCGACGCTCGGTGCTGGCCTCGGTCGCGCTTGCCGCTTGCGGCCGCGCTCGCTTCTCCCTACGGTTCGCGCCCGTGATGGCCGCGCGCCAAAAATTCATCCCGCCTCTTGGCGCGCTCATCATCCTCTGGCTCGCCTGCCTTTCTCCGCTCCCCGCCGCGAACAAGGTTGCCATCATCACGCCCCACGTCGAGTCCATCCGCGAGGAGTTCGCCAACGGCTTCGCCGCGTGGCACCAGAAAAAGTTCGGCGAGCCGGCGCAGGTCGAGTGGCGCGTGTTCGGCGGCACGTCGGACTCGTTGCGCTTCGTGCAATCGGAATTCGCCAGCAAGCCGGAGGGCATCGGCCTCGACATTTTTTTCGGCGGCGGTCCCGAGCCGTATCTGGTGCTCGCGGACAAGCATCTGCTCGCGTCGTGCGAGTTGCCGCCCGAGGTCCTCGCCGCGGTGCCGCGCACGGCCGGCGGCGTGGAGATTTACGACGCGGCGCAGACGTGGTTCGGCCCGGTGATCGCGAGCTTCGGTATTTTGCAAAACGTGCGTTTGCAAAAGCAACTCGCTCTCCCCTTCGCGCGCCGTTGGGAGGAACTGGCCGACGCCCGCCTCGTCGGCTGGGTCGGCGCCGGCGACCCGCGCAAGAGTGGGACGATGAACAACATGTATGAAGCGATCCTCCAGGCCTACGGTTGGGAGCGCGGCTGGCAGATGCTTCATCGCATCGGCGGCAACGTGCGCAAGTTCGACCTCGTCTCCTCCTCGACCGCGAAGGACGTGACGGTGGGCGAGACGCTCTACGCCTTCGCGATTGATTTTTACGGCATCACGCAGGTCGCCGCCGCGGGCCGCACCAATCTCACTTTCAAACTGCCGGAGGATTTCACGGCGATGAGCATTGACGGCATCGGCGTGCTCAAGGGCGCGCCGAATCTCACGACGGCGCGGCGCTTCATCGAGTTCGTGATGGGCGAGGACGGGCAGCGGCTGTGGTTTCTGCCGAGCGGCCATCCCGACGGCCCGAAGCGCCACTCGCTCGAACGCATGGTCGTGCGGCCCGACCTCTACGCGCGCTACAAGGGCGTGAGCAACATCGAGTTCTCGCCCTTCGACCTGAAGCAGAGTTTCCGCTACGACGCGAACCTCTCGCGCGAACGCCGCGACGTGCTCTCGGCAATGTTCGGCGCGTTGATCGTGGACACTCATTCCGAACTCGCGCAGGCCTGGCGCGCGGTCATCCGGCGCGGGATTAACGCGGAAGACCTCGAGGAACTCGGCCGCGTGCCGCTCACGGAGAAAGAAGCCCTCGCGCTGGCGAGGAAGGAGTGGAAGGACGCGACCTTCCGCAACGCGAAGAAGATCGAGTGGCAGGCGTGGGCGCAGAAAAAATATCGCGCGCTGGCGGAGCGCGGAGCTCCAGCTCCGCGTGAACATGCTTCGATGGACACGCAAAGCTGGAGCTTTGCGCTCCGCTAACTCATGCGCGTCTCGATTCAAAATCTCACCAAACGTTTTGGCACCACCGCCGTGCTGAAAGGCATCTCGTTGGAGATTCAGGACCAGGAACTTTTTTTCCTGCTCGGCCCCTCCGGCTGCGGCAAGACGACGTTGCTGCGCACCATCGCGGGGTTTTATCAGCCGGACGGGGGTGAGTTGCTTTTCGGTGACCGCTCGATGGCCGGCGTGCCGGCGCACCGTCGCAACACCGGGATGGTTTTCCAGAATTACGCTCTCTGGCCGCACATGACCGTTGCGCAAAATGTCGCCTACGGCCTCGACGTGCGCGGCGTGCCTGGCGCCGAAAAGGAAAAGCGCGTCGCCGAGGCGCTCGGCATCGTGCGCATGGAAAAATATTCCGAACGCACGCCCAACCAGCTCTCCGGCGGCCAGCAGCAGCGCGTCGCGCTCGCCCGCGCGCTCGTCATCAAGCCCGACGTGCTGCTGCTCGACGAGCCGCTCTCCAACCTCGACGCCAAACTCCGCCTCGAGATGCGCGAGGAAATCCGCCGCATCCACGACGAGCTGCGCATCACCACCATCTACGTCACGCACGACCAGAAGGAATCGCTCTCGCTCGCGGACCGCATGGCGGTGTTGCGCGATGGCGTGGTCGAGCAACTTGGCGCGCCGCGCGAAGTCTATCGCACGCCGGTCAACCGCTTCGTCGCGGACTTCATCGGCGAGACCAACTGGCTCGCGGGCGAGGTCGTGTTCGCCTCGGCCGGCGGCGCGGTGTTGCGGACGGCGCACGGGCAGTTTCACTCCACCGCGCCGACCGCGGGCATGACGGCCGGGCAGAAAGTGTGGGTTGGTTTTCGTCCCGAGGCCGTGCGCATCGGCCACGACGAGCACAATCTCCTCGGCGCGACCATCCGGCAGGTGAGCTACCTCGGCGAGATCGAGCAATACGAGTTGGAGCTTTCGCCCGAGGTCCGCATCAAGGCCTTCGAGCAGAATCCGCTCGAAGTGCGGCCGTCCGGCTCCGAGTTGAAAGTCCACATCCGCCCCCAGGACGTGCTGGTGCTGCCGTTGGAGGTGGAGCGATGAAACGTTTCCTGAATTCGCTTGTCCAATTCGCAAAAATTCCGATGCTCTCGACCTCATGGCGCTGAAAAAATCCAGACCGACGCGTCCCGTGATACCGCGCGCGCGAGTGCGTGCTAAAAAGCCCGCGGCCAAACCGCTCCCGCCGCGCAAGGTGAAACTCGCCGAGCCTCCGCCCGCCGCGAAAGCCCCGCCGCCCGAGCCGCCCGTGCCCACGCGCGATCGCGAGCGTTACGACGGCGACTCCGCCTTCAAACTCTACCTCCGCGAGATCGGCCAGGTTCCGCTGCTCACCATCGCCGAGGAAAACGAACTCGCCGCGCGCATCAAAAAGGGCGACCGCAAGGCGCGCGATCACATGATCCGGGCCAACCTCCGCCTCGTGGTGAAGATCGCGCACGACTACGAGAATTACGGCCTGCCGCTGCTCGACCTCATCAACGAGGGCAACATCGGATTGATGAAAGCCGTCGAGCGTTTCGACCCCGCCAAGGGCGGCAAGCTCTCGACCTACGGCGCGTGGTGGATCAAGCAGTCCATCAAGCGCGCGCTCGCCAACCAATCCAAGACCATCCGCCTGCCGGTCCATCTCGTGGACAAAATTTCCAAGATGCGCCGCGTGGCGATGAAGCTGCAGGAGGTGTTCGGCCGCGAGCCGACCGATGAGGAACTCGCGGAAGAGATGGGCATGACCGCCAGCAAGGTCGCCCAACTCCGCACCGCCGCCATCCGGCCCGCCTCGCTCGACGCTCCCATCGGTGCCGACGACGACTCGAACACCTACGGCGAAATCATCGGCGACGAAAACGCCGAGACGCCCTACGAGAAGCTCGAGGACAAGACCACCAACTCGATGCTCCGCAAAATGGTGGATGAACTCGACGCGCGCGAGGCCGTCATCCTCCGCTACCGTTTCGGTCTCGACGGCGGCGACGAGCGGACGCTGGAGGAGGTCGGGAAGAAATTCAAAGTCACGCGCGAGCGCATCCGCCAGATTCAAAACATCGCGCTCCGCCGCCTCCGCCGGAAAATCGAGAAGCTGGAAAAGCAGAAGAAGTGACGCGGGGCAGGGCGGGGGTAGGGACGAGCCGCCGGCTCGTCACCGTCGCCGAGCGCAGCGTCAGGCGACGGAACCGATGGCTCCGGTCACGGATACAAAGAGCGCATTTGGATGGTCGCAAGCCTCACGCCCGCCGTTGCGCCCGCTGAACGCGGGCGCGGACGACCCCGCGGGGCGTCACTACCGCGCGCGTCGCTTGCCACCGCAGTCCAAAAGCGGTCCGACCTTGTCGCCGCGTTATTGCTGCTTGCCAATGCGGTGGGTCTTCGGTTTCAAATAGCCGCATGGTGATGCGTTTGACCCTCCTGCCGATTCTCAGCGGAATCGCGCTGCTCGCCTTCGGGCTCTCCGCCCCGGCCGCGACGCTGTTTGATCAGACGGTGTTTTCGGTGCCGCCGGACGGCACGCTGGCCGGCACCAGCGATGTCGGACAAGACTTCATCCGGGCCGGGCGCTTTCAGATCTCGATTGCCGGCCCCAACCCGGCCCAGGGGGTCCGATGGTTCGGGGTCTATTACAACGGCGCGGCACCGACCAACGACGATTTCACCATTGCCTTCCACACGGAGGACACGACGAACGGATTGCCGGACCTGGCTCCGTTTGCGTCGTATGCCGTGGGGAATGTCAGCCGGGTGTCCATCGGTCTCACGGAGGCCGACGGCGGACTGACGAATGGCTTCGAGTATTTTGCGACGATCCCGGACACGCTCCTCGACTCCGGGACGAACTACTGGCTCTCGATCTACAACTCCCTGTCCGGCGCGGAGTATTGGGCCTGGCGCAGCGCCACCCCCAGCCTCGGCGGGGCGGGGCTCGACCTTACCCCGTCGGGACAACCCTGGGTTGTGCATGACGAATACGCGCCGGCGTTTGCCATCGAGTCGGTGCCGGAGCCTTCGACCTTCGCCCTGCTGGGCATCGTCGGGCTTTGGGCCGGTGGCCGGCGCTGGCGTCGCAAGTCGTGATGCGGGCAAGGCCGGGGAATCTGCGGTTGGAGAATGAGCGTTGGCGTCCCTTCGCGTGATTCGTCGATAAATTTCCCCTCCGCACGCGCCGCGAAACAAACCTTGAGGCGCGCGCCCATTTTCCGTGAAATCCGCGCGCCATGTCACACGCACACGTCACGCAGGCCGAACTCTCCCGCGCCATCCGCAACATCCCCGACTTCCCCAAGCCGGGCATCCAGTTCAAGGACATCACGCCCGTGCTCGCCGACGCGCGCCTCTTCGCCGGCTCCATCGAGTTGCTCGCCGGCAAATACCAGCCCGGCGACGTGGACTCCGTGGTGGGCATTGACGCGCGCGGTTTCATTTTCGCCGCCGCCGTCGCGCTGCGGCTCAAGGCCGGGTTCGTCCCCGTGCGCAAGAAGGGCAAGCTCCCTTACCAGACCCACGAGGAAAGCTACGACCTCGAATACGGCTCCAACACCGTCGCCATCCACACCGACGCCGTGAGCAAGGGCGCGCGCGTCCTGCTCGTGGACGACCTGCTCGCCACCGGCGGCACCGCGGCGGCCGCCGTATCGCTCATTGACAAGCTCGGCGGAAAAATTCTGGAGATCAGCTTCCTCATCGAACTCGCGGCGCTCAGCGGACGCAGCAAGCTCAAGCACCATCCGGTGCGCTCGCTGATCGTCTATTGAGCGTTCACGGGCGCGCCCGCTCATGCACTGGTTCCTCAGCCTCGACGAGTCGCTCTTCCGATTCGTCAACACGTCACTCGCCAATCCGGCGTGCGACTGGCTGATGCCGCGGCTCGCGTCCAACGCGCTCTTCATCCCCGCGCTGCTGCTCGCGTGCGCGCTGCTCGTGTGGCGCGGCGGCGCGCGGGCGCGGGTGTTCGTCGTGCTGCTGCTCGTGACGCTCGCCGTCGGCGACGGCGTGGTGTGCAACAGCCTCAAGCACCTCGTCGGCCGCCTGCGCCCGTTCGCCGCGCTCGCCAACACGCGCACGCTCATCGGCTTCGGCGGCGCGGAAACGGGCTTCCCCTCCGCGCACGCCGCGAACTGGTTCGCCGCCGTGATGCTTTGCGCGCTCTACTATCGGCGCTGGGTGAAAATTGTTGCGCCGTTCGCCGTGATCATCGCCTTCAGCCGCGTGTATAACGGCGTCCATTTTCCCTCCGACGTGCTCGGCGGCGCACTGCTCGGCGCGGGCACGGCAGCCGCAGTCGCCGTCGGCGCCAACGCGCTGTGGAGTTTCATCGGGGCGCGATGGTTTCCCGCGGAGTGGAAACGGATGCCGTCGCTGCTGCATCCGGTCGTCCAGCCTACGACGGAAAAACTGGAGCGAGCGCATTCTGCTGACGGTTGCGAGCAACGAAACTACGTCATCGCCGGCTACGCGCTGATCGCGGTGGTGCTCGTCGCGCGGTTGCTCTACCTCGCGTCGGGCCGGATCGAGTTGAGCGAGGACGAGGCGTATCAGTGGCTTTGGTCCAAGCACCTCGCGCTCTCCTACTACAGCAAGCCGCCGCTCATCGCGCTCACGCAATTTCTCGGCACGAGCATCTGGGGCGACACCGCGTTTGGCGTCCGCTTCTTCTCGCCCGTCCTCGCCGCCGCGCTGTCGCTGATGGTCCTGCGCTTCGTCGCGCGCGAGGCGAACGCACGCGCCGCGTTCTGGCTCGTGGCCATCCTCCACGCCACGCCGATGCTGGCCGCCGGTGCGATCCTGATGACCATTGATCCGCTCTCCGTGCTCTTCTGGACGGCCGCGATGATCGCCGGCTGGCGCGCGGTGAAAAGCGATTCGACCGCGCAATGGCTCCTCTGCGGCCTGTGGATGGGTCTCGGCTTCCTCAGCAAATACGTCGCGCTCTTCCAACTCCTGTCTTGGGCCGTGTTCTTCGCGCTGCATCCGCCCGCGCGCGCGCAACTGCGCCGCCCCGGCCCGTGGCTCGCGCTCGGCGTCAATGCGCTCTGCACTTTGCCCGTGCTCATCTGGAACGCGCAGCACAGCTGGAGCACCCTCGGCCATCTCGCCAACCGCGGCGGGCTGGATCAACCTTGGCAGTTCGCACCGAAATTCCTGTTCGAGTTTCTCGGCGCGGAACTCGGCCTGCTGA
>JACQFS010000093.1 GCA_016199935.1 Verrucomicrobiota bacterium
ATTGTGCCCGTGATCGCGCCGACGGAGAGCCAGAAGAGCGTCCACTCCTTCGCGTGTTTCAGCGGGTCCGGTTCGAGTTCGAGCACCCAGCGCGGCGCCCATTGCGTGGAGCCCCACGTGCCGAGCAACGCCACCGCCGCGAGGCCCGCGCCGAGGAGCATCAGCTTCACGATGTCCGCGCCGTGGCCCGAGCGCAGCGAGCCGGCGGCCTCGGCGCGCGCGAGATACTTCCGCACCGGATAAAGAAAGCCGATGAGCGCGACGATCAGGCCCGCGATCGTGACGGCCGTGGCGCCGAGCGCGCCGAGGCCCACGGGCGACCACGCCCAGACGATGACGAGCGCCGCGAGGCTGCCGAGGAGCACGCCGAGCAGATCGGCCTTGGCCCAATGCGAGGTCGCGCCGCGCTTGTGCTCCGCCTTCCATTTCTCCGACTCCGGCACGAGGAGCATGATGAAAAAGATCATCAGCGCCGGCAGCGCGCCGCTGATCATCAGCAGTCGCCACGCGGAGTTGGAGAGCATCCGGGTCGTCAGTTCCTCAGACAGACCGATGCCGAGCATGGTGCTCTTGGTGGTCGCGATGACGCTCAACAGCACCATGCTCAGCACGGCGACGAGGAGGTAGCCGATGTTCGCCGCCGCGCCGATGAGGCCCGCCGTGAGCGCGCGGGACTTGCCCGGCCAGATTTCATTCACGAGCGCGACGCCGAGCGACCACTCGCCACCCATGCCGAGCGACGCGACGAAACGCAGCGCCGCCACGTGCCACTCCTCGCTCGCGAACCCGCACAGCCCGGTGAAGATCGCGTAGGTGAAAATGCTGAAGGTCATCGCGCGCACGCGCCCGATCTTGTCGCCGAGCCAGCCGAACAGGACGCCGCCGCTCGCCGCGCCGACGAGGAAGACGGCGATGATGGCGCCGAACCATTTCGCGGCGTCGGTGGGCGGCGAGCTGGGCCCGAGCAGATCCTTCAGCGCCGGCTGGCCAATGAGCGGGAAGAGGCCCATCTCGAAGCCGTCGAAGAGCCAGCCAAGAAACGCTGCGGCGAGCGTCATGTATTTGGCGCGGTTGGAGGGAGAGGACGGCGCGGGTGTATCGCTCATGCGTTTGGTGGTTGAATACGGGCGCGACGGTAAGCGGATTCGCGGACGTGAGGCGAACACCAAATTCAACTCGCACACCAGTGAGCGCACGCTCGTGCATGTAGGGCAGGCGTCCCGCCTGCCGGTTCTGCGGGCATCCTGCCCGCAGTCGGTTGTCGGCAAGCCGGCATGACTGGCGGCTGGAAGCCGCCGTCACCGGCAGGCGGGACGCCTGCCCTACATCTGCGCGCCCGTGCGCATCACATCCTCGTCTCCAACAGCCGCCCGCAATACCACAGCGCGCGCGGATGATGGAAAAAACTCTTCCACAGGCCGCCCTTGAGCGTGTTGGAAACGCTCCCGTCGCGGTGGAGGTAGCCGAACCACTCGCCGTGCTGCGGGTCGGCGAAATGTTTGAACGACCACGCGCGCACCTGTTCGTGCCACTCGGCGTAGCGCGCTTCGCCGGTCAGCTTCCACGCAAGCAGCGTGGCGATGAGCGCCTCGTCATGCGGCCACCAGAATTTCATGTCGTGCCAGTATTCCTGCACCGGCCTGCCGTGAACGTCGCGAAAGCAAAACAGCCCGCCGTGCTCTTCGTCCCAGCCGCGCCGCCACATCCAGTCGAGCATCTGGCAGCCGAGCTTGATGAGCGCGTCGTCCTTGCGATGCGCGCCCTCGTGCAGGATGAACCACGCCGCCTCAATGGCGTGGCCGGGATTCAAGGTCCGTCCGTCGAAGTGGTCCACGATGCTGCCGTCGGGCGCGACATTCTCCATCACGCACTGGAGGTCGGGCTTCACGAACAGCCGCGCGATCTCGTCGAGGCAGCGGTCCATCCACGAGGTGAGCTGCGGATCATCGCCGAGGTTCGCGCGGAGTTCCTGCGCGGTGGCGAGCGTCATCATGCGCGGCCCGAGGCCGATCATCGGACGCGCGTCGGTGAATTTCGGTGGCATGAGGCCGGGCGTGAAATTCCAGCGCGTGAAGAAATCGAACAGCTCGCGCGCCCGCTCCACCGAACGCGCATTGCCCGTCGCTCGCGCGTGCGCCGCGTAAGCGATGGCCGCGAACGCCTCGCTGTAGGCGTAGCGCCGCTTGCGGATGGGGCGCCCCTCGCGCGTGACGTGGAAGAACATCCGACCATCCGCGTCGAAGCAGTGCTTTTCCAAAAAGTTCAGCCCGCTCTCCGCCCACGCGAGCCACTCGGCGCGGCGCTCGACGGTGTTGTGGAGCGTGAGCAGCATCCACGACATCCGGCCCTGCGCCCACACGGATTTGTCCGTGTCCACGACGG
Source organism: Verrucomicrobiota bacterium (assembly GCA_016199935.1). Lineage (GTDB taxonomy): Bacteria > Verrucomicrobiota > Verrucomicrobiia > Limisphaerales > JACQFS01 > JACQFS01. Next base: position 2,383 of record JACQFS010000093.1, read on the forward strand.
AGCCGTCACGGTCGAGGCAATGGAGAAAGCCGCCGTGCTCCGTGTCCACGCTGCGCGGGAACCAGAACGGGACGACGTCGTTCAGCAGCGTGTCGCGATAAAACGCCGCGAGCTTTACGTGCTTCCCGTCAGCGTCGAGTGGGTTCGTGCTCACTTGTTGTCCGATCGTTCCGAGCACCAGCCCCGGATCACTGACCGGCAGGCAGCGGCGCCTGCTCCCGCACGATGAGGTAGGCGATCAGGTCGCGCACCTGGGTTTCGCTCAACGCTTCGAGCAAGCCCTCGGGCATGAGCGAGAGTTGCGACTCCTGGACGCTCTGCACCTCGGCGCGTTCGACGGTCAATTTTTCCGTCATCGTCTGGATCACCAGCGTGCGATCAGTCTTCGCGCCGAGCAGGCCGTTGAGCGTGCGGCCATCCTTGAGGTTCACGACGGACATCCGGAAGTCCGCGGGGACAATCGCGCTCGGGTCGGCGAGGTTTTCGAGCAGGTAATCCAGATTGTCACGGCCGGCGCCGGTGAGATCGGGACCGATGATCCCCCCGTCGCCGTAGAGTTTGTGGCACGTGGCGCACACGGTGTTGAAAACCGCGCGGCCCTGGCTGCGGTCGGCTTTCGCGAGCGCGGCGGGCGTGAGGCGCGGCTTCCATTTCGCGATGAGCTGCTGCTTGTCGGCGGCGGAATCACGGACTTCGCCCCAGACCTCGGCGAGCTTCCTGTTCAGAGCCGGGTCGTTGAAGCTGCGAATCTGGCGCGCGTGAAACGCCGAGATGTCCGCGCGCGGAATCTGGTTCGCCCCATCGCCGACTTGCGCGAGCAACGCCTTGGCGAAGGTCGGCCGCGACACCAGCGACGCGAGCACGTCGGGCTTCAGGTGCGAGAGGAGGTTGTGGTAGCGCTTGGCGATGAACTCGCCGGCCCTTGGGTCGTCGAAGAGCGTCAGTCCGCGCGCGGCCACGGCGGCGAGGTCGCGGACGGCCATCATGCGCTCGCACACTTCGCGCAAATCCGGCGGGCGATTCTCGATGAGCGTCTGCAACGCGGCCCGGCGCTGCGCCACATCCGCGGCGTCATCCAGCGCGAGCGCGCGAATCTCGTCGAGCGCGCGGCCGTCGCCGAAGAGCACGCTCAACTCGCGGACGCGGTCGCGCAGCGCGGCGCCGGCCGACTTGGCGAGTTGGAGCTGCAACGCGTCCCACGCCGCCGGCTTGGCCGCCTTGCGGACGCCGCGCAGGCCATCCGCGAGACCATCGATGATGTCGGTCGAAAAACTTAGGTTCTTTCGCGCGGTGGCAAATTTCAGCAGCTCGTTCAACGGCGCGGGCGCCTGCTCGATGTCCTCGGCGAGGCGACGCGCGATGAACCGCCGGACCGGGGGGATTTCACACCGCTCCGCCAGCCGCGCGAACCCGGACGCGTCCGCCTCGGCCACGCCCTTGATGCCATACCAGAGCATCAGCGGAAGATTGTGGTCGTTTGCGTCGTCGGCGCGGGCGAGCAGCGGCGTGGCGATGGCGGCACGGCTTGCAACAGGCACGCGCTGAAGCGCCGAGGCCAGCGCGACGCGGACGAGCGCGGACTTTTCAGTCAGCGCCAGCCGCGCAAATGCGCCCGGGGTGGCCGCGTCGAGCTTCTTCGGTTCGTCCACGAGCAACCGGATGGCCCAGGCACGGACATACTCATCCTTCTGCGCGAGCTGCGCGCGGAGAAAATTCGCATCGGCGGTGCCGACAGCGTTCAGCGCCCACAGCGCACGGAGTCGCCCGATGGAATCCGGCGACGTGGAAAACATTTGGCGAAGCTCGTCGTGCGGCGAAGGGCCGGCGCCCAGAGCCGCGCGCTGTTGGAGTTGCTGCCGCGCCTGGCGCGCGAACCATTCGTTCTGGTGGCCGAGGAGCGCGACCAGTTGCGCTTCGCTCAATTTCGACACGTCCGCGACGGCGGGCCTGGCCGGCGTGCCGTAGGTGATTTTGAAAATCCTCCCGCTCGTGCGATGCACGCCGTCGTTCTCGTGACACTCGCCAATGTCCGACCAGTCGAGCACATACACGCCACCGTCGGGGCCGCTCCCGAGATCGACGGCGCGGAACCACGGATCGCCGCTGGTCATGAAGTCGGGCGCGTGTTTGCCGACGTAGCCGGAGCCGGCGCGATGCAGCGTGTCCATGTTCAGCCGGTGGCCGTGGAGATTCACGGTGAAGAGCGCGCCGCGATATTTTTCCGGCCAGTTGTCACCGTGGTAGATCATCAGGCCGCTGTGCGCGTGACCGCCGCCGGCGAGCGACGTGGTGTCGGAAAAATTCGTGCGGATGTCGCTCCACTTCTCGCGCGTGTCCCAATGGAAATGATCCGCCGCCGCCTCCATGAACGCGTAGGTGTGCGGGTCCAGCCCCTCGCCGCTCATCCGCCGATAGTGCGCGCCGGGAATGACGTGGAAGAGGTGGTTGATGACGGTGTTGATGAAAAACGGCTCGCCGTGCGCGTCCCAATCCATGCCCCACGGATTGGTCGTGCCATGCACCACGTCCTCGACGACGTGCCGCGTCGGATGATAACGCCAGATGCCGCAATTGATTTTCACCCGCTCACTTTCGGGCGTGCCGGGCGGACCGAGCGCGGACGTGGTGATGATGCCGTGCCGACCGTAGAGCCAGCCGTCGGGGCCCCACTTGAGGCCGTTGGCAATGTTGTGGCGCACGCGGCCCGCATCGAAGCCGTCGAGCAAAACCTGCGGCTCGCCGTCAGGCCGGTCATCGCCGTTCCGATCTGGAATGAACAGCAGCTTCTGCGGGCAGAGCGCGAACACGCCGCCGAAACCGATCTCGATGCTCGTCAGCAATTCCGCGCCGTCCCAAAACACCGTGCGCTTGTCGAAGCGCCCGTCGCCATCGGTGTCCTCGAAGATCAGGATGCGATCGCGCAGCGAGTGATCGAAGCCCACCTTCGCCTCGGCGTAGGTGTAATTCTCGGCAATCCACAGCCGCCCGCGCGCGTCCCACGCCATCGCGATCGGGTTCTGCACGTCGGGCTCGGCGGCGAAGAGCGTCGCATTGAAGCCGGGCGGCAGCTTGATTCGCTTCAGCGCCTCGGCCGCGGGCGTGAGTGGAAGATCATTCGTGGACTGCGAATCGTAAATTTTTGGAAATTCAGCGGCGTGAGCGCACCCGATCAGCACGCAAAAGCCGACGGCACGAATCAAGAGGCGAAACATGCGGCGGATCGTAAGCATTTGAAATGCGCGCGCCAGTTTAGAAAAACGGAATCATGTCCATCGCGGATCCCTTTCGCCGGCACCTACTTGGTCGTTGCCGACCACACTTCGGTCGAGCGCACGCCCGGCCGCGCCTCGCCGCCGGGGATGACGATGCGCCCGTGCCACTCCGCCGCCGGCGTGGTGACGAGCGAGAACGGCACGTCGCCGAGCGTCTCCCATTTGTCCGTCGCGGGATCGTAGGCGAGCACGGAGCGGGGGAAACCTTTGTGCTCCGTCGGTGCCGTGTTGACCTGCGCGCCGTCGTCGCCGCCGATCACAAGAATTTTCCCGTTCACCACCGGCGCGGGTGACGGCGCGGCGACGGCCACGCGCGGCAAATCGGCGATGCGCTTCCAGCCCTCGGCCGGCTTGAAGCGATACGCGTCGCGAAACCACTCGCGCTCCGGTTTCCCATCCGCGCCGGCCTTGAGCGCACAGCCGCCAAACAGGTAAAACGCGCCGTCATGCGCCCCCGCAGTGGCCAGCATCCGTTCGCGGCCGGGCCAGGTTTCCATCGAGAGCCACGTCTTGCGTTTCGAACGCGGGTCAATCGAGAAGAACGTGTCGAGCGCCTTCGTGGCGGTCGGCGTGGCGATTCCGCCGGCGACATACGCGACGCCATCCACGAGCGCGCCGCACGCATTGGCGACGGGCTGCGGCAGCTTCGAGTGCGGCTTCGACCTAACCTTCGCGCCGACCAGTTCGAGCGTGAACACTTCCGCAAAATGTTTCGACGCGTCGCTGCCGCCGATGCAGAGGACGCCGCCGCCGGACGGGAGCGAGACACCGTAGCCCAGCGGGCGTTTCAGTTTTCCAACCTCGCGCCACTGGCCGTCGGGTTTCTCCAGCGCGAAGACCTTGTCATACCAAACCTTCGAGCCGCCTTCCCACGGTTTCTTGTCGGGAAAATTGGCACCGCCCGCGACGATGAGCGCACCACCACTCACGCCTGCGAAGGGCCAGGCGAATCCCTCGCGGTCGGGGATGGGCGGGAGTTTTGACCAGTTCAAAGACTCCGAGCGGACAGGCAGCGACGCGAGCATGGTGAGACTTGCGGACAGCAGAACGGTTCGACCGAAAAAACCGCGGCGGTGCATCATGCCTGCCCGCCTTTCATTTGGACTGGAAGACCGTGCTGACGGCCACGATTTCGATGAGATCCCGGAAGCCGTAGCCGCGACCGGCGAGTTCTTTCACGATGCGATTCACCTCCAGACGATCCAACGGTTCGATGCGCCGGCCGCAGGCGTAGCCGAGCAACCGCTCCGTCAGCATCCGGCCGAACTGATCCTTGCGCTCGACGAGAATTTTCTTCAGGCCCGCCACATCCTTGAAGGTCTGCCCGCCGGGCAGCTCACCCGAAGTGTCAATGGGCGCTCCCTTTTCGTAACGACTGCGCGAGGCCCCGATGGGATCGAAGCTCTCCAGCGCGAATCCCAGCGGGTCAATTTTCCTGTGGCACTCGAAGCAGGCGGGATTGTTCCGATGCTTCGTGAGGATGTCGCGCATGGAGGTCGCGCCGCGCACGTCGGGATCAATCGGCGGCACGTTGTCGGGCAGCGGCGCGGGCGGCGTGCCGAGAATGTTTTCAAGCAGCCAGACGCCGCGCGTCACCGGCGAGGTCTCGACGCCGTTGGCGCTGACGGTCAGCACGCTGCCTTGGCCGAGCAGCCCGCCGCGCTGGGGCGTGGTGAATTTGATCCGGTGAAACTCGTGGCCCTCTGCGCCGCTGACGGCGTCCGCCATGCCGTAGAGCCGGGCGAGCGGACGGTTGGCAAACGTGTAGTCCGAGTCGAGGAATTGCACGATGCTTTCGTTCTTATCAATCAGGTGCCGCGTGAAAAGCTGCGTCTCGCGCTTCATGGCCGGCTGAAGATTCTGCGCGTAATAGTTCCGGAACTCGCCGCGATCCGGCGCCATGTCGCCGAGGCTGCGCAGGTTCAGCCAACTGTCGAGAAAGCCCGTGACGAACGCCTCCGACCTTGGGCTGGCGAGCAGCCGGCGCGTCTGTGCGACGAGCACGTCGGGCTTGGACAGCGCGCCGGTTTGCGCGAGGCGCGTGAGTTCGGCGTCGGGCGTGGTGGACCAGAGAAAATACGACAGCCGCGAGGCGAGCGCGTGGGCGGAGAGGGCGCGGTTCGTCGGATTGATGGCTTCGGGTTCCGCGAGATACAAAAAAGCCGGCGAGCAGAGCGCAGCCTTGAGTCCGTCCTTCAACGCTTCGAAGGGCGGATGCCCCTGCCGCACACGGCTCTCCGTCACCGCCAGCAACCGGTCCACTTCATCGGCGCGCGCCGGCCGCCGGTAGGCGCGCGTGGCGAAGTTCTCCAAAATCTCGCGGGTGCGTTCGGGCGTGAATGGGCGGTCGCCGAGGATCGCCTGCTGGCTGGCCGGCGGCCATTGCCCGACCAGCGGCCCGCGGATTTGAACTTCGTGGATGCGGATGTGCGGCAGTTGGCCGTCCTTGATGACCGAGATGCGATTCGCCACGATCCCGCCCCGGCCCGTGCGTGCCGGAAACGAGGAACGATAGCGGTTGTAAATCTGCGCGTAAGCATTGCGCACGCTGATCATGCCGTTGGGAAAGGTGAAACGCGGCGAGTAGCCGGCATCCAGCCACACCTTGAACACATGCCATTCGGGCACGTTGTCCTTGACGACCACTTCCCCCAACTGCGGTTCGATCGGCTGCTGCAGGTGCAGCGCACCGATCTTTGCGTTGCCCGGCACCACGGCCAGCCGGAAGGGCGTGGCAAAATCCATTCCAAAAATCTGCGCGTCATACGGCGTGTCCCGGTGCTTCGCCTCCGCCTTGACCTTGATCTCATACCAGCCGTCCACGGGCACGCCCTGCGCGAAGTCGAGCAGCGGCCCATACGCGCCCTCGGGCTGGCTCGAGTTTGCGTTCTCGTAAAGGCACAGGTAGCGAAACTGGAAAATCTCCTCGTGCGCGCGCAGTTCCGGCTGCTGCATAAAATGCCCGGCGAACCGCCACGTCTGCTCCCGCGGGCGTTCGGTGACTCGAAAAGCCTTCTCGACCACTTGATCCGCGGCGTCGAGATATTGCGCGAGCAGGTAGCCGGAGGTCTTGAGCGCGTCGCCGACGTTGTCCATGTGCTGGACGATCTGATCGCGCGGAAATTTCGTGGTGGGATCAAACATCGTCATGTTCAACGCGAAAAGGTCGCTGACGGTGTTGATGTATTCGCGGCGGTTGAGCCGGCGCAGCACTGTCTGGCCGCCCGTGCTGGAGAGTTTCGCGTGGCCGTCGGCGACCAGTTGCGTGAGCGAGGCCACGAGGTCGCGCACTTCGCGCGCGTCGGGCTGCTTCGCCTTCTTCGGCGGCATCTCGCCGAGGTTGAGCTGGTCAATGATGTCCTGCAGCTCAATCAGCGTGTCCACCTTGCTGACCGGGAGGGACAACTGATCCAGGCGCCGGTCGCCCTTCTGCTTCTCGGCGCCGTGGCACTCGATGCAATAGGTTTTCAGGAAGGACTGGACGTCCGCCGCCAATGACGAATGACGAATGGCGAATGACGAAACCAGCAGCAACAGGACGGAGACTTTCATGCGCAGCGGAAGCAATCTGGCATTCGTCATTCAGGCGAAGCCGTTGAGCGTTCCGGTGCTGAGGCCGAAGCGATCCGTCTCGACGCCGAAACGACGCAGCATGGCGAGATAGAGATTGCACAACGGTTGCCGGCCAAGGCCGCTGGCCGGATACGATTTGTGCTCGCCGTGCTTGAAGCCGCCGCCGGCGAAAATCACCGGAAGATTGTTGTTCGTGTGCGCGTTGGCGTTGCCCATGCCGCTGCCAAAGAGGACCATCGTGTGATCGAGCAGTTTGCCGTCGCCGTCCTGGATGGACTTGAGCTTGCCGAGGAAGCGCGCGAACTGCTCCATCTGATATTTTTCCAGCTTCAACAGGTCGGCGATCTTTTCCGGATTCTGGCCGTGGTGCGACAGCGCGTGCCAATCCTGCCGGACCCCCAATGCCCTGGATTCGTAGCTGCCGCCAATCTCCAGCGTCGCGATGCGGGTCGAGTCGGTCTGCAAGGCGAGCGCGATGATGTCGTAGATCACCGGCAAATCCGTGGCCAGCCCCGTGTCGGCCGGCTCGGCGATGCCGGGTTTGGGTTTCGGCACCGCGGACCAGCGCCGGCCCATTTCGAGCTGGCGCTCCACGTCGCGCACCGAGGTGAAATACTCGTCCAACTTTTCCTGGTCGCGCTTGCCGAGCCGGCGTCCGAGCGATTTCGCATCGCCCTGCACCGCGTCGAGGATCGAGGACTGGAGCGAGAGGCGATCCTGGGCGTGACTGCGCTCGCGCTCGCTGTCGTTGATGAACAGTTTGCGGAACAATTCCCTCGGCCCCGGAATCGGCGGCACGCGAATGCCGCTGCGCGTCCAGCTCATCATGCAGCCGCCGTGCAAGCCATCCTCGGAACCGATGGTCAACGACGGGAACCGCGTCGCGCCGCCGACGGTCTCCGCCGCGCGCTGGTCCAGGGTGATGTTGCCCTCGGGCATCCCCTTCGCGTCGCCGGAACGCACGCCGCTGAGGAAGGCGTGAATGGCGAAGTGTCCGCCCTTCAAGCCGTGGTCCAGTCCGGCGAACAAAGTGAAATCGTTCTGATGCGGTGCCAGCGGTCGCAACAGCGAGGGCAGGTCGTAATTGCGGCCGGTCTTCTTCGGAAAAAATTCCGGCTGATAAAACCCGAGCATGTTGCCAACGCACACCATGCGCCGGGGCCGCGCCGCGCCGACTGCCGCGCCGGCCTGGCTGCCCACGGCGAGGCCCGCGCCGAGGACGCGCGACGACAGCGATTCGAAGAGCGGCAACGCCAGCGTCACTCCGGCGGCGCGGAGGAAGAAGCGGCGGTTCACGAGGGCGGGATTAGTGGTCATGTGTTTGTGCGATGGCGGCGAGTGTGACAGATCATGGGCATCCGCACAACCGCGGCGTTGCTCTTTGGACGGTGCCCGGAACGGGTTCGTTACAGTCTGACACGGTCATTTTGCCGGCGCGCGGTTTGGTGTCCGGTTTCACAATTCGCCGATCAGTCAGTGGGTTCGCCACAGTTTGAGGTTTTCTTCTTCGCCTTCGGTGGCGGCGGGTTGTATTCGGCCTTGGTCGAATCGTGGTTCGGATTCGGCGTCGGCATCTGCGCGCTGACTTCCTTGCGCCACGTGTGCAGGCGGGCGCGGAGTTCCTCGACCCGCTTCGATTGCGCGGCGGCGAGGTCGTGCTGCTCGCCGATGTCTTCGCGAATGTTGTAAAGCTCCACGTGCATGTCGTTTAAGAACTCGATGAGCTTGAAGTCGCCCGAACGGATCGCGCCATAGGGCGTCGCGCCGCCGAGCTGGTAGTGCTGGTGGTGCGGGTAGTGCCAGAAGAGTTCGGTGCGCGCGAGCCGGCCGGTGCCGCGCAGCAACGGCACGAGGCTGACGCCATCGCGACCCGGAGTGCCGGTTTCCAAACCGGCGCGAGCTGGTTTCTTGGATGAACGCGCCGAACTGGAGTTCGGCGCTCCGAGCGCGCACATCTCCAAGAGCGTAGGAAACAAGTCCATCGTGATGACCGGCGTGTCGCTCACGCCGTCAGGTTTCGTAACGCCGGGCCAGCGGACGATGAGCGGCACGCGCACGCCGCCTTCGTAGGCCGAGGCTTTGCCGTAGCGCAACGGCGCGTTCGTGGTCGTGCCGCGCGTGATAAGCCCGCCGTTGTCCGACGTGAAGATGACGATGGTGCGCTCCGCGAGCTTAAGTTCGTCGAGCTTCGCGAGCACCCGGCCGACGGCGGCATCGAGGCTCTCGACCATCGCGGCGTAAATGACATTGGTGTGCGTGAGGCCGGGCCGCAGCTTGGCTTTGTATTTTGCGACAAGGTCGGCGCGGCCTTGCGTCGGCGTGTGGACGGCGAAGTGCGGCAGGTAGAGGAAGAACGGTTTGTCCTTCGCGCCTTCGATGAACTTCACCGCCTCCTCGCCGAGCCGGTCGGTGAGATACTCGCCATCCTTGCCCTCGGTGAGGGTCGGGATTTTCCACGGCGCAAAGTAAGTCGTCGGCTGCGGCTTGTCGGTGCCGGCGATGTTCACGTCGAAGCCGTGCTTGTCCGGATAATACTCTTCCGTGCCCAAGTGCCACTTGCCGATGCTCGCGGTCGCGTAGCCGGCGGACTTGAACGCATCGGCGATGGTCTTCTCGGTCAACGGCAGAAACTTCGTCCACTCCGGCACGAGCAGCTTCGGGTTGTCCGGCATCTGTCCGGGAATCCAATCGGTGATGTGCAGGCGCGCGGGATACTTGCCGGTCATCAACGCTGCGCGCGTCGGCGAGCAGACGGTGCAGGCGGAGTAGTTTTGCGTGAACTTCATCCCCTCGCGCGCGAGCCGGTCAAGGTGCGGCGTCTCGTAGAAATCACTGCCAAAGCACGCGAGGTCGGTCCAGCCGAGATCGTCGGCGAGGATGAGGACAACGTTGGGCTTCGGTGCCTCGGCGAACGCCGCCACGGCGAGGAAGCAGACCACGGAAAACACGGAGCACACGGAACCAAGCGGTCGCTTTATCCCCCTTCCGTGTCTTTCGTGTGTTCCGTGGTTCACGGTTTGGGCAGCAGTTTCCACATCAAGCGCACCGCCTCTTCGCGGGTGATGATCGCTTTGGATTTGAGTCGGGCAGTCTCGGATGACGGTGGCAACAGCGCGGCAAATTCCGCCTCCGTTGCGTCTTTGTCCGTTCGCTCCGCTTCGGCGACGGCGCGGGCGAGGGCATTTGGATCGAGCCTGCCCACGCGCAACTTCGCCAAGCCTTCCGCCCACGCCCTGGCCGTCGCGAGTTTCAGCGACTCACCCATGCGCGCGTTGTAGTCGTGGAAGAAACCGCGCGTGGCGAAATACTCGGCCATCGGAATCCACGTCTCGCTGCCGCGCACGTTCACGTCGTTGAAGAAGCTCACCATGAAGCGGCGCTCGCACAGTTCTCGCAGGGCTGGTCGGGGTTCAGTTGCGCGGGTGAGATTTTCTGCTTTAACGCCATCGCCGCCGCGACTCCCGCAGCCTCGCCCGTTTCCATCCATACCGGTTCGAGCCGCACCGCGCCCCAGGCGATGTGCGTTGCGGAAAGGCAGACGGGCACGAGCAGATTGTCCACGCCTTGCGGCAGTAGCGAGCGATACGGAATCTGTCCCGGCCGCGATTCCTCGGTGAGGATGAGCTTGCCGTCGTAATGGAAGCCGGGGCGCGAGTTCGTGGTGCACGAGTGCGAGTCCATATACCAGTCGGTGACGGCCACGCTGTCGGACATCACCGGCGTGCGCGCGAAGCCGGGCGCGAGCGAGTTGTCGTGCTCGGTGTAAACGTGCCGGCCCACGATGCGCCGCGCCTCGCGCACATACATTTCGTGGGGAATGTGTTCGTGGTCGGCGAACTCGTCCTTCGGGAGGCCCCATTGGCGAAACTCCGCGCGCTGCTTCGCCGAGACCGACTCGTCATTCTGCAAAAACCAGATCAGGCCGAGCGCAAAGTTCTTGTGCCGCGCGATGATCTGCTCGCGCTTCGCCCAGTCGGCTTCCGGGTAATCATGATTCTCGCCCGGCAGGATCGGGCTGTTCATGTGCGACTTCTGATTCGGCCCCGGATTCGTCGCGATGCCCTTGCGCCCGAAGTGCACGAACTCCTCGCGGTCGTAGCCCGGCGGCGGCGCGGTAAGCATGATTCGATTTGCCGGGTCCTTCGTGACGCAGAAGCGGTAGTTGTAAGCCTGCACCGCGCGGTCGGCGGTGAACGGACTCGTGGGATCAATCGTGCCCTGCTTCGAGCCGTAGGGATGAATGTTCAGGTTCCCATCCACGGCGTTCTGCGGCGCGGGGCCTTTGGCGATGTTGCAGAACACCACGCCGGCGTGCGGTTCGTTGAACTCGCTGCGCGCCTCGCGCCAGGAGCGATACGGCACCTTCGCGAGCGCGAACAGATCGCCCTCGTAAGTCGCATCGGCAAAAACGTTGCCCCGCACTTTGATTTCCTTCGTCCCGCCGTATTCGCGCAACGTCACGCTCCGCAGCAACGCGCCGTCGCGCTCGACTGCTGTCGGGTAGTGCGCGAGCAACACGGTGATGCGCTTCTCGGCGGCGATGAGCCGATTGAACTCGCGTTCGGCGACGTGCGGCTCCGCCCAGCCCATCGGATAGTGTTCCTGCGTGAAGCGCGCCACGAGATGGTCGCGCGAGTTCTCGCCATAGACCGTGCGGTAATACTTCTCGATGTTCGCCAGCAGCTCGGTGAACAGCGGCGCGCGATGCCCGCCGTAGAGCGCGTCCCACTGCATCAGGCCGTTGGCCATCATCCCGCCGAGATGGCGCGTGTGATGGACTAGGAGCACGCTCGCGCCCTCGCGCGCGGCACGCACCGCGCACGCCACGCCGCTCGCCGTTCCGCCGACCACGACGAGGTCGTAAGATTTGCCGTCCACGTCGGAGGGCTTCGCGTCCTTCGCGAGTTCCACCGGTTCCGCCTTCGCGCGCGCGGCAAGTTCGGTATTCCCCGGCGATGCGACGAAGCGGGAAGCCACCTCTTCCTTCTTCTTCGTCTTGGCTGACGCGGGAGCCGGCCCGCTCGCGCCCGCTTGGAATCCGGCCGCCCGCTTCGCTGCGCGCTCGGCCTGCGCAAGCTCGACGGGCACAAACTGCACCGCATCCACCACGACGAATCCGTCCGCGCCGGAATTGGAGATCGTGACGGAGCCGCCCCGACCCGCCGCGAACTTGAACACGCCAAGCGGTCGCGGCACGCCGTTGACGAGCACCTCCGCGCGTTCGTTGACCGTCACGGTCCTCTCGCCGTCGGCACTCTGGATGGAGACGGGCACTTGCGTCGCGCGGTTGCCTGTGGCGACGTAGATGAGGCGCACTTCGTATTCGCCGGCGGCGGAAATGTCCGGCGTGAAGCGCGCGGACTTCCGTCCCTGACCCTGGTTGTTGTCGTGGTGATACGCCGGGCCGACGAGCGGCGATTCCTTTGAACTCTTCACCCACTGACCGGTGAATTCCGCCGCGTCGTCGTCGATCAGAATGCCGGCGGGCGCTTGCGCGTCGGCGGCCCGCGGGCTTGGACCCGCGCAGACCAGCGCGCCGATAACAAGGATGAGCGGTGATGCTTTCATGCGTTGTCCCGCGAGTTCATGAGGCCGCGAGTGTCGGAAAACTTCGCGCTGGGGACAAGCCGCCTTTGCGGGTCGATTTTTGCCGATCCATTGAAACCTGACCGTGATCGCGTCCGCTCACTTCGCCCGCGCCGCACCTCGACGCTCCATCGTTTGCAAATCCCACTCGGCCGGATTGAATGCCGCGCGCGTCTCCTTCGCCGCCGGGTAGCCGCCGCCTTGTTGCTCGTTGTCGATCACGCGGGCGGTGCCGGCGCGCGTCTGCTGGACGATGCGCTGGTCAATCGCATCGCGATCCCACGGACGCGCGCCGGCGTCGCGCAGCACCGCCTCCTGCACCTGCGCGACGGGCAATGCCTTCAGGCCTTCGGGCCAGATCACGCGCTGCGCCTGCGGCAGAATTTTTCCGCCGTAGCGATTGTCCTCGGTGACGTTGCTCATCGGTTTGCCGCTGCGGTCGAAGGTGAGGTTGTCCTCCTCGTGGAACTCAAGATCGCCCACGCCGGTGAAGCGGAAGAGCGTGAGCTTCGCGAGCGTGTCGGGGCCGTGGCGCATGACGTTGCCGACGACATCGAGTTTGCCGTGAATCAGTTCGTGGCCCTTCCAGCGTTTGTCCACCATGTGATACAGCACCGACACGTCGCCGGGGTTGAAGATGTAGTTGTTCACCACCGCGGCCCAGACACCTCCCTTCACCTCGGGGTTGCGCTCGACGTTGCTCACCCAAAGGTTGCCGAGGATGAGGATGTAGCTCGTGTTGTCGCCCACGAGCATGCCTTTCGAGTGCTTGCCCTTCGTGTTCGTCGAGTCGCTCAAGCCCTCGGCAATGATGTTGTGGCTGTAAGTCACGCGTTGCGGATTGTTCGCGTGCCACTCGTCCGGCGTGGCGCCCTTGAACGGATCGCCCCACGTGTCGAGGTTCTCGTCGGTCGCCCACGAGAACGAGCAGTGATCCACGATGACATCGCGCGAGCCTTTCCCAACCGTGAGGCAGTCCGCGTCCCAACCGCTTTTCTTCGCGTGACCCGCCTCGCCGGGCCGCGCGCGGAGGTGGCGGATGATCACGTCGTGCGTGTTGATGAAAAGATTTCCGCCGATGAACGTGATGCCCGGCGACGGCGCGGTCTGCCCCGCGATGGTGACGAACGGCTCCTTGATCGAGGGCGACTGTCCGGCGAAATCGATCACGCCGCCGACCTCGAACACGATGATGCGCGGGCCTTTTGTGTTGAGCGCTTCGAGGAATGAGCCGGGGCCCTTGAGCGCGAGCGTGGTGACGCGCAAAATTTTTCCGCCCCGACCGCCGACGGTCGGCGTCCATCCCTCCGCGCCGGGAAACGCGCGTTCCGGACTGGCCGCGGTCAGTTGCGCGGCGAAGGCGAATGTGACGAGCGCGGCGGCGACAGTTCCGACGAAATGGCGGCGGGTGAAAGTCATGACGGGCCGAGAATGGCAGACAGATTCAATCGCCGCAATAGGACGCAGAAGGCGCAAAGATGTTGAACCGCGAATCACCACCACCACGTCAGCGCGGGTTTCCCTGCCCCAGAAACCTCCTCCGGATCAACCCCTCCACCGCGTTCATCTCCGCCTCCAGCTCCGCGCGCTTTCGGTTCAACGCCGCGTCCGTGCCGGCATCGTCGGCCAGCGCCAGCGCTTCAGCGTAACGCTCCTTGAGCGGCAGACGCACGTCGCGCTGGCCCAGTTCCACCGCCAGTTCCCGCACGCGCGCTACGCGCTTCAGCGCCTCCGCGATGTGTTCACCGGCGCGCTCCACCGTCACCGCGCCTCGCCGCGCGTCCTGCAACAGCCGGCACTCGAACGTCCGACAGCACTCGGGACGGTGCGCGTAGATGCCGCAAAGTTTTCCGCGCAACGCCCCGCACGGCAGCAGCAGCAGACCGTTTTCATCGTCCTCGATTTCCAACCCCATCGCCTCCAGTCCCGCGGCCTCGCTCGCGCCGGCCAGTTCCACGTCGGCGAACAGCGAGCCGTCGCAACACAGCCCGCACCGTGTGCACAACGTGTCCGTGAGGCTCGGCTTCATATGGTGCGCGTCATTTCTTCCCCGCCGCGTCCGCGAGATCGAGGAAGGCGATGACGGAGGGATTGCCGACGGGCGCGTAGTGGCCGGTGAACTCCAGCCGGCCCGATTTTTTATCCACGCGAAAGGCGGTCACGTTGTCGCTCCGCTGATTGCAGGCGTAGAGGAGGCGGCCGGTGGGATCAAAATTAAAGCTGCGCGGATAATTTCCGCGCGTCCATTCCTCGCCGACGAATTTCAGCCCGCCTGTTTTGCCGATGGCGAAAATCGCGATGCTGTCGTGGAGACGATTGCCCGCATACACGAACCGCCCATCGGCAGAGACGAGAACCTCGGAGCAAAAATTACTGCCGGCAAATCCGGGCGGCAAACTGGAAATGGTCTGCCGCGCCTTCAGCCGACCGTTCGCGGAGTCGTAGTCGAACACCACGAGGTTCGAGCCTTCCTCCTGTAACGAGTAGAACCAGCACCCGTTCGGGTGGAAGGAAAAGTGCCGCGGCCCGTCGCCCGGCGGAAACGCGACTGCGGGCGGATCATTCGGCGTCAGCACGCCCGCGCGGTCGTCGAACTTCCAGACGAAGATCCGGTCCAGCCCCAGATCGGCGTGCAACACGAAGCGCCCCGAGGCATCGGCCTGGATCATGTGCGCGTGCGTCCGGTCGTGCCCGCTGAAGGCGAAGCTCCCCGGCGGCGCGTTCGTAGCCTTGCGAGGCCCCACCGTTCCCGCGTCGTTCTTGATGTCCGTCGCGGCACCGAGACTGCCGTCTTTCCGGATCGGCAGCACCGCCACCGAGCCGCCAAAATAATTCGCCACCAGCACGAATCGCCCCGACGGATGCACGCTCAAGTAGGTGGGACCGGCACCGCCGGAGCGGAACGTGTTGAGCAGCGTCAACTGCCCGTCGGCCCGGTTGATGGCGTAGGCGCTCACCGTTCCCTCGTTGCCTTCGCCCTGTTTGTCCGTCTCGTTCGTGGAATAGAGGCGGGTGCCGGCGGCATTGACCGCGAGACAATTCGGGCTCGTGCCCGACTCAACCACGCCGCTCGGCGTCATGGCCCCAGAGACGCGGTCCACTTGAAACAGATGAATGCCGCGACCGTTGCCGGGCGGCAGATCCACCTGCGTCGGCAACACATCGTGGAGCGGCGAACTGAACGTGCCCACGTAGGCCATGAGCGGTGACTTCCTCGCCGCCGCCAGCGCGTTGAGTGTCGCCGCCAGCAACGGCCCGCTGCCGGCCAGCGCCGTGGAAGTTTTCAGAAACGCGCGACGCGAGAGGATGGGTGGAATCATGGTGGGCAGATGCTGGCGGTTCCCGTTTCTCAGGCACAACACTTTTTCGCGCCGAGGTGATTGGCCAAGGAGACGCGGAGAAAAAACTGGTGATTCGAGGCGCGTGTCCGTTTCAGGCACCGGCTCCGGCCGTTCACTTCGTTTCGATTTTCCAAAGGCGCGCCGTCTTGTCGAAGCTGCCGGTGAGCAGCACGCGGCTGCCGGGACCGAAGGCGATGGCGCGCACGAGACCGCCGTGCTTGAGCGGCACGCCGATGGCTTTGCCAGTCGTGGCGTCCCAGACGTGCGCGGTGTCGCCGTAGCAACCGGTCACGGCAAATTTTCCATCGGGGCTGAAGGCGACGCAGCGCACGCCGGTCGGATGCGCGAGCGGCGGGCAGAGCGGTTGCCCGGTGGCCGCGTCCCAGAGGCGCGCGGTTTTGTCCATGCTGCCGGTGAGGACGCTCACGCCCTTCGGACTGAACGCGGCGGCGCGCACCTGGTCGGTGTGCGGCAGCGGCGGAGTGACGGGCCGGCCGTTGCCTGCATCCCAAACGCGCGCGGTGTGGTCGAGGCTGCCGGTGAGAATTTTCGTGCTGTCGGGACTGAACGCGAGCGAGCGGATGGAGCCGTCGTGTTTCAATTCGAGGCCGAGTGATTTGCCCGTCGTGGCATCGAGCAGGTGCGCGAGGTTGCCGTTGCCGCTGATGGCGGCGAGTTTCGAATCGGGACTGAACGCGACGGCGTAGAAGCGCTGGCGGTTGCCGATGGGTTCACCGATGGGCTGGCCGGTGCGCGCGTCCCACAAGCGCGCGGTGCCGTCCTGCGCGGCGTCGTGGCTGCTGGTGAGAATGGCGCCGCCGTCGGGCCGGAACGCGAGGGAATAAACGAAGCCGGGATGCGGCAGCGTCGCGAGCAGTTTCCCGGTGGCGACGTCCCAGAGTTTCGCGCCCTTGTCGCTGCCGGCAACGACCGTTTTGCTGTCGGGACTGAACGCGATGGGATATACGCCGCCGTCGTGCGGCAGCGGTTCGCCGTGGAGCCGCCCGGTGGCGACTTCCCAGAGGCGCAGGAAATGATCGGAGCAACCCGTGGCTGCCCACTTGCCATCGGCGCTGAGCGCGACGCCGTGAACTTCCGCCGGATGCAGGAGCGGCGGGACGAGGGGCGTGACGGCAGAAGAGTCTTCGCCCGCGTGAAGCCGCGCGGCGAGGACGGCAAGGGTGAGGAGCGCGGGGAGTTTCATTTGAAACCCTGTCTTCTAAGGTTGCTTCACTGGCGGCAGTTTCGCCCCGTAGTAAACAGCGCGGTGGCGATTGTCATCGTAGGCGAAGTGGAGCCATTGCCGGTCCTTGCTCACGAAGCCATCGGGATAATTCAGCCGGCCCTTCGGCCCGTCGCATGACTCGGGCACGAGCACGCGGCGGTAAGGCCACGTTTTCAAACCATCGAAACTGATCCACATCGCCATCGGACTGCGGTGCGATGGATTTGGATTGTGCAGGATCGCGACCGTGTCGCCGCCGAGCGGGTAGAGCGTGGCCTTGGAGCCGGGATTGGGAATGTCCGTCTTCACCGCAAACTCCGGCCACGTGCGCCCGCCGTCCGGCGACTCGGCGTAATAGAGCACGCCGCCGAGCCGGTCCGCGCGGATGATCATCGCGATGCGGCCGTCGCTGAGTTCGGCGAGGTTGTTCTCGGCCCAGCCGAAGTAGAGGTCGTTCGTCGTGAGCCGGATGTTGCCATGCTCGGTCCACGTCTTGCCGCCGTCGCTGCTCATGATGACGCCGTTGCGCGGATTGGTGAACTTGCGCTCCAGCGGCGGCTTCGACTGCTCCGCCTCCGGCCCGATGTAATGCTGGAACGGCAGAAGGATGCGGCCGTCGCGCGCGATGATGTGGTTGCGGATGAACGTGCGCTCCTTCAGCCGGCCCGGCACCTCGTGCGGCTTGCTCCACGTCTTGAACGAGTCGTCGCTGGTGAGGAACCACGAACGCCAGTCGTTGGCCCAATGCTTCGAGTGCGTGCCGAAGAACAGCGTGCAACGCCCGTCGCGAATCATCAGCTCCGTCGGCCCCTGCCCGATGGTCTTGCCCTCGCGTGGAAAGCCGACATCGAAGCGCTCCAGCTTCGACCATGTCTTGCCCTGGTTGCTGCTGCGCGAGACGCCGGTGTAATTCAGCGGCGACGGCTCGGTGTCGCCGCCCGCGAGCATGAAGTGAATCCACGAGCCATCGGGCAATTCGCGCAGCGTCGTGTCGCAAACCATTTTGTTCGGCGTCACGCCGTCGAAGATGATGGTGGAGCGGTCCTGTTTCGCGTCCTCGGCGGCTTGCTTGGCCCAATCGGCGGCGGAGGCATTGCCGCAAAAAACGAAAAGAGACGAAAGAAGAAAGACAACGGAACGCATGAGGCGACAGGAGTTCTCGGTGCGGCTCATTTGACGACGAGCCTTGATTTGACCGTTTCGAGCAACGCCTCGACCTGTTTGAGCTGTTCGCGCAGCGCCGGCCAGTCGGGATCATCGAGATCGAATCCGGGGTAGCGGTCGGTGAAATAAACCTGGACCAGGACATCGCAGAGCGGCTCGACCGTCGGCAGCAGGTCGGAGTTCCGCTCCGCCAACAAATCGAACAGCCGGTTCAGGTCGTGGGTCTTTTCGAGCGCCCAGCCGGTGCGGATCAATTCCGCCTTTAGGATTTTTTCCAGAACCTCGGCCAGCTTGCTCCGGCACATGCTGTATCCCACTTCCCGCTCCGCCAGCACACGCAGTCCTTCCACCTCGGCAGCGGCGATGAAAAGCCAGTCGGCGGGATTCTTCGAGTCAGTCTTCCGTGGCAAGGCGCACTCCTTCGTTGAGCACGGTTTCAAAAAAGAAATCCCGGATGCTCCGTTTCTCCGCCAGCCGTTCGGGTGTGATCGGCACGAGCGTGAACGAAGGCTTGGGTCGGATGGAACGGATCGCGCGACTGAACCGCTGCGCCGTCTCCAACTGCCGCTCCGCGCCGTCCGCCACGATGCACAGGTCCACGTCGCTGTCGGGCCGGGCGTCGCCGCGCGCGTGCGAGCCGAAGAGATAGACGGCATGAACGGGCGTGACGCGGTTGAACGCTTCGAGGCACCGCGCCAGCGTCTCGCGCTGCGGTTGCAGCGCGGGCGGCAGGTGATCCAAGAGCAACTTCATGGCTTCAGTTTAATCGGCGGCAAGACGGGCAGCAAGCCACGAAGCGTCGTGTCGCAGAGCATTGAACCATTTCATGCGCTCACTTCCTCGTCATGGGCGCCGCCTTCAGCGTCTCGATGAGGTAGGCATCCGTCGAAGTGTGCTTCGCGTCGGGCGCGCCGGGATAATACAGTTCGCACGGAACGCCGAGTTCCTTGCAATGCTCTTGCAACTTCACGCCGAAGTTCGAGGTGTGCGTCGGGTCGCGCTGCTCCTTGCCGAGCGCGGGCGGCTCGCCGAAGGTCATGTAGATCGGCGGATCGTCCGCGGTGACGAGCGCATACGGCGAATACTCCGCGATCCACGGCAGGATTTTTTCCCGCGCGGCCACGAAGTCGTCGAATTTTTTGAACTCGCCCGACTTGCTGAACGCGTGGCCGCCGTAGCTGCTGTTCGGCGTCCATTCCCGCATCTGTTTCGGATCGAGCGTGGTCTGCGCACCGTTCACCGCCGCGCACCAGAGGCGGGTGGATTCACGTGCGATCGGATCATCGCTCTTCGGGTCCGCCATGTCGGGATGAAAGGCGAGCCACAGCGACGAACACGCGCCCGCGCTGCCGCCGCTCGCGCCGATGCGCAAAGTGTCAATGTTCCACTCCTTCGCCTTGCTGCGCACGAACTGGAGCGCGCGCGCCGCGTCGTGCAGCGGGGCCTTCACCGGCGGCACGACTTCCTGCGCCTGCGAGATGTAGCGATAGTTGACCGAGACGACCGAGATGCCCGCGGCGAGGAAGGGCTTGGGATTCACGCCGTGCTTGTCGCCGCCCATCCAGCCGCCGCCGTGAATGTAGAACAACAGCGGCGTGGGCTTGTCGGACTTCGCCTGGTAAAAGTCGAATACGTTGCGCTCGGCCGGGCCGTAGCGGACGTTCGCGGCGGTCGGCGGCATCGGCGGTTTCGGAATGCCCTTGAGCGCGTAGAGGAGGTAGGCGGTCGCGTTCGTGTGCTTCACGTCGGGCGCGCCGGGAAAAAACAATTCGCACGGCACGTTGAGGGCTTTGCATTTTTCCTGGAGCTTGACGCCGTAGTTCGCCGTGTGCGTCGGGTCCTTCTGCTCCTGACCGAGCGCGGGCGCGGAGGTGTAGCTCATGTAAATCGCGGGATCGTCGGACGTGACGTGTTCGATGGGCGAATACTCCTTGATCCACGGCAGCACTTCCTCGCGGTGCTCCAGAAATTCCGCGAAGCGCGTGTCGCGCGACTTGATGTCGTTCGGGTCCATGAAACCAAACGCGTGTCCGCCATAGCGGCTGTTCGGCGTCCACTCCTTGAGCTCCTTCGGATCGAGCGACGTCTGCGCGCCCATGACCGCGGCGCACCAGAGCCGCGTGGATTCGCGCGCGATGGGGTCCTTGCTCTTCGGATCAGCCATGTCCTTGTGAAACGCGAGCCACAGCGACGAACACGCGCCCGCGCTGCCGCCGCTCGCGCCGATGCGTGCCTTGTCGAGGTTCCACTCCTTCGCCTTGCTGCGCACGAATTGGAGCGCGCGCGCCGCATCGTGAAACGGAGCCTCGACGGGCGGCTTCACGCCCGCGATCTGCGCCTGCCACGAGTAACGATAGTTGATCGAGACGACGGAGATACCCGCGGCGAGACACTCCTTGAGGCTGCCGGGATTCTTTTTGTCGCCAGTCACCCAACCGCCGCCGTGGATGAAGAACAGCACCGGCGTCGGGCGAGTTGACTTGGCCTGATAGAAATCCAGAACCTGCCGCTCGTGATCGCCGTAACGGACGTCCGCCTCGGTGGGCGCGATCGAAGCCTCCTTCTTAACGGCGGCGGCCTTGGGTTTCGTCGCGGCCTTTTTCTCCGGCGCATCGGCGGCGAAGGAATTGCCGCAAAGGACGAGCGTGAATCCGAGCAGAAGGGCGCGGTGGATGTGTGTGTTCATGGTTGTTTGGATTTGAGTGCGGATTCAATGCTGGCGGCGACCTGCTTCGCGAGCAGGTCCGACCCGGCGGCGGAGAAATGGACGTCGTTGGGCCGTTGCAAATTCGCCACGTGCGGCGTGATGGCGGCGTTGAGGTCGTCAATAACCACGCCGTTTTCCTCCCTCACCTTTTTCGCGATGGCGTTGTATTGGTCCACGCTGCCGAAGCGGCGCGTCGGGGAAATGACGCCGCCGTTGGGCACGGGCGTGGTGGTGGCGAAAATGAGTTTCGCGCCCGTGGCCTTCATCTGCTTCACCAACTCGCGCAGGTTCTTTTCGTAAACCTCTGGCGGCGCGTGGCGGTTGCCTTCGGGCGGGAGCTTCGCGTCGTGCAGGCCGAAGTTGAAATGAATCACGTCCCACTTCTTGTCGCCGAGCCAGGACTTGAGATGCGTCAGGCCGTTGCCGGTGGAGCTGCAATTCGTCGGCGGACGATGCACGTTGGCCTTGCCCTTGAGCAACGCGCGCGTCGGCACCGTGTAGCCCATCGAAATGGAATCGCCGATGAGCAGCACGCGTGGCAGGCCGGGCACGTCCTCAACGGGCGCGAGTGATGAATCGGCCGAGGGTTTGGATTTGCTTGCAGCCTTGGCGGGTGAATCAGCCGCGAGCGCCAGCGATGCGAGGCCCAGCGTGAGCAGTGCGGCGAAGTGGAATCTTGGGTTCATGTCCGACGAGTCTAGGCAGAACTACTTCGCAGGCCAAGTCAGCTTCTGCCCGTCCAGCAGCTGTCGCTCGCGCAACTTTGCGTAGTTCACCTTTTGCACCGGCACGGCTTCTTCGATGGCAACGCACGCCGCCGTTGCCGCTGACTGGCTGGTCGCCATGAACACCGGCTCCATGCGGATGCTGCTGAAGGCGGTGTGGCTCGCCGAGAGTGCGAAGGTGACGAAGAGATTCTCGCACTCGCTCTGTTTCGGAACGATGGCCGCGTAACCAATCGGATACGGCGGTGCGCCGTCGCGGCCACCGGCGGTCTTGCCTTCGCGGATGACCACGCCGTCCTTCACGATGCGGCGGATCTCGTGCGTATCCGTGCCGTAGCTGCCGAGGCTGACGGAGTTCGGCGCGACCTGTCGGCCGAAGGTGTGATGCTCGGTCATCACGAGGTCGCTCACCATCCGGCGGGCCTCGCGGATGTAGAGTTGGTGCGGCCAGCCGCCGTTGTCGGCGAACTCGTCGCGCGGCAGGCCGAAGCGCTTCATGTCGTCGCGCACCTTCACCGGCACGCGCGGGTCGGTGGCGAGGAAATGAAGGAGGCCGCGGCGATAATTCTCGTGCTCCTTCGCGATCTGCTCGCGTCGCGCGTAGCTCGCCTCCGGCCATTCCCAGCTCGCGCCGGGCAGATTGCCGCCGAAGGTCGCGGTGTTGAAATCCCATTTCCCATTCGGCAATGGGTCGTGCTTCGAGAACCACCGCAAGTCCATTTCGTCGCCGATGGCCTGACACGCGGCGGTGAAGCGCGCGACGAGTTCGATCGCCGGGAACGACATAAGGATCAAGCGGGAAGTCCCGGTCCCACACGCCTTGGCCGCCCTTCACGCGACCGGTTGGGCCAGGCTTCAGGTGGTTGGTGCGCGGCTTGTATTTCGCGTCGTAGTAAATACCGTTGTAGCGCTCGCCATACTTTGCGTTGCCCTCGCGCATCAACGTGTAGCTCACGCCGGCCTTCGCCATGAGGTCGCCCTCGTAGGTCGCGTCAATGAACATCTTCGCGCGGAACACCGTGCCATCCTCAGTGACGAACTCCGTCATGCGCGCGCCGATCTTCTTCGCCGAGGCGAGCCGTGCGTTGAAATGCACCGCGACCTTCGCCTCGCGCGCCATGTCGGTGAAGACGCGCTCGGCCACGTGCGGCTCGATGGAGTAAGCGCCGCCCGTCGCAGGCCCGCCGCCCTTGCTCGCGAAGGGCTTGTCCCACTCCAGCTTCTGCCCGTAGCTCGCGACCAACCGGGTAAAATACTCGCGCGCGATGCCGCCAACCGTGCGCGGGTCGCCAATGTCCACCGCGCTCAACCCGCCCGCCGTCATTCCGCCCAGGTGACGTCCCGGCTCCGCAATAACCACGCGCTTACCCATCCGCGCCGCCTGCACCGCCGCCGCCACGCCGCCCGACGTGCCGCCGTAAACGCACACGTCGGCCTCGATGGTTTTTGCGAGCTGTGCCGCCGGACATTTGCCGCAAAGAACGCAAAGGAGCGCAAAGAGAAGGAGGCGACGTTTCATCGAATGCTATTTGGCCGCGCGGACGAAATTGCGGATGACGGCGCGGACGTTTTCGCCACCGCATTTGCGGTCGGCGGCGGCGTGTTCGTCCCAGTAGGCGGGTGAGGAGAAAACTTTATGCGCGACGAGGATGCGGAGCGCGTCGGCGCGCGTGGCGGCCGGCTCGAAGGCGCGGGCCATGTTGAGCAGAAGTGACTCGACGAGTGGGCCGTCGCAGTTCGCGCCCTTCTGGGCGTGGGCCAGCCAGTAGTCGCCGGACTTCACGATTTTCTCTTCCACGAGCATCTTCACGTCGGCGATGAGTTGAGCATTCGGCGCGGAAGGCGGAGTGGAGTCGGGCGCGGCTGCGGGCTTGGCGGTCGTGGTCGCGCGCGGCGCTTTGTGTTCGAGGATTTGTTTCCCGGCGAGGAGGCGTTCGCGCAGCGGTGCGTAGGGGACGTTTTGCACCGTGACGTTGCGCTCAATCGCGATACTCGCGGCGGCGCCGGCGGCGTGGCCGAGCATCATGAATACGGGTTCCATCCGCACCGAGCCATACGCGGCGTGCGACGCGGAGAGGCAACTGAGCACCAGCAGATTGTCGCACTCGCCGGCCCGCGGGCGCAGCGCGCGGTAGCTGATTGGAAACGCGGAAAATCCCCCGACGAAAAATCCGCGCTCGCGATGCAGCACGCCCTTTTCATCCACGTAGAGCGTGACGCCGTGCGAATCGAGCGGATAGGAGGCCAGCGCAACGCCGTCCTCGGCGCGCGGGCCGCCCTTGGCGTCGTGCTCGGTGACGACGTAATCGCTGATCATCCGCCGCGCCTCGCGCACGTAGAGCTGGTGCGGGAAGTGGCCGCTGTCGGCGAACTCGTCCTTGGGCAGGCCCCAGCGTTGCATCTCGGTGCGGACCTCGGCGGGCAGGCGTTCGTCGTGGCCGAGGAACCACAGCAGGCCGAGCGTGTAGTCCCTGTGCTGTTGGAAAATCTTGTCGCGCGTCGCGTAGTCGGCTTCAGGCCAGTCGTAGCTCGCGCCGAACATGTCGGTGCCGAACTCGCTGCCGCAGTTGGAGTCGGTCTTGCGATTGGGCACGAGTTCGAAGTTGATGCCGAGGTCGCCGCCGTTGCCGCGCAGGCCGATGGCGGCGTGTTTGCGCGGGCCGGGCCGCACGTTCTTCATCGTGGCGATGTGGCGCGCGAGCAGTTCGTAATCGAGCGGGTTGTAGCTCGCGGGCTTTTCGATGGGGACGCGATTCTCCGGAATGTCTGTGAGGCTGACGCGAAAGTTGTAAGCCTGCACGCGATGATCACCGCTGCCCTTGGGCGCCGGCGGCTTCGGCTCGACGCGCGGGAGCAATCCGCTCTTCGGGTCGCCGGGCACGACGTAGGGACTGATCTTCGGAAACGGCGCGGGC
>JACQFS010000094.1 GCA_016199935.1 Verrucomicrobiota bacterium
CCTTGGCGCGCAGCGGCGGTGAGGTAGGGACAACCCGCCGGGTTGTCCCCGCCCGCGTTCAGCAGCGGGCGGAACGGAGGCCGAGGCTCACGGTGCGTCCCGGTTCCGTCGCCTGACGCTGCGCTCGGCGACGGTGACGACCCGGCGGGTCGTCCCTACCTTGGCGCGCTCGACACGGCACCTTCGCGGTGGCACCCTCCGCCCGTGCCGGATGCGAAACTCCAAAACCTCCGCGCGTTGTTGCGCGACTGCGGCTCGTGCCTCGTCGCCTACTCGGGCGGCGTGGATTCGGTGTTCCTCGCGGTCGTCGCGCACGAGGTCCTCGGGGCGAAGGCGCTGGCGGTGATCGCGGATTCGCCGAGCCTGCCGCGCTCCGAGCTGCGCGAGGCGCTCGAACTGGGCGCGGCGTTTCATTTCCCCGTGCGCGTGGTGCGGACGCGGGAGTTCGAGAACGCGCAGTATCTCGCGAACCCGGCGAACCGTTGCTACTTCTGCAAGCACGAGCTTTTCTCCGAACTCGAACCGCTCGCGCGCGCGGAGGGTTTCGCGGTGATCGCCTACGGTGAGAACGCGAGTGACGCGGGCGACTTCCGTCCGGGCGTGCAGGCGGCGCGGGAGTTCGCCGTGCGCGCGCCGCTCAAGGAGGCCGGCCTCACGAAGGCGGACATCCGCGCGCTCTCGGCGCAGCTCGGCCTGCCCACGGCGGACAAGCCGCAGCTCGCCTGTCTCAGCTCGCGCATCCCGCACGGCGAGGCGGTGACGCCCGCGAAGCTCGGAATGATCGAGCGCGCGGAGGCGGTGTTGCGGGGGATGGGCTTTCGCGAGGTGCGGGTGAGGCATCACCAGATGAAGGCGGAAGGCGGAAGGATGAAGGATGAAAGCGGGAAGCGGGAAGCGGGAAGCGCGCCCGCGCTCGCCCGCATCGAGGTCGGGGCGGAGGAGTTGCCGCGGCTGCGGACGGAGGTGGTGCTGGCGGAGGTCGCCGCGGCGCTGCGCGGGATCGGCTACGCGCAGGTGACGGTGGATTTGCAGGGGTATCGAAGGGGGAGTTTGAATGCGGGAGTAAGGAGTAATCCGTAATGCGTAAACGAAATTGCCGTGCGCTCCCGGACTGGGAATCACTCCCTCTCCCTTTGCGGAGCAAGGGGAGAGGGCCGGGGAGAGGGGTTGCTGAGCACGCGAGAATGGCCCCTCCTCTCCCCGGCCCTCTCCTCCACTTCGCGGAGGAGAGGGAGATCAACAGCGCCAGAGGACTGGCGCAGTCCAAGACGCTCGCGCGCCGCACGGGGCCGCCCTCCGCGCGCCAGCGTCCTGGACTGCGGCGGCCCTCCGCCGCTCTTGCTCGCGCGTCGGCACCCACGGTGGCAAGATGCGCCCCAACGAACGGGCCGGGGCCGATTCAGATTTACGGATTACGGATTACTCCTTACTCATTACGCAAAACTTTCGTCCGTCTGCGGTTTAACTTAAAAAGCTTTATGCCTCAGTTTGCTTACAAGGCCCGCCGGCGCTCCGGCGAAATCGTCCAGGGCATCCTCGACGTGGCGGACCGGCCCGCTGCGCTCACGCAGATCGAGCGGCTCGGCCTTTTCCCCGTGATGGTGGATGCGTCGCGCACGGGCGTCGCCGGCATGGAGAAGGCGGAGAAGGCCGCGCGCAGCGGCGCCACGGGCTCGGATGCGCGCGATCTGTTGCCGGCCTCGGTGCGCAGTTATTTCAACCGGCAGCGCAAGCCGAAGATGCAGGAGCTGGCGACCTTCACGCAGCAGCTCGCGAATCTGCTGAACTCCGGCATGCCGCTCACCGTCGCGCTCAACAGCATGACGCATCTCGAAAGCAAGGGCGTGCCGTCGGAGGTGAGCAAGCAGTTGCGGCAGGACGTGATGGAGGGCCGCAGCCTCTCGCAGGCGATGGCGCGGCAGCCGGTGGTGTTCTCGGAAATCTACGTGAACATGGTGAAGGCCGGCGAGCAGTCGGGCGCGCTGGTGGATGTGCTGCGGCGGCTGGCGGATCACTTCAACCGCTTCGCCGAGGTGCAGGCGAAGTTCAAGTCGGCGATGATTTATCCGGCGGTGGTGGCGTGCGTGGGCGTGGTGATCATCATCTTCTTCATGAGCTTCATGCTGCCGAAGTTCATGAACATCTTCATTGCGATGAACGTGCCGCTGCCGTGGGCCACGCGGTTCCTCATCGGCCTGAGCCGCGTCTTCAGCGTTTACTGGTGGCTGCTCATCCTGATGGGCATCTGCGTGGGCGTGATCTACAAGCGCTTCGCGGGCACGCCGACGGGGCGGCGGAAGATTGACGGGTGGAAGCTCACCATGCCGGTGCTCGGCAAGCTGAACCGGCTGAATCTCTTCGGGCAGTTCGCGCGCACGCTGGCCACGCTGCTGCACAACGGCGTGGCGGTGCTGACGGCGCTGAAGATTTGCGAGGACGTGATGCCCAACTCGCTGCTGCGCGAGGCGATCTCCAAGACGCGCGAGGCGGTGACGGACGGCAAGACGCTCGCGGACCCGCTGGGCCGCAGCAAGATGTTTCCGCAACTGATGGTGGACCTGCTGCGCATCGGCGAGGAGACGGGCGACGTGCCGGGGGCGTTGAACAACGTGGCGGAGACTTACGAGAGCGAGCTGACAATCCAACTGCGCGTGATGATGAACCTGATCGAGCCGGCGATGATCGTGATGATGGCGGTGGGCGTGGGCTTCCTGCTGTTCAGCGTGCTCTCGGCGATGTTCACCATCACCTCCAACATCGGGATGGGGAAATGAGGACGAAGCGGAAAGCGGTAAGCGGAAGGCGGGAAGCGCACGGAGCGCGGCCGTCTGCCGCTTGCCCCTTGCCGCTTGCCCCTTCCCGCTTCGCGCGCGCCTTCACGCTCATCGAGATCATGATCGTGATCGGGATCCTCGGGATCATCCTCGGGATGGGGATTCCCGGAATCTTCCGCGCGATGAAGAAGGAGGGCCTGCGCGCGGCGACGAGCGATGTGCTCGAGGCGTGCGAGCAGGCGCGCGCCGCGGCAATCCTCACGGGGCAGGTGGTCGAGTTGCAGTTCCTCACGGAGACGCGGGAGTTCAAGATCGTCGCGGTGAGCGAAGTCTCGACGAACCAGGAGGAGGCGCTGCTGACGCAGGCCGCGCAGGTGCTGGGCGTGCCCGAGGCCGCGCCGACCAAGCCGAAGATGCCGGACTTTTCCCGGCAACTCCCCGAGAGCGTGATGATCGAGATGCTCGACGTGAATTTCCTGAGCATGAAGGAATGGACCGAGGCGCGCGTGCGGTTTTATCCGAACAGCACGAGCGACGAGTTCACGATCGTCCTGCGCTCGGACCAGAACGAGTGGCGGAAGATTTCCCTCGAAGTGACGACGGGCCTGGCGGAGATGGAGACGATCCGATGAGAGTTCAGAGGTCAAAGGTCAGCGGTCAGCGGGGCGGGCGCGTGACGGCGTTCACGCTGCTGGAGGTGATGGTGGCGGTGGCGATCTTCTTCATGGCGGCGTTCGCGATCCTCGGGCTGGTGTCGCAAAACGTCGGCGCGGCGCGGCGTTTGCAGCGCAGCCATCTCACAGCCGCCAGCCTCGCGGCGCAGATGACCATTTCCAACAAGCTGGAGGAAGGATCGAGCGCGGGCGACTTCGGCGACCTGTATCCGGGCTTCTCGTGGATGTCGGAGACGACGCTCGCGATGACGAACGGGTTGTTCCAGGTGGAGTTCGCCGTGATGAGTCAGGGCAAGGTGGAGTCCACGATGACGATCCTCCTTTACCGGCCGGACTCAGTGGTGAAACCGGGGGCGAGCGCCTTCCGTGGGCGGACGCGTTGAACGACGATGCACGCGACGCGACCCATCCTGAAACGGCGGCGGGCTTTCACCATCCTCGAGCTGATGCTCGCGATCGTGATCTTCGCCGGCGTGATGGCGGCGATCTACGCCTGCTGGGCGGCGGTGTTGCGCGGGACGAGGGCCGGCATGACGGCGGCGGCGGACGTGCAGCGCGAACGCGTGGCGCGGCGGGCCTTCGAGGAGGCGCTCAACTCGGTGGTGATGTATGTCGAGAACCGGCGGCACTACGCGTTCATCGCGGACACGGCGGGGCAATACGCCTACCTGAGCTTCGTCGCGCGACTGCCGGCGACGTTTCCCGGCTCGGGAATGTTCGGCGATCTGAGCGTGCGGCGGGTGACGTTTTCCGTGGAGCCGGCGACGAACGGGGCGATGCAATTGCTGATGACGCAGGCACCAATCCTGTTGGCGACGAATCAGGATCAGGAGCCGTATACGCTGGTGCTCGCCAAGAACGTGACGCAGTTCAGCGTGCGCTTCTGGGCGACGAACGCCGGCGTGGCGCAGTGGGCAGACGAGTGGTTGCTCACGAACCAACTCCCGGCGTTGATCGAGTATGGGCTGGTCTTCAACGCCACCGGCGAGCCGCAGCACACGCCGTCCGTGGCCAATGGCATTGTCGCGCCGCCGGCGGTGGCGGTGCCGGAGCAATACCGAACGCCGGCCGGGCCCGGCGGCAGCCCGGGCGGCGGCAGTCCGGGCGGAACCGGACCTGGCCCGCGGGGAACCGGCGCGGCCACCGGCGGAACGATCGGAATCGGGAGCCCGCCGAAGCGATGAGAACCTCACGTTCATCCAATTGCAGCGGCATCGCGCTGATCATCGTGATGGTGGTGATCCTCGCGCTCGCCGTGCTGGCGGGCGGCTTTGCCTATTCGATGAAAGTGGAACTGAAGCTGGCGCGCAACAGTGAGTCATCCGCGGAACTCGACTGGATCGGCCGCTCCGGCGTGGAGTATGCGAAATGGGTGCTGGGCCAGCAGATGGGCATCAGCTCGGAGCCGTTCGATTCACTCAACCAGAAATGGGCCGGCGGCCCCGGCGGCACGGGTGCGTCCAACACGCCGTTGCAGGACGTCTCGCTGACGGATGTCGCGCTGGGCGAGGGGAAGTTCTCGGTGAAGATCGTGGACCTGGAGCGGAAGTTTAACATCAACACGGCGGACCAGATGATCCTGCAGCAGGGTTTGATTCTGATGGGCGTGGACGCGTCGCTTTTTCCCACGGTCACGGACTCGATCGCCGATTGGATCGACAAGGACGACAACCGGCATCTGAGCGGCGCGGAGAGCGATTACTACCTGGCGCTCAAGCCTTCGTATTACGCGAAGAACGGGCCACTGGATGACCTGTCGGAGTTGCTCCTGATCCAG
The DNA here is from genome assembly GCA_016199935.1 of Verrucomicrobiota bacterium. Classification (GTDB taxonomy): domain Bacteria; phylum Verrucomicrobiota; class Verrucomicrobiia; order Limisphaerales; family JACQFS01; genus JACQFS01. Next base: position 5,226 of record JACQFS010000094.1, read on the forward strand.
GGAATCACGCCGAACATGTATTGGGGTCCACGCGCCCCGAGCCATCAAAACCAAGGGCGGCTGACCAAACGCGGCGGACTCATCCCTGCGGAAGAGCCGGTGTATCCGGTGGGCTTTGTGGATTTATTCACCACGCTGTCGGCGCGATTCGTGAACATCAATACCGCGCCGTCCGAAACGTTGCAGATGATTCCGGGCATTGATGCAAACATGGCCGCGGGGATCATCCGTCACCGCGCGGGCCCCGATGGCGCGGAAGGAACGGACGATGACACGCCATTTCGAAGCGTGGGTGAATTGATCAATGTTCCGGGCATGACGAGTCAGGCAGTGCAGTTCGTGTCCCAGCGGCAGATTTTTTCGGTGCGCAGTGTGACGTTTGAAGTAACGGTGACGGCGGAAATCGGTGCTGCTCGGAGGGATTTTGTCGCGATCATCCGCCGCGCCAGCGTCCGCGACCTGCAAGTCCTGAGTTTTTACGGCAAGTAAGGCGTCAAAACGCGCTTATCGCGAGGCGTGTTGGGGCCGGTGCAGCCCGTCGCTTTCCACCTCGATCCGGGTCAGAAAACTATTCGGTCATTATTTTTGAAAAAGTCGGTTGACACTTGGATTCCCCGCTGGCAATACTCACTCGCTTTTGAAAATCTGATTCCGTTGCCGGGTCATGAACTAAGTGAACGGCACGGATTTTTTGCCCCCTAAAGGGGTGGAAAACCTAGAGATCAGTTGAGAATTTTAAGGTGGAAATCCACCTGCTCATTGAAAACTGAAATGTGCAATAAGTAACAGCCCGTTCGAGTTGGCCAGTTAGCTGGCTTACTCGGACAGTTTTAACAGCAACAACAATGTCCGATCTCACGATTGGACGAGAGTCAAGCTAACGTTTTCTACGGAGAGTTTGATTCTGGCTCAGAACGAACGCTGGCGGCGTGGATAAGACATGCAAGTCGAGCGGAATGCTTCAGGTAGCAATATTTGAGGCGTTCAGCGGCGCAAGGGTGCGTAACACGTGGGTAATTTGCCGCGAAGTCTGGAATAACTCCGAGAAATCGGGGCTAATGCCGGATGTGATTTTACGAGGGCATCCTCGCAAAATCAAAGTCGGGGACCG
>JACQFS010000106.1 GCA_016199935.1 Verrucomicrobiota bacterium
ATCTGGGCCGAACTGCCGCCCGGCTTTCAGAAAAAAGGCGAGAGCCTCTACGTCGCGAACGTCCGCCGGATGCAGGAGCGGCACCCGACGTGGAAGGGCATGACGCGCATGACGTGGGACGGCATCCGCGCGCTCGACCTCATCGAGACGCTGCCGAACGTGGATGCGCGGCACCTCGGCATCTTCGGCCACTCGCTCGGCGCCAAGGAAGTCATCTACGTCGGCGCGTTCGATGAGCGGGTGAAATGCGTCGTGTCGAGCGAGGGCGGCGTCGGCCTGCGCCAGAGCAACTGGCAGGACGTGTGGTATCTCGGCCCCGAAATCAAACAGCCCGGCTTCGCGCGCGAGCATCACGAGTTGCTGGCGCTCATCGCGCCGCGCCCGTTCCTCCTGCTCGCCGGCGGCGCGGGCAAAGGCGCGGCGGACACAGACGCAAGCTGGACGTTCATCGAGGCCGTGCTGCCGGTGTATCGGCTGCTCGGCGCGGAAAAAAGTGTGGGCTGGTTCAAACACGATCTCGGCCATCGCTACGGCGACATCGCGCGTCCCGTGGCGGAGGAGTTTCTGGACCGGCATCTCAAGTGACGGACGAACGAAGCAGGGGAGAAAGGGGGAAAGGGAGCAGGGGAGATTTTTCACGCGATGTGCTGGCCGTTCGCTCCCCCGCTCCCTTTCCCCCTTTCTCCCCTGCGCCCCTACTTCACTGCCTTCGCCGCCTCGACCCATTTCTCGATCACGAACTCCTCCTTGCGCCGCTCCCACTCGTCGTCGCTCAACACGCTCAACTGTTCGCGCGTCAGTCCCGGCACGCCGGTGCCAACCGCGCGCACGCCGCCCTCGCGCTGCTCGGTCGCGTAAAGTTTGTCCATCGCCGCGCCATTCGTGGCGGCCCATTCGCTGATGTGCGTTTCCGGCATCGTTTCGATTTCGCGTGCGGTCCAGTTTGGAAAATCGAGCTGCCGTTCCAGCCACAGCGCCACCGGCTTCGTGATGAAGAACGGCCTGTGACTCACGGCGGGAACAAAGCCCGTCTCGAACACGCCGTCCGCCTTGCCGCGCAGCTTCACCGTGCGCTCGCGGAGGTTCTTGAAGAATGGCGGCGGCGTGTTCTGCATGTTCACCACGGAGTCGGCGAGGCCGTTGAACATGAGCGTCGGCCCGCGCGCGGCGTGCAGCGCGTAGATGGCCGCTGGTCGGTCGCCGAGAAAATTCAGCGAGCGATACGGCAGGCCCTGGCACATCGGCTTGGCGTTGTCCCAGTATTCATTTGGGCCGTCGAGGTTGCCGCCGCCCACGAGCACGCACGCGCGCAGCCGCGTCTCCACCGCGCCGGTCAGCGCGAGCACAAAGGAGCCAAGCGAGTAACCGCCCGCGCCGATGCGCGTCGCGTCCACCTCCGGCCGCGACGACAGATACGACACGCCCTGCATCACGTCGCTCATCAACAACCCGCAGAGCCGCCGCGCGAGTTGCTCGTCGCCCTTGATGCCGTCGTGTGCGCGCGTGCCGGACTTGCGGGCCTTGTTGCGCTCGCCTTCACCCGCAGGGTCGAAGGTCAGCACCGCCGCGCCGGCGCGCGCGTAGGTAACGCCGGTGTAGAACGCATACCAACTGTATTTGTCGCCGCCGTGGCCGTTGACGACGATGAAGCCGGGAATCTTCCCGCCCTTCGGCATCGGCTTGGGCAGATAAAGAATCGCCGGCACGTGCATCCCGAACTGCGACGCGTAGGTGACCGCCTCCGCCGTGACGCCGCTGGCCGGCTCGAAGCGCCGGTGCGTTTGCGCAGCCAGCGAGGGCAGGGGACCGGCGATGAAAAAGTTCGAGCGGATTTGTGCGCGCCAGATTCGTTCTTGTTCGACGGTGAGTCCGTCGGCGAGGCAGATGGAACTCAACAACGGCAGCAGCAGGAAAATTCGGCGCATAGCTTTGGCTGATGATTGTGCGTCAGGCTAACGCCGACGGGGGCCGAGTCCATTCCGATTTGGCTGTGACTTGGGCGGTGGTCGGGCGTTTACTCTCCGCACAGCCAAACGCGGTCACGCGATGAAGAAACGGCTTCTCATTTCGATCTTGCTGCTCGCGGTCGCCGCGGCCGGCGGTTGTCTGGTCTGGCAGGCGCGTCCGTATCCCGAACCCGCCGCGCCCTTCGTCTTCCGCGATGGCTTCGAGGACGCGGCGAAGTTCGAGGATTTGTTCCCGCACGACTACTCGCGCTGGCACGGCTTCCAGCGCGAGGCGGGCGCGCGCTCCAATGTCGTCGTGCTCACGGCCGCGCGCGTCCACACCGGCACGAACGCGCTCCAGTGCGTCGCGGTTCCCTATGACGGTCACATTTCATCAAAGGCGGACATCGAGCGTGGCCGGTTGCGATTCGTGAAGGGCGACCACGTGTGGTTCAGCGGGTGGTTCTATCTTATCGGCGGGACGGATGCCTCGCTCGTCTTTCTTTGGGATCTGGAGACGACGCAGCTTTCCAAATCACCGGGCCGCCGGCTTTTTCTCCAGCAAAACGGCGAGTCGCTCGCGAGCGACCTCGGCAAATGGTGGACGGGTAAAACCTTTCGCCAGCCGCGCGGCAAGGAGGTGGGATTTCCGAAGAACCGCTGGGTCGAACTGCGCGTCCACCTTTTCCTCAGCGAAGGGGGCGATGGCAAAATGGAAGTCTGGCAGGACGGCGCGAAGGTGCTCGACGCGACGGGCAAGACGCTGCCGACGGCGCGCACGATTTACGACCGCCTGCAGGTCGGCATCACCGCGAACGGCAACCGCGCGCACACGAATGAGATGTTTATGGATGACATCGTGATTTCAAACCGCCCGCTGGAATAATTCTTCAAGCCGCACGACGGAGCGGATACGGTCGCTTCATGCTCAAACTCGGACTCATCTCCGCCGCGACCTACGGCTACCTCGACGCGCCGCGCGCGCCCGGCTCCAACCACGGCACCGCCTTCGCCACCACGTTCAACGGCTTCGACGACGCAAAGCAGAAGCCCCTGTGGCAGGGCACGTTCGTCCGCTCGGCGCGCAAGCTCGACGGCGCGCGAGTCGTGCGCGTGTGGGATCCGCAGCGTGAGTGGGCGCAGAAGCTCGCGGACATTTGCGGCATCGAGAGCGTCGCGGATTCGCCCGAGGCAGCGTGTGACGGCGTGGATGCGGTGCTGATCGTGGATGACGGCTCCGGCGCGCAGTGGAAATACGCCGAGCATCCGTTGAAAAAGGGCGTGCCCGTTTTTTGCGACAAGCCGCTCGCGATGACGGCGAAGGAGGCGCAGCGCATCGCGAAGATTGCGCGCTCGACGAAGACTAAATTCATGTCGTGCAGCTCGCTCCGCTTCGTGCCGGACATCGTGAAGCTGCGCGAGGAAGCGAAGACGCTCGGCAACATCCATCTCGCGAGCGTCGCGTGTGGCAACGAGTTGGTCTATTACGGCATCCACGCGCTCTCGATGGCCTACGCGGTGCTCGGCCCCGGCGCGGTCTCGGCGATGAACACCGGCCAGCCCGGCCTGAACATCGCGCGCATCCGTTTCGCCGACCATCGCGACGTGGTCGTGCTCGTCGGTGAGAAGGAATGGATGAGCGCCGGCTACCAGATCAACCTCTACGGCCAGAAAGGCTGGCGTTCGCTCAAGCCCGACCTCGCGAACCTCTACTCGTATCTGCTCGAAGCGTTCCTCGATTATTTGAAAACGGGAAAGGAGTCCGTGCCCATCGAGGAGGAAGTGGAACTGATTGCCGCGCTCGAAGCCGGCAAGCGCTCGCTCAAGCTGGGCCGCGAAGTGACGCTGGCGGAAGTGCTGGCGTGATGGAGGGGCGACATTCTTGTCGCCCTCGTTCCTCCAATAAATGGAATGACGACGGCGACAAAAATGTCGCCGCTCCTTGGCTCACGGCGCGACGTTGAGCCGGTAGAAGCGATTGGTCAGCCCGGCGGCGGAATCATCGAGGATGAAGAAGGGGCTGAGGGGGAGGAAGAGATTCGTCAGCGCGTTCCAGTTGGAGCCCGTGCCGAGCAGGTTGGCGACATCCACTTGATAACCGTTTCCCGGCGGGCCGGCGATCTGCACGCGCGCGCCACCGTTCACGAAGTCCAGACTGAAGAGCGAGAGCGTGGCGAACTGGTTGGTCGTGACGCCGAGCGGATTACTCAACACCAGGCTGTAAACACCGGCGGCCGAATTTGAAAGCGCCGCCAACGGCAGCGCGGGATTCGTGGCCGCGCCGATGGGGCTGCCGTTCAGCAGCCACTGATAGCCGAGCGGTTCGCTCCCGGAAGCGGCGGGCGTGAACTCGATGCTCTCGCCGAACGCGGCGACGCGGTTGGACGCGCTGAAGCCCGCGAGCGGCGCGTCGCCGAAACTCCAGTTCAGGTGGATCTCGCCTTGCACGCCATTCACGCCGTCCACCGCGACGAGGTAGCGCGTGCCTGCTGTGGCGGCGAAGCGCACGAGACTCGTGAAGCCGTCGCTGCCGCTGTTGTTGTCCTCGGCGATGAGCACGAGATTGGAAAAATCGGTGCCGGTGTAAACGGCGAGCACGGTGTCGAGCAGGCTGCCCTCGGTGTCCACGCGCATCGTGCCGTTGCCGGGCGAATCAATGAAGGTCCAGCGCGAGGCGCCGCCGACCACGCCGCCGTGGTTGCGCTCGCCCGGTTCGGTGGTGGCGCCGGTGTTGTCGAGGACTTGCGAGCCGGAAATCAGCGGCCCGCCGGCGGACGGCCGCTTGCCGCCGAAGCCGACGAGCGAGGGCGGGTTGGTGAGCAGGGTGCTGAACTTGTCGCGCGAGATGTTGCCGGCGGCGACGCTCACCTCGAGCGTGGCCGGCGTGCTGTCCACGAGCCCGTTGGTGTTGCTGACGCGCGCGCGATAGTAGCCGGTGGCGGCGGAGTTGACGTTGCTGATCGTGAGCGCGGGATTCGTCCGGCCGGACATCGGCGAGAAATTTTTATACCACTGGTAGCTCAACGGGCTGAGGCTTGTGGCGCCGACGGTGAAGGTCACGCTGTTGCTCAAGGGCACGATCTGACTCACGGGCTGCGTGGTGATCTGCGGGAGGTCGGCGATGTTGGTGTCGAGGTTCCACGCGAGCACGAGGTTGCCGCCGGCGTTCAGCGCGTCCACGGCGATGACGTATTCCTCGCCGCCGACCGCGTTGAACGCGGCGCGGCTGGTGAGGAAACCGCCGCCGTCGTCGTCACTGGCGACGACCGCGAGGTTCGTGAGGTTCGTGCCGGTGTAGACGCCGAGCAACGTGTCGAAGTCGCTGCCGGTGGTGGCGATGGTGGCGGCGCCGCTCGCGGGGGCGACCCAGCCGAGCCAGACCGAGTGCGCGCCGACGCTGCCGCCGTGGGCCGGTTCGCCCGGCTCGCGCGTGGCGGTGAGGTTCGTGCCGCGGCCGAGACCGGAGAAGGAGTTGGTGGTGACGTGATTGCTGAAATCATCCGTGAACGGGAGGAACGGCAGGTCGAGGAACAACGTCGCCGTCGTGCTGTTCGTCGAGCCGGCGGGGTTCGTGACGGTGACGCTGTAGCTGCCGGAGTTTGTGATCGTGATGTTCGAGACGACGAGATTCGAGCCGGTGCCGTTGGTCAGGGTGAGGCCGTTGAATTTCCACCGATAGCCGATCGGTCCGGTGCCAGAAGCGGTGACGGAGAAAAGAGCGTTGCTGCCCAAGCCGACCGACTGGTCCACCGGCTGGGTGAGAATGGTCGGTGGCGACACGAGCGTGAGCGTGGCCGTGGCGCTGTTGGTCGTGCCGAAGACGTTCGTGATTCGGACTGTGTAGTCGCCGACGTTTGAAGCCTGCACATTGGTCAAAGCCAACTGGTAAGTGGTCTTGCCCGCGAGCGCGTTGCTGTTGAAGAACCACTGGTAGCTCAAAGGCACCGAGCCGGCCACGCTCACCGTGAAGGTGGTGGACTTGCCCTGGACGATCGAACGGTTGGTGGGCTGGAGCGTGATCGTCGGCACCGTGGCCACGGTCAATTGCGCCTGCGCGCTGTTCGTCGAACCGTAGGGGTTGCTGACCCGGACGTTGTAACTGCCGGCGTTCGTCGCCTGAAGGTTGGTGAGCGAAAGCGTCGAGTTCGTGCGGCCGGTCAGGTCATCGCCGTTGAAGTGCCACTGGTAGGCGAACGGCGCCGTGCCCGTCACGCCCACGCTGAAGGTCGTGTTGCTGCCGATGGTGCCGGTGCGGTTCGAGGGCTGGATGGTGAGGACCGGCGGCGCAAACACGTTGACGAGCGCCGTGGCGCTGTTGGTGAAACCGTAGGCGTTGCTCACGACCACGTCGTAGAGTCCGCCGTGATTGGTCAGCACGCTGCTGATGACGAGCGTGGCGTTGGTCGAGCCGGTGATGTTGTTGCTGTCGTTGAGATTTTGAAAATTGATCCGCCACCGGTAGCTCAACGGCGCGCTGCCCGTGGCGACGACGTTCATCGTCAACGTCGCGCCCACCACCAGGTTCGTGCCCACGGGCGGGGTGCTGATGCCGGGTCGCGCGTAGATGTTCAACGCGGCGCCCACGCTGTTGGTCACGCCGAACGAATTGGAAACGAGCACCGAATAATTTCCCGCGTCGCCCGGCTGCACGTTGTTCAGGGCGAGCGTCGCGTTCGTCTCGCTGCTGATGGGCGCAGCCCCTTTGCTCCACTGGTATATCAGCGGTGCGCCGCCGACCGCGGCCACGGCGAACAGCACGTTGGTGCCCTGCGCCGCGAGCAGTCCCTGCGGTTGGGACGTGATGACCGGCACCGCCGTGACCGTGAGTGCGGCGGCCGCGCTGTTGGTCGCGCCGTAAATGTTGGTCACAACGACCGAGTAATTCCCCGCGTCCGCCGGCTGCGCACCGGTCACGGTGTAGGAATCGCCGGTCGCGCCGTCAATCGGGTTCGTCCCGCTGCTCCATTGATAACTCAATGGCAGCGGGCCGATGGCGACCACCGTGAAGGTGGCATCGTCACCCTGTCCGACGAGGCGCGCCGCCGGCTGCTGGACGATGATGGGCTTGCTCAACACGGTCAGCGTCGCCACCTGGCTGGTGACGGAGTTCACGCTGTTGCTCACCACCACGAGGTAATCCCCGGCGTCCGCGGGTTGGACGTTGGCGATGGACAACGTGTTGGTGTTCGGTGAACGAACCGCTGATCAACAACTGGTGGTCCGGCTGGATCACGATCCGGTGGATGACCGAATTGGAGGACGCGCCGCTCCCCGGATTGAAACCGGTGTCCAGACTTCCGTCGCTGTTCAGGCGGGCGAGGCGCGCGCGGTTGGTGCCGTTGTAGTTGGTGAACGAACCGCCGATCAGCACCCGGCCGTCCGTTTGCAGCGCGATGGCCTGCACGGCGTTGCTGATCGCGCCGGTGCCGGGATTGAAGCCGGCGTCGAGACTGCCGTCGGCGTTGAGGCGGGCGATGCGGGCGCGGCTCGCCCCGTTGAAGCGGTTGAAGGTGCCGCCGATGACAATCTGGCCGTCGGGTTGCACCGCGATGGCGTTGACGGCGTTGCTGGCGCCGAAGATCGTGTTGCTCGCCCCGGACCCGGGGTCGAACGTGGTGTCGAGGCTGCCGTCGTCGTTGAGCCGGGCGATGCGGGAACGGCTGGTGCCGTTGTAATTGGAAAACGAGCCGCCGATCAGAATCTTCCCGTCGGCTTGCGGCGTGATCGCCAGAATGTTGCTGTTCCCGCCCGGGCTGGAGACGAAGCCCGGGTCCAGGCTGCCATCGGGGTTGAGGCGCGCGAGGGCGGTGCGGATGGTGCCGACATTGTTGGTGAAACCGCCGACGAGAATCTGGCCGTTGGTCAGGACCGCGAGCGTGGAGATGACATTGCTGGCCGCGAAGCTGCAGGTGAAACCCGTGTCAAGGCTCCCGTTGGTGTTGAGCCGCGCAATGCGGGTGCGGTTGGTGCCATTGAAGCTGGTGAAGGAGCCGCAGATGATGATCTGGCCGTTGGTCAGCAGCGCCAGTCCCGTGATGCTGTTGGTGGCTCCCGAACCGGGATTGAACGTTCCGTCCAGGCTTCCATCCGGATTGAGCCGGGCGATGCGGGGGCAGGCGATGCCGTTCGTGCCGCTGTAGTTGGTGAAGTCGCCGCCGATCAGCACCTTGCCATCCGGCTTCAGCGCGAGCGCGAGGACGTTGCTGTTCAATCCCAGTCCGGTGTTGAACGTCGCATCCACCGAACCGACCTGCGCCAGCAACGTCCGCATCGCGACGAGCAGAACCAGGGTGCCGCCGATGACCCGCGCGCGTGTCCGTCGTTGGGTGGTTGCGCACGTCCTTTCGGATTCGCGGTTGAAGCCGGACCTCGTTTGACTCAGGCCTCCGGGCCGACCCGCATTGGGGAAACCACTCATGGGTGATGGGCGAAAGTCTCTACCGCGCGGCCGGGGAGTCCAGCCCGATTTTTTGGCGCCGCTCACGGCGCGCCGGCGTTCATCGCTTCGCCCAGGAATTTCAGCACGTCCTTCCCCCACACCTCGCTCCCGCGCACGGCGAAGCCGCCGTGGCCGTCGGCGGGATTGTCCGCCGCGCCGAAGACGGGATAAAGCTTCGCGCGGTCCGGTTTGCCTTTGCGATTCAACTCGCCGCCGAGCAGTTCCATCGGGCCGAGGTTGTAGTCGTTCTTAGCCTGGAGCAGAAACATCGGCGCTTTCGCGTGCTTCACCGCTTCGAGCAGGCGCTCGCGCAACAGCGGGTTGCCGCGCCACGACATCGCGGCGGGTGAGAAGGTGACGAACGCCTTCACGCCCAAATCCTTTTCTGCCGTGAGCACAGTCTGGATGCCGCCGTAGGAAATGCCGGAGACGACGAGCCGGTTGGTGTCCACGCCCGGCTGCGTCTTGAGCCAGTTCACGGCGGCGGCGACGTCGGCGTTGAACCGCTCGTGCAGGCTGATGATGTAGCGCTGAACCTTGTTCGTATCCGTTTCCTGCGCGCGGAATTTGTCCTGCAAGTCCACGATGTATTCGCCCGGCGAGCGCCCGTGGCCGGAACGATGCGGCACAAAGAAAATAAAACCGTTGCTCGTCCAGAACTGCCCGAGGGTCGGAAACCAGCCCGGCGTCTTCTCGCTGCCGTGATTGTAGATGATGGCGGGGAACGGGCCTTTGCCCGCGGGTTTCCAAAACCAACCCTGCAAATCCAGACCGCCACTTTTGAAAGTGACCAGCGCTGATTCATCGGGCGGATCGGCGGCGAACGCGGAGCCAACGGCCAGGAGGAGGATCAGCAGCGCGGATTTCACAATTGAGTCAGTCGCCGCGCGACGCGGAAAAGTTACGCCACGAACAATTCCTTCATCTGCTTCAGCACGCGCGGCACCACGGTCCACGGGTCTTCCTTCGCCTCGTATTCGAGCGCGACGTAGCCTTGGTAATTCGCGGCGCGCAGGATTTTCACGAGCCGCGGGAGATCGGACGGCTCGTTCGCACCCTTGGGGTCGCGTTTGATTTCCACCTTCAACTGCACGTTCACCGCATACGGCGCGGTCGCCTCCAGGCCCGCGTAGGGATCGGGGATGATGTAGTTGCCGGTGTCGAGATTCACGCCGAACCACGGGCTCTTCACCGCCTTCACGATCTCGAGCAACTCCTCCGGCTTCGCGACGATGCCGCCGTGATTTTCCAGTCCGAGAAAAATTCCGTGCCGGCCCGCGTAGTCGCAACACTCCTCGATGGCATCAAGGCACATCGCGCGCGCCGTCGCGGCGTCGGTGCCCTTGGGCGGCACCCCGGCGAAGATGCGGATGTGCGGCGCGCCCATGACGGCGGCGCGATCAATCCACTTCTTCACGTCGGCGATCTGCTGGTCGCGCGCCTCGCCTTTCGGATGCGCGAAGTTATTTCCCACGGACGTGCCGCTCACCGCGACGCCGCGCAGGAACGCGTGCCGCCGCACCTTCAGCAGATACGCGTCGGTCACGTCCTTCGGAAAATAATACGCGGTCAGCTCCGCGCCGTCGCAGCCGTGCTCCGCGCAGAAATCAATGAACTGGAACATGTCAATCGCCTGATCCGCCGCCGGTTCCTTCGCGCGCTTGTGCGTCGAGTCCTTGAAGAACTCGCGGAACGAATAGGCGGCGAGGCTCAGTTGCAGCCGCGCCTTGCCGGCGCGCTTGAACGGCTCGATGGCCCGCGCGCCCAACGGCGCGAGCGCGGCGGCGGTGGATAATTTCACGAAGTCACGGCGGGTGATGGCGTTCATAGGCTTGGGCGCAAGCAAAGCAAAACGCGGCGCTGGGCGAAATGCTTTTCTGCGCCTTCTTGGACTGCGCCGGCAGAGCGCAGCGGCGACGGCGCTTTCGGTCGTGCATGTGCGCGCGAATCCCAAAGCGGCGTCGCGCTTCGCTTGCCGCCGCAGTCCATGACGATCTTCATCGCCCGAAAGTCTGGTTGCGTCGCCCGCTGCCGTCCCTAAAGTCGCGGCCTGACAACCATGAATCGCCTCGCATTTTTCTCCATTGGCTCGCTGGCCGCGCTCGTCGCCCGCGCCGAGTTTCCCGCACCCTACAACTCCGAGACGGACACCAAGTTTCCCCTCATGCCCGCCGCCGAAGCCGCGGCGAAGATGCAACTGCCGCCGGGATTCAAGGCCACCGTCTTCGCCGCCGAACCCGATGTGCAGAATCCCATCGCGCTGGCGTGGGACGCGCGCGGGCGGCTGTGGGTCGCCGAGAATTACACCTACGCCGAGCGCGCGTTGCGCTACGACCTCAAGCTGCGCGACCGCATCGTCGTCTTCGAGGACACCGATGGCGACGGGCGCTTCGACAAGCGCACGGTGTTCACGGATGAATTGCAGATGGTCACGAGCATCGAGGTCGGCTTTGGCGGCGTGTGGGTCATCGCGATGCCGAACGTGCTTTTCATTCCCGACCGCAACGGCGACGACAAACCCGACGGCCCCGCCGAGGTGGTGCTCGAAGGCTTCGCGCCGCCGAACGAGAATCATCACAACATCGCCAACGGCCTGCGCTTCGGCCCCGACGGCTGGCTTTACGGACGCTGCGGCGCGTCGGGCGCGGCGGATGTGAACGTCGCGGGCAGCACGGAAAAATTTCCCGTGCGCGGCGGCATGTGGCGGTATCACCCGACGCGCCGCGTGTTCGAGACCATCACCTGCGGCAACACGAATCCGTGGGGCCACGACTGGAACGAGCACGGCGAACTTTTTTACGTGAACACCGTCAACGGTCATCTCTGGCACGCGGTCGCCGGCGAGCATTTCGTCCGCGCGCACACGCTCGACCCGAACCCGCGCGCCTACGGGCTCATTGACCATCACGCGGACCACTGGCACTTCGACACGGCGGCCGGCTGGGGAAAATCCAAAGACGGTGCTGCGAACGATCTCGGCGGCGGCCACTCGCACATCGGCGCGATGGTCTATCTCGGCGACAACTGGCCCGCCGAATATCGCGGCTCGCTCTTCACGCTCAACCAGCACGGCCGCCGCGCGAACATGGACCGCCTCGAACGCGCCGGCTCCGGCTACGTGGGCCGCCACGCGCCGGATGTTTTCATCGCGGAGGACAAATGGTTCCGCGGTTTGGAAATCACCTATGGTCCCGATGGCGGCGTGTTCGTGGCCGACTGGAGCGATACGGGTGAATGTCACGACGCCACGGGCGTGCATCGCGAGAGCGGGCGAATTTTCAAAATCAGTCACGGCACGCCGGCGAAGCAAAATTTCGGCGACCTCACGAAACTCAACTCGCGCGAGTTGGTGAAGCTGCACTCGCACACGAACGAGTGGTTCCCCCGCCAGGCCCGGCTCGAACTCGCGTCGCGCGCCGCCAGCGGACGCGGACTCGACATGGTGAAGGAGCAGTTGCGCACGATGGCCGAGGGGGAAAAGAGCGAAGTGCTCCGCCTACGCGCGCTGTGGTCGCTCAACGCCATCGGCGCGGCGGATGAAAAATTCCTGCTCGGCCGCCTGCGCGACGGCAACGAGCACGTCCGCGCGTGGGCGGTGCGGTTGCTCACGGACGATTGGCCGCTGGATTCGCTGACGAGCCAGCGTCCGGCCCGGAGCGCCGGTCTCCGACCCGGCGCGGCCGTCGTCGGTGAGTTGACGAAGCTCGCGAGATCCGATTCCTCCGCCCTCGTTCGCCTCGCCCTCGCCTCGGCGCTCCAGCGCCTCCCGGTGAACCAGCGCGCCGCGCTCGCCGCCGCGCTCGTCGCGCACGCGGAGGACGCCAACGACCACAACCTCCCGCTGCTCATCTGGTATGGCCTCATCCCCGTCGCCGACGCGGATCCGCTCGCGCTCGCGAAACTTTCCGCGAAGTGCGAGCTGCCCATCACGCGCAACTTCATCGCGCGCCGGCTTGCGGAGGACATCGAGAAAAATCCCGCGCCGGTGAACGAGGTGCTCAAGATCGCCTCCGCCAAGCCTGAAGCATTTCAGGCGGACATTCTCGCTGGTCTCGCCGATGGGCTCACCGGCTGGCGCAAGGCGAAGAAGCCAAGCGCCTGGGATTCGCTCGCGAAGAAACTCGCCGGCACCGCGAACCAATCCATCGCCGCTCGCGTGCGCGATTTGAGCGTGCTCTTCGGCGACGGTCGCGCGCTCGATGAGGTAAAGCACATCGCGCTCGACGGCCAGGCCGAACTCTCCGCGCGAAAGGCCGCATTGCAATCGCTCATCGAGAACAAGCCGCCGGACCTGCGGCAGATTTGCGAGCAGTTGCTCGGCACGCGCTTTCTCAACGCCGTCGCTGTGCGCGGCCTCGCGCAGTTCGACGACCCGGCCATCGGCGACAAGCTCGCGAAGAGCTACCGCAATTTCCACCCGACCGAGCGCGCGCCGGTGATGGACACGCTCGTGTCGCGACCCGTTTTCGCGAAGGCGTTGCTGAATGAAGTCGGCGCCGGAAAAATTCCCCGCGCCGATGTGACCGCCTTTCACGCGCGGCAAATCCGCAGCTTCAACGACGCCGCGCTCAACACCCAACTCACGAAGGCGTGGGGCGAATTGCGCGAACCCGCCGCCGACAAGCGCGCGCTCATCGCGAAGCTCAAGTCGCAGCTCACGCCCGCGACGCTCGCCCAGGCCGACAAGTCCAACGGCCGCGTCCTTTTCACCACGCTCTGCGCGAACTGCCACCGGCTCTACGGCTCGGGCGGCGAAGTTGGTCCCGACCTCACCGGCGCGGGCCGCGACAATTTGGATTACCTCCTCGACAACGTTGCCGACCCGAGCGCCGTGGTGAGCGCGGACTTCCGCATGACGGTGGTGGAGTTGAAGGACGGCCGCGTGCTGAACGCCATCATCGCCGCCAAGACCGATCGCACGCTCACGCTCAAGACCATGACTGAGTTGCTCACCGTCGAGCGCACCGAGGTGGTGAAGCAGCAGGAGTCCGCGCTCTCGATCATGCCGGAGGGATTGCTCGAAGCGCTCACGCCCGAGCAGCAGCGCGACCTCATCGCCTACCTCATGCAGAAGTCGCAGGTGCCCTTGCCGCAGGCCGCGAAGTAAATGGAAGCCGCGCTTCCATTCATCCTGCCGCTGACGGCCGCGCTGCTCTACGTCGTGGGTGCGTTGCTGGTGAAACGATCCGGCGATTTCGGCGTGGGCCTGTGGCGCACGGCGTTCATCTCGAACCTCACCTCGGCGCTGATATTCCAACTGCTGCTTCCGCTCGGCGGCACGTTTCATCTCGAACTGCTCTGGCAGCCGGCGCTGGTGGGTTTCATTTTTCTCCTCGGACAATTACTCAATTACCTTTCGCTTCAGCGTGGTGATGTGTCGGTGGCGACGCCGGTGCTCGGCGTGAAGATCATCCTCGTCGCGCTGTTCACCACGCTGCTGCTGACGCAGGGCGTGTCGGCGAAGCTCTGGGTGGCGGCGGTGCTCAGCTCGCTCGCCATCGCGCTGCTCAACCGCACCGGCGGCGCGAAGCATCACCACGTCGGCAGCACGATTCTCTACGCGGGCAGTTCGGCGGCGATGTTCGCGCTGTTCGACGTGCTCGTGCAAAAGTGGTCGCCCGCGTGGGGCGCGGGACGTTTCCTCCCGGCGATGCTCGGCTTCACGGCGGTGTTCAGCGTGGTGCTGATCCCGTTCTTCCACGCGCCGTTGACGGCGATCCCGCGCGCGGCGATGCCGTGGCTGATGGGCGGCTGCGTGTTCATCGGTTTCCAATCGCTGGTCTTCGTGATGGCGATTGTGAAGTTTCGCAACGCGACGTCGGCCAATGTCATCTACAGCTCGCGCGGGTTGTGGAGCGTGGTGGCGGTGTGGGCCGTCGGGCATTGGTTTGCGAATCGCGAGCAGCACCTCGGCGCGGGCGTGCTGCGCTGGCGGCTCGCCGGCGCGGTGCTGATGATGGCGGCCATCGCGCTGGTGATGCTGGGTTGAACCGGCCCACGAAACACACGAAGGACACGAAAAAGTTGAGGCTTGTCTGACTGCGCGGCCGCGGGTGTCATGGAAAAAAATACTCCCCGCCATGAAACGGCTCCTGCCATTTGTCCTGTTCGTCGCATCAGTCTTATCCGCGAGCGCCGCCGTGCCTCCGCTCGCCGAAGCCCTCGCCTCCGGGCGCGACGTTTGGGGCGAGGCCGCGATGGCGCAGCCCAACGGCGCGAGCTACGAATTTTTCGCGCCGCTGCTGCCGCCGCCGCGCTATGTCCACGCGGACTTCCGCCATTACCCCATCGTCCTCAGCGCGCCGAACGCGAAGGTCAAGGCGCGGCTCATCGCCAACGGCAGCGGCGTGAACCTGCGCGGCGGCTCGCGGAGCTGGCACGACATCGGCACGCCGGTCACGTTCCGCGTCGGGCCGGATGAGTTTCTGTTCGGCGGCCTGCGCGAGCGCGTGACTGAGCCGGAACTGGCCGAGGGCTGGCTGCCGATCGTGCAGCTCCGCTACACCCATCGCTCACCCGTGCAGTCGGGCGGCCTGGTGCCGCTCGACCAGCCCAAGCACGAGCCGCCGCGGGAGATTTACCGGCTCGAAGCCTTTGCCGCGACTGATCCCGCGCTCGCCAGCAACGGCGTGGTGTTCGTGAAGTTCGACCTCGCGCAGGGCACCAACGGCTTTCTCGCCGTGGAGGTGGACGGGAAGGCGGCGAACAAATTTTCCGCCGGCCGGCTGACGGATGCGCAAGGGCGCGTGGTCGCGGTGTTCGACAGCGCTTGGAAATGGGAGCGCGGTCTCGCGGTGGCGCGGTTGCGACCGGGCACCACCGCCACGCTCGAGATTCCCACCGCGTCGCTCGACGCCGGCGCGTTGTTCAAGATGACACCGGCTCTTTACGCCCAGCACCGCGAGGCCGCCGCGCAGACGTGGAAAAAACTTGTGGCGCAAGCCATGAACGTCGAGACGCCGGAGCCGCTGGTGAACAACGCGTGGCGGCATCTCCTATGCCAGAATTTCTCGCTCATCACCGGCGACCGCATCCATTACAGCGCAGGCAACCAATATGACCAGCTTTACGAGGCCGAGGGCAGCGACACCGCGCTGGCGATGCTCTGGTGGGGTTACGAAAATGATATGCGCCGGCTCGCCGGGCCGTTGATTGACTTCACACGCAAGGGACTGGAGTTCCACCAGGCCGGCTTCAAGATCAACGACGTCTGCCGCCTTTACTGGCAGACGCGCGACGCGGCGGCGGTCAAGGAACTCCGCCCGCGCTGGGAGAAGGAACTCCGCCGCCTCGTGGACAACCGCACCGGGCCGGACGGTCTGTTCCCCAAGGAGCAATACTGCGGCGACATCCACACCTTCTGCTACAGCCTCAACGCGAACTCGAAGGCCTGGCGCGCAATCCGCGACATGAGCACCGTGCTGGCCGAACTCGGCGAGAAAGAGGAGGCGAAGCGTTACGCCGATGTCGCGACAGATTTCAGGAAAGCCACGCTCGCCGCTGTCGCCAAAAGTGTGCGTCGCGAAACCACGCCGCCGTTCGTCCCGGTGGCGCTCTTCGGCGACGAGCCGGTGCATGATCCGATTCTTCATTCGCGCATTGGCAGCTACTGGAACATCATCATCGGCTACACGATGGCGAGCGGCATTTTTCCGCGCGGCAGCGAGGAGGAGAACTGGATCGCGCGCTACCAGGAACAGCACGGCGGCCTGTGCATGGGGATGATCCGCTCCGGCGGCGGGGAGTTCACCTTCTGGACGAGCGACCAGCGCGTCAACCCGCTCTACGGCACGCGCTACGCGCTCGACACGCTGCGCCGCGACGACCCGGAGCGCGCGCTGGTGAGTTTTTACGGGATGCTGGCGCAGGGTTTTACGCGCAACACCTTCGTCACCGGCGAAGGCTGCGCGCTCACGCCGGTGGACGACGGCGGGCGTTTCTTCTACTGCCCGCCCAACAGCGCCGGCAACGCACACTTCCTCACCATGCTGCGCCACCTGCTCGTGCAGGACTCCGACCTCGACGACGACGGCGAGCCGGAAACTCTGCGCCTCGGCTTCGGCACATCGCGCCGCTGGCTGGAGGACGGCAAGCAAATCAAAATCGAGCGCGCTCCGACGGCGTTCGGCCCGGTCTCGGCAAAGTGGGAATCAAAACTCAGCTCCGGCGAAGTGCTCGCGCAGGTGGAACTGCCCGCGCGCAATGCACCGAAAAAAATTCTCCTGCGTGCCCGCGTGCCCGAAGGCTGGCGCGTCACGTCCGCCGAAGCCGCGGGCCGCACGCTCGCGGTGGATGAACATGGCACGGTGGATTTGACGGGGCGGACTGGGACGGTGGCGGTCCGCTTCAAGGTCGCGAAGTGAGACGCGAAGCGTTTGGACTGCGCCGGCAAAGCGAAGCGGCGACGGCGCTTTCGGAAGCCGCAAGACAACTGGACCCGAAGAACCTTCCGCACCGAAAAGCGGTGTCGCGCTTCGCTTGCCACCGCACTCCAAACGCTTCGCGTCACTGCCACGCCGCGACGCGCACGCTGCGATTCCCTCTCCCCTCGGAGGGGAGAGGGGCACGTTCGGGTTGGAGATTCGCGCTTCAAACAAATCGTTTGTGAAGCCCATGAAATCCCGTCTAGCATCCGCGTCGAACAAGCCATGAAACGATTCCTCCTGCCCTCCCTCTTTGCGCTCCTTTGCGTTCTTTGCGGCCAAGTTTCCGCCGCGCCGAA
Organism: Verrucomicrobiota bacterium; assembly: GCA_016199935.1. GTDB lineage: Bacteria > Verrucomicrobiota > Verrucomicrobiia > Limisphaerales > JACQFS01 > JACQFS01. Next base: position 17,108 of record JACQFS010000106.1, read on the forward strand.
GCCCAACGTCCTCTTCTTCGCCATTGACGATCAGAACGACTGGATCGGCTGCATGGGCGGGCATCCGCAGGTTAAGACGCCGAACATTGATCGGCTCGCGAAGCGCGGGACGTTGTTTCTTAACGCGCATTGCCAGGCGCCGCTGTGCAATCCCTCGCGCTCCAGTTTGCTCACCGGCCTGCGGCCTTCGAGCACCGGCATCTACGGACTCATGCCAGGCATCCGCGAGGTGGAGCAGACGAAGAATCACGTGACGCTGCCGCAGACGTTCACGGACGCGGGCTATCACACTTTCACCACCGGGAAAATTTATCACGACGGCTCGATCAAGCCGAAGGACCAGCCGCGGGAGTTCAACACGTGGGTGCAGACGCGCAACCGCACCCGGCCCGAGAAGCCCATCGCCAATCTGCCGGAGCCGCGCCATCCGGCGATGGACTGGGGCCCGTGGCCGGAGAGAGATGAGGACGCGGTGGATTACGCGACGGCGAGCGCGGCCATCGACGCCCTGAAGAATGCGCCGAAGGACAAACCATTTTTCGTCGCCGCCGGCTTCCGCCTGCCGCACGTGCCGTGTTACGCGCCGCAGAAGTGGTTCGACCTCTATCCCGACGCCACGCTGAAGATGCCGCCGGTGCTGGAGAACGACCGCGACGACACGCCGCGCTTCTCCTGGTATCTGCACTGGAGCCTGCCCGAGCCGCGCCTGCACACGCTGCGCGAGCGCAATGAATGGCGTCCGCTCGTGCGCGCCTACCTCGCGAGCACGAGCTTCATGGATTCGCAACTCGGCCGCGTGCTCGACGCGCTCGAAGCCACCGGTCGCGCCGACAACACCATCGTCGTCGTGTGGGGCGACCACGGCTGGCACGTCGGCGAGAAGCTCATCACGGGAAAAAATACGCTGTGGGAACGCAGCACGCGCGTGCCGCTAATCTTCGCCGGGCCGGGCATCGCGAAGTCCGCGAAATGCGGGCGCACCGTCGAGCTGCTCGACATTTTCCCGACGCTGCTCGAAATGGCCGCCTTCCCCGCGCGCGCGGATTTGGAGGGCCACAGCCTCGTGCCGCTGCTGAAGAACGCGAACGCGCCGCGCGAATGGCCCGCGATCACCACGCACAACCACGACAACCACGGCATCCGCACCGAGCGCTGGCGTTACATCCACTACGCCGACGGCTCAGAGGAGCTTTACGACATGCAGGCGGACCCGAACGAGTGGAAGAACCTCGCGGGCGACCCGAAACACGCGAAGATCAAGGCCGACCTCGCCAAGTGGCTGCCGAAGGTGAACAAGAAACCCGTGCCCAACAGCGCGCAACGCATCCTCACCTACAACCCGGAGACGGGCGAAGTGAACTGGGAAGGCAAGAACGTCGGGAAGGATGACCCGATTCCGGACTGATGGAGGTAGCAGCCGACGTCAGGAGGCTCACACTTCCATTGCTCGGAACGATTCAGTCAGAGCCTCCTTACGTCGGCTGCTACCGATGGGCTGCCGCCAATCGCAACGACTCCACGTGGAAGTCGAACCAGTCCGTCCGATTCAAATCAATCACCTTCCGCTGGTCGTGCGCGACGCCCTCGACCTCGCCGTATTGGTGCGGCACGCCGGCCTTCACCAACGCCTGATGGAATTCGCGCACCGTCACGATGTGTTCGCCGTCGGCCGTGCCGCAGATGATGCGGATGCGCAGGCGGCCGTTGATCTGGTCGAAATTTTTCTGCAACAGCAGATACGGATCGTTGTTGAGGTAGTTCGCCCGGTCGGTGCCGAGGTAATGCGTCTGGTTCGCCGGATCGTATTGCTCGGAGACGTGCATGACGTTGCCGGCCTGATTGAAGAGCGAGCAGAACAGCTCGGGATATTTCAACGCGAGCTTGGTCGAGCCGCGCCCGCCCATGCTGAAGCCCTCGATGCAACGGCCGCTGCGCGCGGCGATCGTGCGATAGGTGGCGTCGATGTGCGGGATGAGTTCCTTGATGACCGTCGTCTCCGCCATGAACCGGCCGTCGCCGGAGTCCTTGTAGAGCGTGGAGCGACCGCCGTTGGGAAACACGATGATCATGTCCGGCCACTTTCCTGCGCGGATGCCTTCGTCGAGCACCTGGGCTGAATAGGTGGCGCGCGTTTCATTCCCGCCCGCACCGTGCAAATGATAGATCACCGGGAAGCGCCGCGTCGGTTCCTTCGCGTAAGCCGGCGGCAGGTAAAGGCAATAGCCCACCTCGCGCTTCATCGCCTCGCTGCGGTAAGTGTGATGCGTGACGCCCGAGGGCAACGAACCGGGCGCTGGATTCACGACCCACATGTCGGGCGTGTTGATTTGATTGGCCTTGGATTTTGTCTTGTTGGCCGCCCCGGCGATGGTCGAAAACAAAACCACCGCGACCAGCGTGAGCAGAAGGCGAGCTAGCAAGCGAATGGGCGTCATAGGTTGGCGGCAGCTTGGGCCGGCTTCGCCGCGGCGGCAAGGCCGGAGCCGCGGCGGGCCGGGTGGAAAAATGAAATCGGCCCGGTGAACACTCCGGGACTTGCTTCCGCGCTCAACGCTGGTGAAATCGGCGTCGCATGAGCATCCCCTTGCACCAACTCCGCGCCGGCGTCATCGGCACCGGATTCATTGGCCCCGTTCACATCGAAGCCCTCAAACGTCTCGGCGTGCAGGTCACGGCGATTTGCGGCTCGACCAAATCCGCGCGCGCCTGCGCCGACAAGTGGGGCATCCGCGAGGTCTATGGCGATTACGATTACCGCACGATGTTCCGCTCGCCGAACGTGGATGTCGTCCACATCACTTCGCCGAACAAAGTTCACGTCGAGCAATCGCTCGCCGCGCTCGCCGCGGGCAAGCACGTCGTGTGCGAAAAGCCGCTGGGCATGACGGCGAAGGAGACGGCGCGCGTCGTCGCCGCGGTGAAGCGCAAAGGCTCACCGATCTTCGCCGTGAACTACATGTGCCGCTTCTTTCCCGCCGTGCTTCAGATGCGCGCGATGGTCCAGCGCGGCGACCTCGGCCGGATCATGCACGTGCAGGGTCATTTCTTTCAGGACTGGCTCCTGCACGCGACCGACTACAACTGGCGCCTGCTCGCCAGCGAGGGCGGCAAGCTCCGCGCCGTCGGCGACATCGGCACGCACTGGATTGACGCCGTCTCCTTCATCCTCGGCGCGCGCGCGGAGGCCGTGTTCGCGCACCTGGAGACGTTTCACAAGACCCGCTACCGTCCGCGCGGCGAGGTGCAGACCTTCGCCAAGGTGGACCCGAAGACGATGCTCCCCTACAAGGTGGACACCGAGGATTTCGGCAGCGTGCTGCTCAAGTTTGGTAAGGCGAAACATGGCTTCGTGAACGGCACGCATGCCAACGCCTCCATCTCGCAGGTCGCCGCCGGTTGGAAATGCAGCCTCGCCCTCGGCATCTACGGCACCAAGGGCAGCGTGCGCTGGGACCTCCAGCAGCCGAACGAAATCCTCGTGGGCCGCCGCGACGAGCCGAACCAGATTCTCCAGCGCGCCACCGCCGGCTTCAGCGAGGACGTGGCGGGCTTCACCGATTATCCCGGCGGCCATCCCGAAGGCTTTCCCGACAGCCACAAGATGCACTACCGCGCCGTCTATCAGCACATCGCGAGCGGACGCAAGACGCCCGTGCACTTCGCCACCGCCGAGGACGGGCATCACGAGGTGAAGCTGTGCGAGGCGGTGCTCAACAGCAGCCGGGCGAAGAAGTGGGTGACCGTCTAGAGCGTGCCATTCAGAATACCTTGCTTGTATGGCATCAATGCCATACTGTAGCCGCCATGAAAATGACCATGCACATTGACGACGCGTTGCTCGAAAGAGTGATGGCGGCCACCGGTGCCAAGAGCAAGACCATGGCGATTGACCTCGCGTTGCGGGAAATTGACCGGCGGACGACGCTCAGAAAACTCGCCGCGGAGGGGTTGGGTCTCACCGCTGCCGAGTTGAGGGAAACAGTTGATCCCGCCTATGATCTCGACGCAATGCGCCGGCAGGAAACACCCGTAAAATATGGCCGCAAGCCCCGTTCTCGCTGACAGTAGCTTCTACATCCGCCTCATGCGCGAGGGGCGCGATCCCTTGCGCGCCCTGGCGCTGGCGGCGGCGGCGCGCGATCTCGCGGTCTGCGGGGTGGTGCGGTGCGAAGTCGGCCGGGCGTTGCGGCCGATCGGGCGGCTTCAGCGTTTTCAGCGCGTCTGGAACGTGATGATCAACGTGCCCACCGACAACCAGCTCTGGGACGCGGTTGAATCCACCGCCTGGCAACTCGACCGGAAGGGAATCGTTCTGCCGCTGACCGATCTCGTGATCGCCTGCTGCGCGCAACGCATCGGCGCGGTGGTGCTGACCTTCGACAAGCACTTCGGCCAGATTCCCGGAGTGCGGGCCGTGGACCGGCTGGATGCGTGAGTGGCTATGCGCTTCCTGATCGCAATCGTTGTCGCGGCTCTCGTCTCGGTGACCGTGCGAGCCGCCGCTGATTCAAACTGGCCGCAGTTTCGCGGCCCGCACGCCAGTGGTGTATCAGACGATGCGGCACCGACCACGTGGAATGTCGAAACCGGCGAGAATGTCCGTTGGCAGACGCCGATTCCCGGTCTCGGCCACGCGTGCCCGATCATCTGGGGGGAACACATTTACCTCGCCACCGCGGTCCGGCCGGGCGCGAAGGCGGATTTGAAAATCGGCATCTACGGGGCCGGCGATTCCTACAAGGAAAAGGAGCCGCACCAGTGGCGCCTGCTGTGCCTCGACAGGGCGACCGGGAAAATTCTCTGGGACAAACCCGGCCACGAGTCGGTGCCGCGGCAGGAGCGGCACACCAAGGCGTCGCATTGCAACTCCACGCCCGCGACGGATGGCCGGCGCATCGTGGCCATCTTCGGCTCCGAGGGTCTCTTCTGTTTCGACATGGACGGCAACCGGCTTTGGCACCGCGACCTCGGCAAGATGGACGCCGGCCCGTGGGATTCGCCGGGCCTGCAATGGAGTTTCGCCGCGTCGCCGGTGTTGCACGAGGGCCGCGTCATCGTCCAATGCGACGTGTTGAGCGAACAGTTTCTCGCGGCCTACGACGCGGCCGACGGACGCGAACTCTGGCGCACGCCGCGCAAGGAGGTGGCGAACTGGTGCACGCCCACCATCGCCACGCACGCGGGCCGCGCGCAGGTCATCGTCAATGGCTGGAAGCAAATCGGCGGCTACGATTTCGCGAGCGGCCGGCAGCTCTGGACGATGGAAGGCGGCGGCGACATCCCCGTGCCCGCGCCGTTGGTCGCGCACGGGCTGGCATTTTTCACCAGTGCCCACGGCAAGTTCCGCCCGCTGCGCGCCGTGCGTCTCGGTGCGAGCGGCAACATCACGCCACCGGAAGTCGGCGCGACCAATCACGCGGTGATGTGGAGCCATCCCCGTCTCGGCAGCTACATGCAGACACCCATCGTGGTCGGCGACCGGTTGTGGAGTTGCGACTGGATGGGCGTGCTGACGTGTGTGGATGCTCGCACCGGCCGTCTGCACTACAGCGAGCGATTGTGCAAGGGCGGGCAGGCGTTCACCGCATCGCCCGTCGCCGCGAAGGACAAACTTTATTTCACGAGCGAAAGCGGTGACGTGTTCGTCGTCCCGGCGAGCGAAAATTTCCAAGTGCTCGCCACGAATCAAATGGGCGGCCTCTGCCTCTCGACGCCGGCGGTGTCGGCGGGAACCATTTACTTCCGCACGACGGAAAAACTCGTCGCCGTCGGCGCGACCCGGTGATGGCCTTCGTCGCGGCGGAGCACTTCGCGTCGGAGACTGCGCGCTCGGCACGGTTGCCACGAGCGTGTCCGCTTGAAATACTGCCCGCATGAAACCTGCCCGTCTCGCTCGCCGCGCCTTTCTCGGCGCGCTGCCCGCGCTCGCCGTGGCGCGTTCGGTTTTCGCCGCCGCGGGAGCCAAAGATGCGCGGCTGGGGCTGGCGGCGTTCTCCTGTCATCAGCACTGGAAGGCCGTGCGCACGAAAGAGCCGGACGTGAAGTTCGCCGACGCGCGCAGCTTCTATGACTACGCGCGAACGCTCGGCGGCGATGGCGTGCAGACTTCGGTGCGCGAGAACGACACGGCGTTCGCCGAGTCGTTGCGCGCGCACGTCGAGAAAACTGGCGGCTACTTCGAGGGCGATCTCACGTTGCCGCAGGTGGACGGTAAGTTAGCCACGTTCGAGCGCGAGGTGGTGCTCACGCGCGCGGCCGGGGCAACGGTGGCGCGCAGCACGTTCACCGGCGCGCGGCGCTACGAGGGTTTCAAATCGCTGGCGGAGTTCCGCGAATTCCAGCGCAAGGCCGAGGCACGCCTCGCCGCTGCGCTGCCGATTTTGGAGAAGCACCGGCTCAAGCTCGCACTCGAAAACCACAAGGACCACACCGCCGCCGAACTCGCCGCGCTGCTCCGCAAGTTCAGCAGCGAATGGATCGGCGCGCTGGTGGACACGGGCAACAACCTCGCGCTGCTGGAGGAACCGCAGACGACGGTCGAACTACTCGCGCCGTTTGCGTTCAGCGTGCATCTCAAGGACATGGCGGTGCTGCCGGCGGATGATGGATTTCTCCTGAGCGAAGTGGCGTTCGGCGACGGCTTCCTCGATCTTGCGCGGCTCGTCGCGACGCTGCGCGGCGCGAATCCCGGCATCGTCTTCAATCTCGAGATGGCCACGCGTGATCCGCTCCGCGTGCCCTGCCGCACTGATGCCTACTGGGCCGTCTTTGAAAAACGCGACGAGGCCGCGCTCACCGCTGCGCTCGCGCGCGTGAAAGCGAACCCGCCGAAGCAACCGCCGCCGCGCGTCAGCGGACTCGATACGGCCGCCGTGCTCGCCGCCGAGGAGGAGAACAACCGCCGCTGCCTTGCCGCGCGCGCGAGTCTCGGCTTGTAATCACCGCCGCTTCTCACGGAAATTTCCCCGCCATGAAATACACCTACGAACAGCTCGCCAAGATGATTGACCACTCGCTCCTGCATCCGACGATGATGGACCAGGAGTTGGAGGACGGCTGCAAGCTCGCCGCGAAATACGGCGTGGCTTCCGTGTGCATCAAGCCCTACGCGGTGAAGCGCGCGGCGGAGCTGCTCAAGGGCACGGGTGTGTTCGTTGGCGCGGTCATTGGTTTTCCGCATGGCAATTCCACCACCGAGTCGAAGCGTTACGAGACCGAACTCGCCTGCCGCGACGGCGCGGTGGAGATAGACATGGTTATCAACCTCGGCAAGGCGCTGGGCGGCGATTGGGATTACGTCGAGCGCGACGTGCGGGCCGTCTGCGACGAGGCGCACCAGCGTGGCGCGAAGGTGAAGGTGATTTTTGAAAATGATTATCTCACCAAAGGCGGCGCTGGACTCAGCAGCGATGATTTCAAAAAGAAACTCTGCCAGCTCTGCGAGCGCGCCGGGGCCGACTGGGTGAAGACTTCGAGCGGCTACGGCTTCGTGAAGCAGCCCGACGGCAGCTACAACTACAAAGGCGCGACCGAACACGATCTCGCGCTGATGCGCGCGAGCGTCTCAGCGAAGGTGCAGGTCAAGGCTGCCGGCGGCGTGCGCGACCTCGATGGGCTCATCAAAGTCCGCGACCTCGGTGTCTCCCGCTGCGGCGCGACGGCCACGGCGGCAATGATGGACGAGTATCGCCGGCGTGAGGCGGCGGAAAAGGCGGGGCAGAAGGTGGACGGCAAGTCGGCGGCCATCGGCGCGGGAGGATACTGAGCGAAGAAGGCAGTTTTCAGTGTTCAGTATTCAGTGTTCAGTTGTGCCGTCGGACGCGAGATTGCAGCCGCAGCCGGACTGAATACTGAACACTGCCTACTGAATACTTTTCCTCCGAAATGCGACCGAGCCAACATTTCCACCACTGCCCTCGCTGCGGCGCGAGGCAGGCCAATCCGCCCGCCGGCAACGTCTTCACCTGTGATGGCTGCGGTTTCACGCTCTACTTCAGTTCCGCCAACGCCACCGCCGCCTTCGTCCAGCGCGACGATGGCAAGGTGCTCTTCATCCGCCGCGCGAAGGAGCCGGCCAAGGGCAAGCTCGCGCCGCCCGGCGGGTTCATTGACGTGGGCGAGACTGCCGAGGCCGGCGTGCGCCGCGAAATCCGCGAGGAGGTCGGCCTGGAACTCGCCGACATCCAGTTCCTCTGCTCGCAGCCGAACTCCTATTTCTACAAGGACGTCACGTATCCCGTGCTCGATTTTTTCTTCACCGCCCGCGCCGTCGCGGCGGACAACGCGCGCGCTCTCGATGACGTGGCGAGCTTTTGCTGGCTGGAGCCGGAGCAGGTTTCGCCCGACGACATCGCGTTCCCCTCGATGCGCGCGGCACTGGCGTTCTGGGTGGAAAAACGGAGAGTGAAGTAATCGATGAAATCCAGACCGCTCATCATTTTGCCCGCGCTGCTGTTCCTCGCGGTCGGCGGGCTCTG
>JACQFS010000107.1 GCA_016199935.1 Verrucomicrobiota bacterium
AAGTTGATGAACCGCAGCACGCCATACACGAGCGTGTAACCGATGGCGATGAGCGCATACATCGAGCCGACGGAGAGACCGTTGATGAGTTGCTGGAGGAACTCAGTCATGCGGTCGGCGTCAGCGACGGGGGACGCGTCACGGATTGACAGTCTCCTTGTAAACAAACTGCCCGCCCTTGATCTGAATGATCACCGCGGGCTTCCGCGCGTTGCGTTCGGCGTCAATGGTGATGCGGCCCGTCGAGCCGTCGAAGTCCTTCGTCGCCGCCAGCGCGTCGCGGATTTTCGCGCCCTCGGTCGAGCCCGCGCGTTTGATCGCGTCCACCAGCACGAGCGCCGAGTCGTAGCCGAGCGCGCCCATTGCGTCGGGCTTCGCGCCGAATCTTTTTTCATACTTCGCCACGAACTCCTTCGCCTTGGGCATCTCCTGGTCGGGCGAAAAATGCGTGGAGAAGAAGCAGCCTTCGAGCGCCTGCGCCGCGCCCGGCCCCTGGATCAACTCCGGCGCCTCCCAGCCATCGCCGCCAAAGATCGGCACCGTGATTCCAAGCTCGCGCGCTTGCAACGCGATCAGCGTCACCTGCCCGTAGTAGGCCGGGACGAAGATTGCGTCCAAGCCGGTGCTTTTTGCCGCGGTGAGCTGCGCCTTGAAATCCTTGTCGTCCTTGGTGAATTTTTGCTCCGCCACGATCTGTCCGCCGCCCGCGAGAAAACCTTCCCTGAAAAAATTCGCCAGGCCCACGCTGTAGGGTGCGCCCACGTCGGTGAGCACGGCGACGCGTTTCGCCTTGAGGCTGTCGAGCGCGAACTTCGCGAGCACCTGGCCGCCCTGAAATTTGTCCTCCCAGCACACGCGGAAAATGTAGTCGCCCTTCTGCGTCACCTTCGGATTGGTGGAGGAGGGCGAAACTTGCGGCACCTTGAACTGCTGGCAGATTTCCGCCGCCTCGAGCGAACGGCCCGACGCGACCTCGCCGAGGATGGCGACGACCTTGTCACGCGCGATGAGTTTCTTGACGACCGTGGTGGACTCGCCCTGCTTGGACTGGTTGTCCTCCGAGATCAACTGGAGCTTCTTGCCGAGCACGCCGCCGCCCGCGTTGAGTTCCTCGAAGGCGAGCACGGTGCCGTTGTGGGACGAGCGCCCGAAGGAGGCCTCGCTGCCCGTGAGCGAGGCGAACTCGCCGATGCGGATCGCGTCGCCGCCGCTGGAGCCGCAGCCGGTCAGGAGCGCGGCGAGGAGCGGCAGGGGCAGGAGGGAAAACAGGATTCGGCGTGGTGAGATCATAGGTTCGTCGGCTGAGGGACGCGCGTCCGTGCGCCTCCCGGTATTCGGGTCGCACGCTAGGGAAAGGGCAGGGGAGTTTCAACCCTCAATCATGGCCGGATTGGTTGAACACATGCACCGGCCCGCCCGTCTTTGAACTTGTGTCATCCGTGCGCGCTGCTAAAAAGTCGCCCCATCAGTTGGAGGCTTTGTCCGCGCCTCCGAGGAACAACCGTCCGCGCTCCATGAACCGCCCCGCCGCCCAGGCCAAATCACGTCCCCGCATTCTCCATGCGGAAGACCAGCAACTCGTCGCCGAGGCCATCTCGCTCGTCCTCAGCCGCTCCGGCTACGACGTCGAGTCCGTGCGCAACGGCGCGGAGGCGCTGGAGAAATTTCGCGCTCAACCCGGCCGCTACGACCTGCTCCTGACCGACGGCAACATGCCCGTGCTGGGCGGCGTGCAACTCGTCGAGACGCTGCGCGCGGAGAATTTCGCCGGCAAGATCGTCGTGCTCTCCGGCCTCGTGAACGCCGACAACGAGCGCGCCTACGAGCAGCTCGGCGTGGATGGCATCGTCCGCAAGCCCTTCCAGATTCAGGAACTCCTCAAGGTCATCGAGCAGGCGCTCAAGTAACGCCGCCTCGCGGTGCGCGAGCCTTGCACACGCGAAAGACTCCGGTGTCCGCTTGGCCCATTCGTGCCGTTCCCCCTCACCCCGGCCCTCTCCCGGAGGGAGAGGGAGAACCCTTCCGCAGCCGCGCACAGTGCGGACGCGCCAGAATTGGCGGTGAGGCTGACTGCGTTTCCCCCTCTCCCATCGGATGGGAGAGGGCAGGGGTGAGGGCGAGCCGTCGGGCCAAAACATCGAACATCGAAACTCCGCCGGGGCGTGCGGTTCGAGGTTCGATGTTCTTCACTGCGCCGCCTTCGCCTCCGTCCAGCGCGCGAAGAGCCAGAGCAGATCCGCGAGCCGGTTCAGGTGGACGATGATCTCGTCGTTCGACAACTGCCCGGCCTCCTGCAACGCGCACACGCGCCGCTCGGCCCGGCGGCAGACCGTGCGCGCCACGTCCAGCGCGGCGGCGGCGGGCGTGGCGCCGGGCGTGGCCCAGCCCTTGAAGGAAATTTTCTGCGCTTCGATTTCGGCCACCAGCCGGTCGAGCTTCGCGGTCAACTCCGGCGTGACGAGGTGGAAGCCGTCCTTCACGTAGCGCGGCAAATCCCCGACCGCCGTGGCCAGTTCGCCCATGAGCACCACGAGGTCGCGCTGGATGGCGAGGAGGTTCTCCGCCACGAACGCGTGCCCCGCCGCCGCGCGGGCGAGGCCGAGGGCGGCGTTGAGTTCATCCACGCAGCCGTAGGCCTCCACGCGCGGATGGCACTTGGAGACGCGGCGGTTGAACATCAGGCCGGTGGTGCCCTGGTCGCCGGTCTTGGTGGCAATGCTCATGCGGCGGCGAGCGTAGCACCGCGCGGGAATTTGGGAGCAAGAAAAAGAAGGCCCCCCGCTGAGCCGACGCGAAGGAACCTTCAACGAGTGACGGGTTTGCCGGACAACGCTGATTAAGCCGCCGGCGTTTCGGCTCTGCCAAAAAACCTCCTGACAACGCCGATGACTAAAAAGGCCACCGCGCTCAATAATGCGGCGGTGACGGTGATAACTGCGGGCAATTGAATCGAACTGTCCTGCGGCAACAAGGCCTCCGAGATTTGGATGCCGGGAAGGTGAACGGCGAACAACAAGCCGGTGATTTCGTTTCCCGGCCCGCAAGGTCCAAACCTGCCGAACATCACGGCGAGACCGCATAGCGCACCCTCAACCACCATTCCCGTCGCCAATGCCAACCAAATTGTGCGAATGCCTTTCATGGATGCCTTAGCCTGGTCTACGGCCCAAACTCAAACGATGGGTTAGGTGTCATGCGTGATGAGCCAGATGCAACCAGTAATAACCGGTGCAGTAAAGAAACCAGAATATGGCGTTCACAGTCAGCGCGAACGCGATGATCTTGAGAATCAGCGGACGAACCGGGCAACGGAGAAAGCACGCAACACTGCACGCGGCCACGAGGGTGAAGATGAGGACTCCAGGCAGTGCGACGTAGCCAACCGCCGTGGGGACGGAAAAGGTGGCGGCGAAAGGAAAGCCAATCGCGCTCACGAACGCGCTGATAGCAACAAGCCGAATACTGCGGGCTCGTGTCGTATCAGTGTTGCTCGGTGAATCCATACGGTGCGAAGCCCTAGTCGACCTAGCTCAGCGACGGCGGCCACGAGACGCGCCGATTGGAACAGGAGCGCGATGCCGCGTTCGGGGTGGCGCATGGATACGCGGCGTTCTCATGATGCCAAGCGTGAAACAGAGTGAACGTGAGTGGTGAGCACGGCCAACAGCAAGACCACAATGCCGATGGTGATGGCGACGAAGCCGAACCTGCGACTGCGTGCGTCGCCGCGAAGCGCAACGATGCCGAGTGCGACTGCAATCGCGACTCCAACAAGCTGAACGACGAAGGCGGCGCCGAGAAACTCGTGCTGTGTCGGGGAGAGCCGATACGGCAATGTGACGGCGTAAATTTGCGCCGCGAGCGCAAGCATACCCGCAGTTGCTCCCGCAAGTCCGGCCTTCGTTGTGATGTGCTGTGTCATGCGTGTGAAGCAAACGACCCCAAGTTCAGCGGCCCGGCCCGCGAGACGTGCGGATTGCAACCAGAGCGCGATGGCCGGGTTAGATGCAGAACATGGTTAAGCCGCGTCATCTGTGCCTCTCCATCTTTGCTTTGGGCAAAAAGTAATGATTCGTGCCGCTGCCGATGTGCAATCCGTCCTCACGCCAATCAATCGCGCTCCATCTGGCAACCGCCTCGGAGTCGGTCTGAACCTTCCCCAACTCTCCACAGTCATAAAAGTAATCATTGCCGCGTCCGATGTAAATGCGTGCCCGAACCGAGTAGCCGCTGGTCACTGGCTCAAGGTAAACGTGCGCACCGTAAAATGACGGCCCATACTTGCCGTCGCCCCACCTCATGGCGACAACTCGCTCCAGCCTCGTCGCACTCACACTGCCCGCTTGTATCCAGCCGACGACGAAACCGACAAGAAGCGCAACAACAGCGATAACGAAGAATGGAACGAATCGTCTCATGGCGAGCGACGGAATTGTCGTTCATCAGGCTCATCGAAAGCGACGCTAAATCTCGGTTTCGGTCCGGCCGAGCTTACGTGAAATCGTTCGCATCATTATTGAAACGGGAAAAACGAAAACGGCTACCCCGTCTTCACAGCCGCAGCAGGCAAAACCCGAAGTCAATCGCCATGCCCTCGGCCGATTTGACCAGCGGCACGGCGGGCGCGAGCGAGTAGAGCATCCGCCGTCCGTCCGTCGGGTCGGGGCCGGCCACCAGCAGGCCCCCGGCGCGCATCGCCGTGAGGTGCTTGAGTGTCGCGTCGAGCCGGCGGCCCGCGCCCACCCGCAACTCGGTTGCCGGCCGCCCGCCGCCGCGCGCCAGCGAGAGCAACAGGTGTCGCCGCACCGGGTCGGCGAGCAGCGGAAAGATCACGTCGGGCTTCCACGGGGACTCGGCGACGGTGGCGGAGGGCGGCTGGGATGAGTCGGGCATGGATTTGGTTTAGTTTAAGCCCCGCCGCGATGCAAGCCGGCGTTCGGGGACGATGTCATTGGGCTGGGAAGCTGGCCGCGGGTGGTCAAGCGTCGGGAAAACGCCCGACATTCATGCCGGACAACGCCCGGCGCTTCATGAAATGCAGGAAAACCCTGCGATCATCCGCTTTTGCATCGAAAAAACTCCCAGCCCGGATGCAAGAACAAGCCTGACCATTCCGCAATCGTCCTGCCGGGATGCAGGAACAAGCCTGACGATTCCGCAATAGCGCTTCCCGGCAGCCGGAACAAGCTCAAGGACTCCGCAAAACCACTCCCCGGCAACCGGAACAAGCCTGACCACTCCGCGAAAGTCCTTCCGGGCAACGGATACAAGCCCAACCATTCAGCAAAACCGCTTCCGGGTAACAGGAACAAGCTCAACCATTCCGCAAAACCCCTTCCCGGCAACGGAAACAAGCTGGAGGATTCCGCAATACCACTTCCCGGCATCCGAGCTGGACCGGAACGAAGTGGTTGAACACGGCTCCTCACCCTAAATCCGCTCCCAGCGCCGGAGGCGCACCGCAGGAAATTAGCCGGGGGCAAGTCCGCGACCGCGGACGCGGCCCCCGGTTCGCTTCCGCCGGGTCCGCCCGCCCCGAAGGGGCGCCGCAGGAAACCTCAACCCGTGGAATTTCTCCGATGCCCCTTCGGGGCAAATCCCATTTCATCACCAAACCGGGGGCCGCGCCGCGTGGGACTCGGCTCGCCCCCGGCTAATTTCCTTTGGCGGCCCTCCGGGCCGGCGCGTCTTTGCGCCTTTGCGTTGAATTCAACTGCCTCGTTCCGGACAAGTGCCGGGCATGGCTCCGCAGCGAAATGTTTTGCCTCACGGCAGTCGGCGGATGCGGAGGTCTTTGAAGTAGTAAACGCTGGTGGGATCGTGCGCCTGCAACGCAATGGCCCCGCCGTTGGGATCAATCAACCGCCCCGCGCGCTCCGGCGGACGGACGACATCCGCCGGCTCGGTGTAGTCCACCGTCTGCTGGTCATTGATCCAAATCTGGATGTGCTTGCCCTCGACGCGGAAGCGGAGCTTGAACCATTGCGTCTCGTCCACGGGCGACGCGGCGAGGTCCACCACGGCGTAGAGGCTGCCGGTTTTCTTTTTCTCCTTGGCGGTGTTGTTCAACTGCACCTCGTAGCCCTTGCTCAGGTGAACCTTGGGGCCTTTGCCGGAGGCGATGTCGCTGTGGAAATAAACGCCGGAGTTGGCCTCGCCGTCGCAGCGCGTGGTGGCCTCGAACTCGAAATTCTTGAACGTCTCGGTGCCGTCCTTGCGGTCGCCCACGTAGAAGAGGTGCGAGCTGTTCGTGGTGGCATTCGCGCGAATGGTGCCGTTGACGACGGTGAAAGAGCCGGGCTCCACATTCGCGCGCCAGCCGGTGAGGTCGTGGCCGTTGAAAAGGGATTGCCATTGCTCCGCCGCAAACGCGGGCGTGAAATCGAGGACGACGACGAGGACGAGGACGAAGCGGGCGCGATGTTTCATGTGGGCGGGAAGGTAAGGGAACGCGAGGCGGCGGCAAGGGGGAAGCGAGGTGGGCAAGAGGAAAATCCGAAGCTCGAAATCCGAAATCCGAAACAAATCCAAAACCCAAACCGGAGGGAATGTTCAAAGTGTGGTTGGCTGAGGGCGTTTTGTGTGTTTGAAAATTTTGCCTTTGAATTTGTTTCGGATTTCGAGCTTCGGATTTCGGATTTCCCCTTCCACGCACCGCATTTCTCCGCGCCCGCTTGCGTGGCGCGGGCCATCCATGCAACATCCGCGCCATGCTTTTCCGTCTGGTCCGCCGCCTTCTGCTGCCCGCCATTTTTCTGCCGGCCGCGCTCGGCCTCGCTGCGCCACTGGATTACTCCGCCGCCGATCCGGAGTTGAAGGTCGTCCGGCTCGACTCGGATGTGAAGGAAAGTTTCCTCGGCCTCACGCTCGACTCTGCGGGCCGGCTGTTCGTCGGCGGACGCGAGGCGGTGTTCGTGTATGAGCCGGACGCGAAGGGAATTTATTTGCCGCGCCAAGAAATCTTCCGCTTCCCCAAGGACACGTGGGTCTCGGACATCGTGGTGCGTGGCGATGATCTTTACGTCCTCGCCGCCAGCGCGCTCTACAAACTTCCCGGCGCGGTGAAGGCGCGTAGCGGAGTGAAGGCCAGGCTGCTCCTTTCGGGAATCGGAGATCCCCTTGGCAGTGTGCATCACGGTCTGCACGGTCTCGCGCTCGGCCCCGAGGGCGACCTCTACGTGCAGCATGGCGATCCGTTCACCGCCGCGCCTGCGCATCACTGGGGTCGCTGGACATGGTCCACGGCGGACAGGACGAACATTCAGTTCACCGGCGTGGGCGGCGTGCTGCGCCTCAAGCCGGACGGCAGCGGCCTGCAAATCGTCTCGCGCGGACAGCGGAACAGCATCGGCCTTGCGTTTGACAAGGACTGGAATCTTTTCAGCAACGACAACGGCGGCGTGAACCCGTCTCCCGACTTCGCCTCGGGGCGGTTGCTGCATGTCACTGCCGGCACAGATTTCTTGTGGCCGCGCGGATGGTTGCCCGGGCAAAACACCAACCGCGCCGACGTGCTGGAGACAATGAGCCCAAAACTGGACCGCTCCACGCTGGCGGGCATGGCGTATTATCACGACACGTTCCTGCCGGAGAAATTCCGGCACAACCTGCTGGTCGCGCACGGGGCCGCGCTGTCGCGCTTTCCCATCGAGCCGAATGGCGCGACCTTCAAGGCGCGGGAGCTGCCGCTGCTGGCCGGTGGTGTCGACGCACGGCCCATGCGCGTGGCGGTCGGGCGCGGTGGCCGCATTTTCGTCACGATGATGCGCGACGCGCTTCCGAAGGATGGCTCCGTTCCCCGCAGTGACCTTCTGATGCTCACGCGCGCGGACGACAAACCGGACGCGCCGTTCGAGGGCTACGAGGAAACCACCGCGCCGGAGGCAAAACTTTTCACCGAACTCAGCGCGCCCGACTGGACGCGCCGTCAGCGTGCGCATCAGGAGTTGCTGCGACGTGGCGGCAAGGCGCTCAAGGATGCCACGGTGTTTTTCGCCGCGACGAAGCTCGGCTCGCCCGCGATGCCGCACCTCGTCTGGCTCGCCGCCGCGAGCGAGACGCAGACGGCGGCGAACTTGGTCGCGGTGCTGTTTGACGAGAAAGGCACGGCGCTGCGGTTGCAGGCGGTGCGCGCGGCGGTGGAGTTCCGGCTCGGCACGCCGTTCTTCACGCTCGCGGCGCTGATGCGCGACGACAGCCCGCTGGTGGTGCATGCGGCATTGCAGGGCTTCCACATCTTGCCCGGTCGCGTGCCGGATGAAGTCATCGAAGGCCCGGGCCGCAGCGCGGACACGTATCTGCGTCAGGCGGCGGCGCTGCTCCTTGCCGAGAAGGGGACGGTCCCCGACCTCGACGCGCTCTGCCTCGCGTCGAATCCCGCGCGCCGTCTGCTCGGCGTGCTCGCCACCGGTTTCCGGCTCACGATTCCCGGTGCGACGAATGCGATTCCCGACACGCTTCAGTTCAGCGGAGGCGAGCCGCGATTGAGAAACAGCGGTCGCATGGGCAGCTTCACCGTGGCGGATCTCTGGCGCGTCACCAAACCGGGCGGGGAGCAGGAGGCAACCTTCGCGCTGCTCGTCCGGATGCTCGACGACAGGGACGAGCGTGTGCGTTTCATGGCCGCGCATTTCCTCCATCTGCTCAACGATCCGCGCAGCGAGGAGCGCGCGGCCATGATTCTTTCCGCGCCCGCGTCGCCTGCGAAGCAGCCGTAGGCGAACGGCCGCGCGCCCCGCTATTTCGGAATCACCGGCAGCACGATGTGCGAGGGATGCCCGCGGTCGTGAAGGATCGTGTTCGTCGCGGTGACGACGCGGCGATTCTCGGCGAGCGGTTCGCCGGTGTTGGGGTTCACGTCGAAGCGCGGGAAGTTGCTGCTCGAGATGTCCACGCGGATGCGGTGGCCCTTCTTGAAGACGTTCGACGTGGGGTAGAGCTTGACCGTGAACGGATACACGGTGCCTGGCTTCATCAGCTTCTCCTGCTTGAGCGAGTCGCGGAAGCGCGCGCGCACGATACCGTCGGCAATGTTGAGGTCGAAGCCGCCGGGGAAGTCCGCGCTCGCCGGATGCACGTCGATGAGCTTGGCGGTGAAGTCGGTGTCCACCGCGGAGGAACTCGCCCAGAGCTTCACCTCGATCTCGCCCGTGACTTCGGTGTCGGCGGCGAGCGGCTCGGTTTGGAAAACGAGGATGTCGTTGCGCGCGGAGAGCGGGACGGGCTTCGGCCAGTTCCAAAAGTTCGAGCTGCCACGCTGGTCCCATGCGCCCTGTTGCATGATGCCGTCGCCGGAGGAAATGTTTCCGCCGAGCGTGGGCACCGGGTCGCGCGGGTCGAAGACGAAACTCGTCGCGGCGCTGCCGCTAAACGGCTTTGAATCACTCAGGCCACCGTTGGGGTGAAGGTAGTAGGGCAGGCGCCAGGCGCGCTTGAGCGGCCACTCGTTTTCCTCGCGCCAGTAACCGCCGTGGTTCAGCCGGCCTTCCTTGGTCTTGCTCCCGTTGCCCGTGCCCATGACGAAGAGCCGCACCTTGGTTGCAAACGGCGCAGCTTTGCCCACCGAGTTGTCCGCGCCCTTGAGCCAATGGTCGAACCACTCGCGGCGCCACGCGAGTTCGTCGGCGATGGCGGCGTCCCTGCCGAAGTCCACCTGGCCGTGCGCGGACTTTCCCTGCTGCCCGTGAATCCACGGGCCCATGATGAGATAGACCGGACTTTTGAGCACGCGTGAGAGGGTGTGAAAATTCGCCGTCGTGTTTCCCGCCCAGGAGTCATACCAGCCGCCAACGAGATAAACGGGCATGTCCTTGTAGCGCTCCGGGTGGTTGAGAATGTTGTTCTGCTCCCAGAAGGAATCATTCGCGCCGTGGCGCATGGCCTCGATGAGCCAGTCCTCGAATTCGGGCGCGAGCTTGAGCGGCGTGGTGCCGCGGCGCAGTGGAAGCTCGCGGAGATAATCGAGCCGGTGGTCGGCCATTTCCTTCAGCACAGCGGCGGTGGCGGGATCTTGCGAGGCGCGGCTGCCGCGGCCGGCGTTGAGCATGATCCAGTTCCAGAAGCGCATCTCGAACGCGCCGCCGTTCCTCATGCTCTGCCGGCCCATGTTCGACACGGCGTCCACGGGGATGACGGTGACGAGTTGCGGCACCTTCTCCATCGCCATCGCGTGCTGCGTGCCGCCGACGTAGGACGTGCCGACCATGCCGATCCTGCCGTTGGACCACGGCTGCTTCGCGATCCACGCCGCGCAATCCGTGCCGTCGGGGCCGTCGTCCGTCATCCAATGCCACACGCCCTCGGAGCCGTAGCGCCCGCGTGTGTCCTGCGCGACGAACACATAGCCGTGCTTGGCGAAATACTGGCCATAACTTTTCCCGCCGGATTTGCCGTAAGGCGTGCGGGTGAGAATGACGGGGAGCTTTTCGTCCAGCGGTTGGCCGTCGCGAGTGGGGAGATAGACGTCCGTCGCGAGCTTGGTGCCGTCGCGCATGGCGACCATGACATTCGTGCGAACGGTGACGGCGAATTCGGCGGCGTGAATGAGAGAAACGAAATCGAGGACGAGGACGGAAACGACGATGAGGATGAAACGGGAGCGGTGCATGGGCGGAGCGTAGCGAGGTGGGATGATTGGACGCAACCGCGGCCTTCGAATGCGGCGTCGCCCTTCGCTTGCCACCGCACTCCAAGACGCCCTTTGGACTGCGCCGGCAGAGCGCAGCGGCGACGGCGCTTTTCGGATGGCCGTTCTTGAAGCCGTGCGCTGAATCAAATTCTCGCCAGCGCCGTCCGCTCCCTGTTACAACCCCACCCACGCTATGAAACGAATCTTCCTTTGCGCCTTCGTGTCTTCGTTGTTCACCCTGGCCGCATTCGCCGCCGCGAAGCAGCCGAACATCCTCTTTATTTTCTCCGACGACCACGCCTATCAGGCCATCAGCGCCTACAACGACCCGCGCAAACTTTTGCAGACGCCGAACCTCGACCGCATCGCGAAGGAGGGAATGCTCTTCACGCGCGCGATGGTGCCGAACTCCATCTGCGGCCCGAGCCGCGCGACGGTGCTGACGGGGAAATACAATCACCTCAACGGCTTTTACAACAATTCGAACAGCAAGTTTGATCCGAGCCAGCCGACGTTCGTGAAAGACATCCACGCCGCCGGCTACCAGACCGCCGTCATCGGCAAGTGGCATCTCATCAGCGACCCGGTGGGATTTGATTACTGGAAAATTCTTCCGGGGCAGGGCGTGTATTACAACCCGGCGATGATTGACAACGGCAAGCCGGTGAAGCTCGAAGGCTACACCACGGATCTCATCACCGACCTCACGCTCGACTGGTTGAAGAGCCGCGACAAATCGAAGCCGTTCCTCATGATGTGCTACCACAAGGCGCCGCATCGTGAGTGGGAGCCGAACCTGAAAAATCTTGGCTGGGACAATGACAGGAAACACGTCGAGCCGGAGACGCTCTTCGATGACTACGCCAACCGCGGCCTCGCCGTGCGCGATCAGGACATGAGCATCGAGAAAACGTTCACCCTGCGCGACGCGAAGCTGGTGACGCCAGGCCAACTTACGCCGGAGCAGAAGGGGAAGTGGGACGCCTACTACGAACCGCGCAACGCGAAGTTTCGCGCCGCGAACCTTACGGGCAAGGACCTCGTCCGCTGGCGGTATCAACGCTACATGCACGACTACCTCGGCTGCATCAAGTCGGTGGACGAGAGCGTCGGGCGGCTGCTGGATTATCTGAAGGCGGAGGGTTTGGACAAGGACACCATCGTCGTCTATTCGGCGGATCAGGGCTTTTACCTTGGCGAACACGGGTGGTTCGACAAGCGGTGGATTTTCGAGGAGTCGCTGCGCACGCCGCTGCTCGTGCGCTGGCCCGGCGTCACGAAACCTGGCAGCGTGAACCATGAAATTGTTTCCAACCTCGACTTCGCCGAGACGTTCCTCGACGCCGCGGGTCTCCCGGTGCCGAAGGACATGCAGGGCCACAGCCTGCGCCCGTTGCTCGCCGGCCAGACGCCTGCGGACTGGCGCAAAAGTTTTTATTACCACTACTACGAGTATCCCACGCCGCATCACGTCCGTCCGCACGAGGGCGTGGTGACGGATCAGTTCAAGCTGGTGCATTTCTACAAGCCCGATGTGGACTACTGGGAACTCTACGACCGCAAGAAGGATCCGAACGAAATGCGCGACTACTCGAAGGATCCCGCCTACGCCGAAATTGTCGCCCAACTCACGCAGGAAATGTCGCGGCTGAAGACGGAGCTGAAGTTTCCCGCCGAAATTCCGCGCAGCGCTTACGGCAACAAAGCCTTCGACAACGAGCCGCAAGCGCCAGACGCCGCTCCGAAGAAAAAGGGCGGACAGAAAAAGAAGAAGGCGGAGTGAGGCAAGCCTCGTAGCAGTCGAGGTGACGAGACTCCGCCAGTCTGCGCCTTCGTCCCGGTGGGGCGAGGCTCCTGCCGAGCCACTGACTGCCTTGCGGAGCAAGGCGCGAGCGCAGCGAGCATCTCGGGTTGGCGTGGCCGAAGCCGGAGAAACTCGCCCCGCTCGCCTCGCTCGGCTCGAAATGGTGACTCGGCAGAGCCTCGCCCCACCTGAGCGGCAGCGGCTCAGCCGCAGGTCCGGCTCGTGCCGGTCACACCACCATCTTCGCCGCGCTCCAGCGTTCGCCGTTTTGCAGCACGCTATAATGCTGGTGCAGCCGCCGGCATTCGCCAACGAACCCGTCCGGCGTCGCCGTGTTGAACTCAAACAAATCGTAGTGGCACGGGATCACCACGTCCGCGCCGATGGCGTGCGCGAGTTGCGCGGCCTCTTTGCCATCGAGATTGCCCGCGACGCGGCGCTCGGGCCGGTCGCCGTTGACGGGCAGCAGCGCCACGCTCACTTTGAGAGGCCGCAGCCATTCCTCCATGCCGGGAAAAAGTTTCGTGTCGCCGCTGTGGTAGATGCGCCACGGGCCGGCCTCGATCACGTAGCCGAGGAACTTGTGCCGGCCCTCGGCGTCGCGATCCAGTTCGTTGTGCGCCGCCGGGATGCCGTGGAAGGTGAAATTGCCCAGCGTCAGCGACACCCCCGCATCCAGCCCGTGCGGAAATTCGCGCGGACATTTCAGCCGATCGGTGACGAACGCGCGGTTCGCCTCGGGGATGACCAGTTGCAGCTTCGGATTCACCGAGGCCAGCGGCAGCAACGTCTCCGCGTCGAGGTGATCGGTGTGGTTGTGGGACGAGGTGGCGAGGTCAATGAAGTCGAGGCGCTCCGGGGCGATGACGCGCTCTGTGATGCGCGTGTGGGGCTTATCGGTCGTCGCGTATTTCTTGGTGAGCGAATCGGAGAGATACGGATCGAGCAGCAAATGCCGGCCGCGCCATTGCACGAGGAACCCGCTCTGCCCGAGCCACCAGATCGAGAGTT
The DNA here is from genome assembly GCA_016199935.1 of Verrucomicrobiota bacterium. Taxonomy (GTDB): domain Bacteria; phylum Verrucomicrobiota; class Verrucomicrobiia; order Limisphaerales; family JACQFS01; genus JACQFS01. The sequence goes on from JACQFS010000107.1 coordinate 13,443, forward strand.
GGTTCGGGTCACGCCCCGCCTCGCGCACATCGGCGAGGAAGGCGTCGTCCTGAAGAAATGGTTTTATCATGTCACTTCGGAAATACTTTCGACGCTGCACGAAACCATCTCCGCACATAACTATCGGTTAGCAACTCCGGGCGACTACCCACCAACTTCAAAAACCAATTCAAGAGGCCGTCCCACTTATCTAGATTGCCCCTTCGTCGCAGCTTCCAACCAGTTTCTTTCAACGTCCAGTTTGCCTTGATGGCGTTTCGGAGCATGGAGGTGGTTACGAGATTGTCTGGAGTGTCCGTGCCACCTCGCGCTAACGGCTGCACATGATCGAGCGTTGGTAGCAGCTCCCAATACATCAGGTGGCATTCAGTCGCCTTCCAATTCGGATGGTAAGGGAACTCTTTCGGCATTAGCAGCGAAAGAATCTTCAGCGTTCCTGGGAAAATCAATTTGTCCCCGGAATAGCGATCAAGGAACCCGTCGCGTGCGAAGATGCGAAGCGATGTCTCCGGAGACGTCTTGCGTTTGATGTCAGGCGGCGGCTCGAATGGATACTCGGTTATGGCGATTGAAGCCGCCGTCTGTGGGCCGCCTCTTTCGAGTGCTTCACAAACGTGTTTGATGACCGCAGCCCGGTCAATTGGATTGCGATTCCTCATGCCGACCCGATTTTAAGTTCCTTCCGCACTCGCTTCACTCCCTCCACCATGTTCTTCAGCTTCTGCTTCGCCGCCCACCTTGCCGTCTGGCTCAGGCCGCAGTCGGGCGCGAAGGAGAGGCGGTCGGCGGGCGCGTGCTTCAGGCAACGACGCACCCGCTCCGACACGTCGTCGGGCGTTTCCACGTAGTAGCTCTTCACGTCAATGATGCCCACCGCCACGTCCTTGCGCTTCGTGATTTCGGAAATGAGTTCGAGTTCGGCAAATTCGCGGCTCGCCATCTCCACGTGTATCTCGTCCACCTTCAGGTCCAGGAACGCCGGGAACATCGGCGCGTAACGGCGCGGGCCGATGGCGCGCGCCTTGTAGTTGCCGAAGCACAGGTGCGTGGAGAGGTGGCATTTGCCCGCGACACTCTCGACGGTGCGATTGAAAAGGTCCACGAAGCGGCGCGGGTCTTGGAGGTGCGCGTAGCAACTCATGCTCGGCTCATCCACGGTGATCTCGCGGCAGCCGGCCTCGACGAGCGCCTCCAGTTCCGCGCGCACGAGCGGCAGCAACGCCTCGGTGAGCGCCCAGCGATCGGGATATTGCGCGCTGGGCAGCAGACGACCGGAAAGTGTGTAGGGGCCGGGCACTGACGCTTTCAGCGTGACGGCAGATGGCAGATGGGAAATGGCAGATGAGGCAAGGTGCTTGAGCCGGTCGAAATCATCCACGGCGCCGAGGCCGCGCGGGGCGCGGAGTTCGCCGGTGACCTTGTGCTTGCCGCGCTGGTCGTGCGCCGGCGGACCGAAGCGGCGCGGCGGCGCGCCCTCCAGTTCGATGCCCTCAATGAAACCGTAGAAACTCAAATTGAAATCCAGCCGCGTCTGTTCGCCGTCAGTGATGACATCCAGCCCGGCGTCGAGTTGGTCCTTCATCGCGATGCTCACGGCGTCGTCAATCAGCTCGGTGCGATCCGACTCACCAAACTTGTCGAGGTGCTGGGCGGCAAATTCCAGCCAGCCGGGGAAGGGATAGCTGCCGATGACGGTCGTCCGCAGAGGTTGTTCTTTCATGGGAAATTCTGGTAAGGCGCTTCAGTCGAAAATAACCGTGCGATTGCCGCAGAGAAACACGCGGTCCTCGAACACCAGCCGCAACGCGCGGGCGAGGACCATTTGCTCCACGTCGCGCCCGGCTTGCGAGAGATCATGCGCCGTGTGCGTGTGGTCCACGGGCATGACCTGCTGCACGATGATCGGTCCCTCGTCGAGTTGCTCGGTGACGAAGTGCGCCGTGGCGCCGATGACTTTTACGCCGCGGTCGAACGCCTGCTGATACGGCCGCGCGCCCGCGAACGCGGGGAGAAACGAGTGATGGATGTTCACGATGCGCGCGGGAAAGCGGCGCACGAACGCCGGCGTCAGCACGCGCATGTATTTTGCGAGCACGAGGTAGTCGGGCTGAAGATGCTCGACGACCTTGAGCAGTTCCGCTTCGTGCGCCTCGCGCGTGAGCGACTCGTGGCTGATAAAATGAAACGGCAGGCCGAACTTGGCGACGAGCGGCTGGAGCGCGGCGTGGTTGCCCAGCACCGCGAGCACTTGCGCGTTGAGTTCGCCGAACTCGTGGCGGATGAGAATGTCGCCAAGGCAATGATGTTCCTTCGAGACGAGCACCACGACGCGCTTGGGCTTCAGGTCGGAGAGCCGCACGGTCGCGCCAGCGGGCAACGCGGCGCGCACTTCAGCTTCGAGTCGTGGCGCGTCCACGGTGCCGTCGAATTCCGTGCGCATAAAGAAGCGCGCCGGGGTGCGGTCCACAAACTCCTGGTTGCCCACCACGTTCACGCCGTGCTTGAGAAGCACGCCGGTGATGGCGTGCACGAGGCCGCGCCGGTCGTCACATTCCACGAGGAGAATCTGCGTGCTCATGATTTTTATTTTATGCGGCGGGCTTCCGTGATTTCCCACGGTTCGATTCCTCCCGGCACGATGCGGAACAACGGATGCGCCTCCGGCTCCCTGGTCCGATGGAGTTCGCGGCCCCGGGCGGGATCGCGCCGGCGGAGTTTTTTCAGCAAATGCTTCCGCTCGTAAAGAAGCTGCCCCCGCGTGGCCGAGAGCTTCGTTCGCGTGCGAGCCGGGGCGATTTTGGATTCGTCAAAAGCATAGCCGCGCTGCCGGGCCTCGGCGGCCACGGCGCGCAGGTAACTTCCGATTGCGGCCACGGGATTGCGCCGGGCGCGGAACCGCGCGAGTTGCGGGTGATGCCGGTAGCCGCGCGTCCCGCCACGCAAAACTTTCTGCGCGAGAAGCGCCTCGCGCCAGAGGGCCACGAGGCCCTTGGCGTCGAGATGTTTTGGGTGAAGGGTCCAGACACGCATGAGTGTGGCGGATCAATGTGCTCCGAGATTTTCGTAAAGTTTCGCGAGCCGCCGCGCGTGCTCGTCGTAGGCGGCCTCGAAGAGTTCGGCGGAGCGCTGCGGGCCAGCTACGCACGAAGCCGTGAGCACCTTCGGCGGCTGGCCGGCCCGGGTGAGCCGCGCCGCGACCTCGGCCTTGAGGCAGTTGATCAGCATGCACCCGCCCACGGTCGAGCCGGGCGCAACGGCAGTGTCGAGGCCCGGCACCTTCACCATCGCGTCGCCCGCGGGCGCGCCGGTGTCGAGCACGAGGTCGGCGAAGTCCTGCACCTTCTTGCCGTCCGCGCGTCCGCTCCGGCTCGGCTCGGAGTGTTGGCGACTGATGATGGCGACCACTTTGATGCCGCGCTTTTGAAACAACTCCGCTATCTCGATGGGCACCACGTTGCAACCGCCGGACGAGGCGACGAGCGCGGAGTCGAGCGGCGAGAGATCGAAGTTGCGGAGGATGCGTTCGGCGAGGCCGCTGACATTTTCCAAATGCATCGCCTGCCGCTGGCCGTTCGCGCCGACGACGAGGTTGTGGAACGAGAGCGAGAGTTCGACGATGGGATTGAAGCCGGGAAACGAACCGTAGCGCGGCCACATTTCCTCGATGAGCATCCGGCTGTGGCCGGAGCCGAAGAGGTGGACCATGCGGCCCGCGAGGATGGTTTTTGAAAACCAATCCGCGGCCTGCGCGATGGCGGCCTGTTGTGATTCAACAACCGCGACGAGGTCGCGGCATCTGGCGAGGTAGTCCTGAGTTGCGTTCATCGGTCGGGAGATTGCCCGTTGCCGACATTGAACACAATCCGCCCGCGTGTGGGAAGGCCAGGGCGTTCCGGTGATTTGTAGAATCCGACCGCGCCGGTTCGACGGCGCGTGCCTCACCAAACCTTGCGCAAGTCCTTCTTCTCCTCGTGGTAGTCGTAGATTTTTTTGCTCAGCAACTGCCGGCCCTCGACGTGCCAGTTCATCGTGCGCGTGAACCACAGACCATCGGCGGTGCGGCCGCGGTCGAAATCGTATTTCGCCACCCGCACCACGCCGATGAGGCCGCCGACGACCGTGACCTCCTCGGTCAGGTGGAGGTTGCACTTCGCGATGGCCCCGTCGGCTTCGTCCACCCACACGCGGCCGGCGGCTTTGTTGATGAAGCGATCCTTGAACTCGTTGTCCGGAAGTTTCCGGCTGGCGGGGACAAAATCGAGGATGATCGTGGGCCGGCCGTCGAGCAACTCGCGGCCGCCGAGTGTGAACTTGTAGCGGCCGAGAATTTCCGGCGAGAGGAGAAAATCTTTCTTCGAGACCTTCGTGGATTTCGGGTCGGCGGGTGCGGCCGGTTCGAGGCCGGTGTAGGTCGCGGTCTGGGTCGGCGGCGGCGTGGTGGAGGGATCGTGGCTCGCGGTCTTGTCGGTGCGCTTGTCCAGTTTGCCTTTGCCGTCCTTGGTGTCGGTGCGCTTGGTGCGGGTCCAGGCGTAGCGCGCGTTGAACTGCGTGTCGTTGTCCAGCTCCGCCGTCGCGCGTTTCACCACGCGGTCGAGCACGGCTTGCACCTCCGGGTCGCTGCTCACGGGCGGCGCGGCCCGCTTCGCCGCCAAGGCGGGGAGCGCCGTGGCACAAAGCGCGGCGATCAGGGCCAGGACGTGGAACCGATGCTTCATGCTGACTTGGACGGTCGCAGGGTCAAAAACGTTTCAAAACATTCCAGGCCGAGCCATAGGCGCCGGCGAAATCACCCAGTTGAGCGGGAAGAATCTTCGCGACGTGACCGGCGGCCTGCCACTCATACTGGCGGACAAATTTTTCCAGCGGCTCGAACAGCGTCGCGCCCGCGCGCGCGATGCCGCCACCGACGATCACGGCGTCAGGATCGAGGACGTTGATGAGCGAGCCGATGCTCGCGCCGAGCGCGCGGACGGATTGGAGCCAAAGCTCGCGCGCCGCGGCGTCACCCGACTGCACGGCGGCGACGAGTTCGTGCGTGGTGGCGTAGCGGCCGCCGGTGCGCTGCGCGATGAACTTGTTGCCCATGAAACGTTCGAGCGAACCGGGCGTGTTGAAGTCGTCGAGCGGCCCGTTCCAGTCGAGGACGACGTGACCGAGATGGCCGGCGCGGCCGATGGCGCCCTTGAGCAGGTGGCCGTCCACCATCGCCGCACCGCCGACGCCGGTGCCGAGGGTGAACATGAAAACATTCTCCAGTCCGCGTGCAGCGCCGAGCCACACTTCACCGAGCAACGCGGCGTGGGCGTCATTCAGCACGGGCACGGGCCGGGGCGCGGCGAGATGTTTTGTCCAATCCAACCCTTCGAGGCCGAGCAATCGTCCGGGCATGACGGCGATGCTGCGCGCGTCCTTCGCCGCGAGGCCGGGCGCGGAGATGCCGATGCCCGCGGCGGGCGCGCCCTGCTCGCGTTGCAGCCGCGCCGCGAGTGCGCGCAGCTTCACGGCCCATTCCAGGTCGTGGTCCACGAAGGGTTCGTTCACCTGCGCGAGCGTGCGGCCCTCGGGCGTCACGGCGACGGCCTTGATGCTGGAGCCGCCGAGGTCAATGCCGAGGAGGTAGGTCATTTTCCCGAGGTCAGTTTCCCGAACAGCCTTCCCAGTTTTCCGAACACGCTCTCGCCTTGTGCCTGCGGCTCCGCCTTGCCGGGCAGCGGAACCTGTCCCTCGCTCACGCTCCAGCCGCCGTCCACGGCGAGCACCTGGCCGGTGCAGAATTTTGAATCGTCGCTCAGAAAATATACCGCCGCGGCGTCGAGGTCTCCGGGCAGGCCGATGCGGCCGCCGTCGAGTGGCTGCTTGGTCTTGATGAAGAGCATGACCTCGTCGTCGTTCTGTGCGCGAGCCGACATCGGCGTGGCGACCAGCGCGGGGGCGAGGACGTTGAAGCGGATGCCGGCGCCGGCGTAATGCGCGGCGGCGGATTTGGTGAGGCCGATGATCGCGGCCTTCGTCGTCGCGTAGGCGTGCGTGGCGAAATAGCGCGGCGAGGGCGCGAAGCCGAGCACGCTGCCCATGTTGAGCACGCTGCCGCCCGTGCCCTGCTTGAGGAACTGCTGCGCGGCGGCGCGGTTGGAGCAGAACAGCGAGGTGAGATTTTCGTTGAGCGTGAATTCCCAACCTTCGTCGGTCAGTTCGTGCAACGGCCCGTCGCCTTTGCGCCGGCCGCTGCCGCCGGCGACGTGGTAGAGCCCGTGAAAGCCGCCGAGCTTCAGCACCGCGGTGGCGATGGCCGCGGGCGCGGTCTGTGGCGAGCAGGCATCGCCCACGACGCCGAGTCCGGCCTTGCCCAATTCTTTTTCCGCGGCGGAAACTTTTTCCGCATCGCGGCCCACGACGATGACTTTTGCGCCCTCGGCCACGCAGGCCTTCGCCGCGGAGAGCCCGAGGCCGCTGGTGCCGCCGATGACGACGATGACTTTGCCGGCAAGTTTGCTCACGGAGGTTTACTAGCTGAGTCGCCTTGGGGAATCCAGCGCCGGGACACGAAATCGGAACCCGTTTCAGTGGCAAAGCGCGCAGGCACCGCCGGTCGGCGGGCTCAGATACGGGATGCCGAGCGCAAGACCGCGCAGCACGAGGAGCATACCGACGACGGCAACGCTCGCCGGGACGAGGTGTTGAAGCCGGAAGCGGAGGGTGAACTGGAGCTTCGGTCCCATGAGGCCGAAGGCGAGCATCATCGGCACGGTGCCGAGGCCGAAGGCGGCCATGGATTCCAGACCCAACAGAAAATCCCCACTGGCCGTCGCGGCGGCGGCGGCGACGTAAACGAGACCGCAGGGCAGCAGGCCGTTGAGCAGACCGAGCGCGAAGACGGAGGCGAGCGAGCGTCGCTGCAAAAGTTTTCCCAGCCCGGACTTGAGCCAATCCACGGCGTTGATGGCCGGGACGCCAAGCGCGAAGCGCGACGAAGCCAGCAGGCTGAGGAGGATCGCCGCACCCGCGGCGACGGAAACCCAGCGTTGCAATCCCGCGAGCGCGAGGCTCTGGCCGATGAGCCCGAAGACCACGCCGAGAGCGGAATAGGTGATTACGCGTCCGAGATTGTAAGCCAGCCGGCCGGCGACGAACGTGGCCCGCGAGCGACCCGTGGGTGGCAGCGCGAGGGCCAACGGACCGCACATGCCCGCGCAGTGGGCGCTGCCCACCAGGCCAAGCAGAAATGCGGTCCAGAGTTCCATGGCGGGTCAGGATTGCGGGGTGATGACCAAGGGGCGGTCAACGAAGAATTCCTCGGCGCCGACTTTCCACTGCACACGAACCTTCCAAAGCCCCGTTCGCAAGGTGGTGCTGTCGACGGTTTGCGAACCCGCGGCGCCGACTTTGAGTGGAATCTCTCGATCGAGCCGGGCGTCGGACGGGCGGTAGAAACGGATCACGCCCTTCGCCTGTGCAGCATGGTCGCCGGGCAGCGTAACGGTGACCCTTCGCTGCTTCGCGTCATACGCGACGGTGACTTGCGCGGTCAGGAACTGCGTGCGCCCGAGCCGTTCGATCTGCCGCTGGTAGCGGATTTCCTGATCGTAATAATCCGCGCCGACGAGTTCCGTGTTTTGCCGCATGGTGAACGAAACCCACGCGACGACGCCGATGATGCAGAGGATGAACCACGCGGCGATCGCATGGGGCCAGGGATTGCGGAGGATGGAGTTCAAGGTGGTCATTTGCGTGGTCCGACGAACGAGGTGTTCACCGTTTCCAGCCGCTTGCCCTTCGAGTAGATGCCGATTTTGAGCGGGGTGTTGGGGCCTTTCACGAGTTGGGGGTCGAGTTCGACGAGCACGGACGTCTGCACGAGTTTCGCAGCGGGCGCGGTGAGATCGGCCGCGCCCATTACCTTGACGGCGCCTGGGATGTTCTCCAGCCGGAGTTCAATCGGGATGTCGTGCCTGGTCTTGTTCACGATCTTCATGGTGTAAAGATTCTCGAGCTTGCCTTCAGCCGTGGTGAGGAACAACGAACCGGGCGCACGGAGGAGCGACGTTTCCACGTCGGTGCGCGTAAAGACGAGAAAGAGGAAAAGGAAAATCAATCCGGCCAGAATGGTCGAGTAGAGCTTCATGCGCGGGGTGAACCGCTGCTTCGCACCCGTGGCGATGTTGTTGAGCGAGGCGAAGCGAATGAGGCCGCGCGGGCGGGCGATCTTGTCCATGATGTGATCGCAGGCGTCGATGCACGCGGTGCAGTTCACGCACTCCATCTGCACGCCGTTGCGGATGTCGATGCCGGTCGGACACACGACCACGCACGCGCGGCAGTTCACGCAGTCGCCGTGGCCCGAAGCGGCGCGCTGTTCGTGGGTCTGGCCGCGGGCGAGGGGGGCGCGCTGCTCGCCGCGCTTGTGATCGTAGGCGACGACCATCGTGTTCTCATCGAGCAGCGCGGATTGGAAGCGGCCGTAAGGGCAGATGAACGTGCAGGCCTGCTCGCGAAAGCGCGCAAAAATGGCGTAGAAGAGCAGCGTGAAGAGGATCATGAACGTGAGGCCGACGAGGTGATTGCGCGGATCGTCGAACTGGATCGCGAGGAGTTGCTCGCTGCCGATGAGGTAAGCAAGGAGCGTGTTGCCGATGGCGAATGAGACGGCGAAAAAAATGCCGTGCTTGGCGAACTTGGCGGCGATTTTCCCGACGCTCCACGGTGCGGCGTTGAGCGTGCGCTGTTCCTGGAAGTCTCCCTCGATGAGATATTCGATTTTGCGGAAGACCATTTCCATCATCACCGTCTGCGGGCAGGTCCAGCCGCACCAGAGGCGGCCGAAGGCGGTCGTGAAAATCATGATGCCCGCGAAGAAAACGAGCATCGCGACGGCGAAGATGACGGTGTCCTGCGGCCAGAAGATCTGGCCGAGGATGGAGAAGCGCCGCTCGAGGATGTTGATCAACAGAAGCGGGTTGCCGTTGATGCGAACCCACGGGCCCGCGAACATGATGACGATCAGCAGCGCCGCGACCCAAGCGCGCCGCGTGTGCCATTTTCCGCCCGGCTGCTTCGCATAAACCCACCGGCGGTTGCCGTCCTTGTCCGCGGTGGCGAGATGGTCACGGTAATCCTCCCACTGGATCTCCTGCGCGACGCCGCGCGGGTCGGAGTGAGGCTCTTCGGCGGACGGGAGATTGGTGGGGGTGACGCTCATGTGGTCGGACTGGCGCGGTTCATCCGGCCGCGCCAGTCACGGTGGTTCACTCGAACGGACTCGGCCCGGCGGGTGCCTTGGGCGCCTGGTCCTCGCGCGGTTTCGGATTTGGCGGCGTGGTGCCGCGCAGGGTGTAGATGTAACTGGCGACCGCGCGAATCTCCGCCGGCTTGAGCAAGCCGCGCCAGGTCAACATGCCTTTGTCCGGCACGCCGTTGATGATGACCTTCACGTTGTCCACGAAGTTGGAGCCGTGAATCCAGTAGTCGTCGCAGAGATTCGGGCCGACGAGGCCACCGCCATCCGGACGATGACAGGGCGCGCAGTAGGTCATGAACACTTGCTGGCCCTGACCCAGTTCGGCCTGGTCCCGCGAAGGTTGCATGGTGGCAATGGTGGCCTCGAATTTCGCAATGGCCGCGGACTTGATCGCCTCGCCGGCTTTCCACTCCTCCTCGTATTCGGCGGCCTGAAGCTTGCCGACCTTGAACACGTGGTAATACGCCAGGTAGCCAACGGCGTAGGCGATGCAGAGGTAGAACATCCACACCCACCAGCGCGGGAGGTTGTTGTCGAGTTCGCGGATGCCGTCGGCCTCGTGGTCGAGCAGCTTCGGTTCTTTGGGATCGTCATTCATGGGCAACTCCTTTCGGTGGGAAAATTTTCTCGCCGTCGTCGAGCGGTAGTTCGCTGAGGGTCCGCGCGGTGCGGCGGCTCATCATCAGCGAAACCAAAATCGCCCCGGAGAACACGGTGAAAAACAGGCAGATGGAAATGACGCCGTAAATGCCGACGCCGCCAATGTCGCTGAGCACATTCTTAATCATGGTCGTTCAGGTTTTCGGGGTTGAAGTTCAGTTGGCTCCCGCCGGTTTGGACGCGGCCGGTGCCGCGGGCGCGGGCGGCGCCTTGATGTCCGTGCCGAGGCGCTGGAGATAGGCAATGAGCGCGACGATCTCGCGGTCGGCGGGGGAGTTGGTGATCGTGCCTTGCGCGAGGTTCGCGACAACTTTCTGCTGCTGCGCGGCGAGATCTTTTTGCGCCGGGCCGTTTTCAAATCCCGCCGGATACGGCACGCCGATTTTGCGCAGCGCGCCGAGCCGTGAGGGCAGCGAGGTCGTGTCGAGCTTCTGCGTCAGCAGCCACGAGTAACGCGGCATGAGCGAACCGGGCGACGTGAGTCGCGGGTCATCCAGGTGGTTGAAATGCCACGCGTCGGGATATTTGCCGCCGATGCGGTGCAGATCGGGGCCGGTTCGTTTCGAGCCCCAGAGGAACGGATGATCGTAAATAAACTCGCCCGCCTTGGAATACTCCCCGTAGCGCTCCGTCTCGCTGCGGAACGGGCGGATCATCTGCGAGTGGCAGCCGACGCAGCCTTCGCGGATGTAGATGTCCCGCCCGAGCACTTCGAGCGGCGTGTAAGGCTTCACCGCCGCGATGGTCGGAACATTTTCCTTCACGATCCACATCGGGATGAACTCCACCACGCCACCGATGAGCACGGCGACGAGCGCGAGCATCGCGAGCAGCATCGGCTTGCTTTCGAGAAAGCGATGGCCCCAGCCGATCTTCGCATCAGACTCGTGCGCCGGCGTATCACGCAGTGACGGCGCCTGCACTTCCACCTCCGGCACGAACACGCCGCTCTTGGCGGTCCGGTAGAGGTTGTAAGCCATGAGGCACGCGCCGAGGATGTAGAATGTTCCGCCGATGGCGCGCAGCCGATACATCGGGAAAAGTTGCAGCACGGTCTCGAGGAAATTCGGATATTGGAGGAAGCCTTCGCTCGTGAATTGTTTCCACATCAACCCCTGCGTGATGCCGCTCCAATACATCGGGATGACGTAGAACATCATGCCGAGGAGCCCGAGCCAGAAGTGCCAGTTGGCGAGCTTGAGCGAGTGGAGCTTCGTGTTGTAGAGGCGCGGGAAGAGCCAGTAGAGCACGCTGAAAGTGAGGAAGCCGTTCCACCCGAGCGCGCCGGTGTGGACGTGCGCGATCGTCCAGTCGGTGTAGTGCGAAAGGGCGTTCACCGACTTGATCGAGAGCATCGGGCCTTCGAGCGTGGCCATGCCGTAGGCCGTCAGCGCGACGACCATGAATTTCAGCATCGGCTCCTCGCGCAACTTGTGCCACGCACCGCGCAACGTGAGCAGTCCGTTCAACATTCCGCCCCAACTCGGCGCGACGAGCATGATGGAGAAAACCATGCCGAGTGATTGCGCCCAGTCCGGAAGCGCGGTGTAAAGCAGATGATGCGGCCCCGCCCAGATGTAGATGAAAATCAGCGCCCAGAAGTGGATGATCGAAAGCCGATACGAAAACACCGGCCGCTCCGCCGCCTTCGGCAGGAAATAATACATCATGCCGAGGTAGGACGTGGTGAGGAAGAACGCGACGGCGTTGTGCGCATACCACCATTGCACGAGCGCGTCCTGCACGCCGGCGTAGAGCGGGTAACTTTTGAACCAACCGGCCGGAACCTCGAGCGAGTTGACGATGTGGAGCAGGGCGACGGTGAGCGCGGTGGCGATGTAAAACCAGATCGCGACGTAGATGTGCTTCTCGCGGCGTTTGATGATGGTCCCGAAGAGATTGACGGTGAAGATCACCCACACCAGCGCGATGGCGATGTCGATCGGCCATTCGAGCTCCGCGTATTCCTTGCTCGTGGTCAGGCCGAGTGGCAGCGTGACCGCCGCGCTCACGATGATGAGCTGCCAGCCCCAGAAGTTGATCCACGAAAGCGTGTCGCTGAACATGCGGGCCTTGCACAGCCGCTGGAGCGAGTAGTAGATGCCCATGAACATGCCGTTGCCCACGAAGGCGAAGATGACGGCGTTCGTGTGCAGCGGACGCAGCCGGCCAAACGAGGTGAACTGGAGATTCAAGTTCAGCTCCGGCCAGAAGAGCTGGCACGCGATGAGCAGGCCGGCGCTGAAGCCCACGAGGCCCCAGATGACCGTCGCGATCGCGAACGCGCGGACGATGCGGTTGTCGTAGCGGAAGGTTTCTACGTTCATGGATGGTGTCATTTTGATTTGGATTCGGAATCAGGCCGGCGGTCGGAAATCTGTTTGTCATCGAGCAACAGGCGCATCGGCGGCGTGGTGGTGTCCTCGAACTGGCCGGAGCGCACCGACCAGATGAACGCGCCGAGAAACGCGAGCGCGAACAGGATGCTCAACGGAATGAGGATGAGGATGATGCTCATGGACGCACCTGCATCGGATTCGGAGCGCAGAGCTCCGGCTCTGCGCGTTCAGCGGCGGTTCGCGCGGAGCTGGAGCTCCGCGCTCCGTCCGCCAAGTCGCGCCCGAGCCAGGCGGTGACGCTGCACGCAAAGGCAACGACGGACACGGAACTCAGCGGCATCAGGATCGCGCAGACGATCGGCGAGAGATTCCCGCTCGCCGCGATCGCGACGCCCACGACGTTGTAGAGGCTGGAGATGACGAAGGCCGCGCGCACCGTGCGCACGGACTGCTTCGCGTAGCGCAGCACGTCGCCAAGGCGCGGCACCATTCCCGCCGCCAGGATCACGTCGCTCGCCGGCGAGAACGCATTGACGTTCTCCACGACGGCCACGCCCACATCGCTCTGCTTGAGCGCGCCCGCGTCGTTGAGGCCGTCGCCGACCATCATCACCGTCTGGCCATCGCGCTGGAGGTCGCGGATGAAGCCGAGTTTGTTGAGCGGGCTCTGGTTGAAGCGCAGGGGCGCCGCTTCGCCAAACAGGCCGGCAAGACGCGCGCGTTCCCTCTCGTGGTCGCCGCTCAGGAGAGCGAGTTCGTAGTTTTCCGCGAGTTTGGTGATGAGTGCATCCGCCTCGGGACGAAGGGCGCTTTCAAGCACGTAAGCGCCGCGATGCTTGCCGTTGATCGCGACATGGACGTAGGAGCCGACGTCAGGCGGCTCTGACTTTTTTCCCGATGAAGCCAGAGTCTCGTCACCCCGACTCCTACAGCCGACCCCGCGTGATTCCAGCCAGGCTCCCGAGCCCATCCAGATTTCGTTGCCCGCCACGGCGCCTTCCATTCCGCAGCCGGCGGTTTCGAGAAACGAGCGCACCGGCTCGGGGAAATGATTGCGCGCGATGGCGTCGCCGATTCGCACCGGCAATGGATGCGTCGAGTGGCGCGTCATCGAGTAGAACCAGCATTCCTCCGCCTCGCTCAATGGCGCACCCGTCCACGTCACGGAACCCGCGCCCGCCGCCGTGAGCGTGCCGGTCTTGTCGAACACGACCGCATCCACCATCGCGAGCGTTTCGAGCACGTAGGGATTTTTCAGGAAGACATTCCGCCGCGCGAGCACACGTTGCGCGGTGCCGAGCGCGAAGGGCGCCGCCAGCGCGAGCGCGCACGGGCACGCCACGATGAGCACGGAGGTGAAGGACTTGAGCGACTTGGCCGGATCGACGAACGCCCAGAACACCGCCACGCCGACCGCGATGGCGATGACGATCTTGGTGAAGCGCTGGCTGTAAGTGTTGGTGAGCGCATTTAGCGTGGCGGTCTTGTCCTTCCGGAAGGCATCCTGGTTCCAAAGCGAGGTCAGGTAGCTCTGCGACACGCCTTTCACCATTTCAACTTCGATGGCCCCGCCGATCTGCCGGCCACCGGCGTAGAGATAATCATCGGCCTGCTTCTCCACCGGCTCGGATTCGCCGGTGACGAAGCTGTAATCAATCACCGCCGGGCCGGCGACGAGTCTGGCATCCGCCGGAATGAGTTCGCCGTTGCGCAGCAGGAGATGGTCACCGACCGCGAGCTGCGCCAGCGAAACGGATTCCTCCGCCCGGCCCTGCTTGCGCGTGACCGACAGCGGGAAGAACGACTTGTAGTCGCGATCGAACGCCAGCCGTTCGTAGGTCTTCTGTTGGAAAAGTTTTCCACACAGCAGGAAGAAGATCAGCCCGCAGAGCGAATCGAAGTAGCCCGCACCACGTCCGCTCACGACCTCGAAGGTGCTCTGCGCGAAGATGGCGATGACGCCGGCGGCAATCGGCACATCAATGTTCAGCAGTTTCTGCCGCAAGCTCACCCAAGCCGAGCGGTGGTAATCCGCCGCACTGTAGATCACCACCGGCACCGCCAGCGCGAGGCTGATGAAGCCGACCAGCTTCTGGAATGCGGGGCCGGAGAAGACATCAAGCCCGAGGTAGGTCGCGATGCTGAAGAGCATTGCGTTGCCAAACGCAAAACCCGCGAGGCCCAGTTGCACCCACAACCGGCGGGGCACCCGCGGGTGCGGCGGGCTCTCCAAGTCGGCCAGTTTCAGCTCCGGCTCGTAGCCGAGCGACGCGAGCAGCGCGGCCACATCGCTCAATTTTACGCGCGCGGTCTCGAAGGCGATGCTCACCTCCTGGCGCGGGAAGTTCACCTGCGACTGACCGAGGCCCGGCTTGAGTCGGAAGAGGTTCTCCAGCAGCCACACGCAGGCGATGCAGTGAATCGCCGGCAGCCTGAGAGTCACGCGTGTCAACTGCGCGTTGGAGAAATCCACCAACCGCGCGCGCACCGCCGGCTCGTCCAGGAAGCGGAACCGCTCGGCCTTCGTCGGGCGATTGACGCGCACACCCGCCGCCGTGCCGAACTGGTAAAACCGATCCAAACCGTTTTCCGTGAGGAGGTCGAAAACCATGCGGCAGCCCGGACAGCAAAAGGACCGGTCTCGCGAAACGTGAAGGGTGCCAGCGCAGGTGGTTCCGCAGTGGAAGCACTGGGCTGCGGAGCCCTTTCCGGCGTTGCGGGTGGGAAGTTCTTCTGGTTCGGCGGCGTGCGTTCGCATTCGTCACTTGCCTTTGTCGGCGTTGCGCCGGCGATGGGCTTACCATTTTTTGGCGCGTGACGGCTGGATTTGGATGATCGTTGGGTGAGGTGTTGAGGCGGGTGGGTCTTTGGTTCCCCGCTTGGTTGACCGCGGGCGAATCGCCGTCGTGCTGCATTCGGTGCATTGCTGACTTGCCTCCTCCGGCCAATGGACTATTTATTCCCGCAACCGCGTGGGGTTCAGTGTTCGGACTCGGTGGACGCGACCACTATGGCTGAAAAACGATTCAACATTCTTTTCCTCGAGGACAACGTGCTCTCGTCGCACCTCACCGTCTCGGCGCTGGCGCGCGAGTTGCCGGAGGCGAAATTTCACACCGCCGCGTCCGTGGGCAAGGCGGAGAGCCTCGTGGCCGCGCAGGATTTCGACCTGTTCGTGCTGGACGTGGTGCTGCCCGACGGCAACGGCATTGATTTTCTCAGCGGCCTGAAGCGCGAGAGCCAGCCGGCACCGCGCGCGATTTTCATGACGGCCAACGCGCTGCCCGAATACCGGCGCAAGGCGGAGAAGTCGGGCGCGGTGCGGTTTTTCGAGAAGCCGGTGAAGATCAAGGAATTCGCGGAGGTGATCCGCGAAGTGCTCGGCGCGGTGGTGGACAAGGAGGGGCGCGCGTCGTTCGAGGGGCTGCTCACGGCGCTCACGCCGATGGACCTGGTGCAGTTGAAATGCCTCGCGGCCTCGGCGACGGGCATCGAGTTCACTGCCGGCACCGACCGGCGGGGCACGGTGTATTTTCAGAATGGCAACGTGGTCCACGCGGCCGTCGGCGAGCTTCAGGGTGAGGCGGCGTTCTTCGAGATCATGGGCTGGAAGCGCGGCCGGCTGCGCGAAGTGGCGCTGCCGGACAAAACGCCGCTCACGATCCTCTCGCCGTGGGCCGACCTGGTGATGCGCGCGGCACAGCACATGGATGAAGCGGTCCAGGAGTGAACGGCCGGTGCCCGCCAGCCATTGCGTCCGATGAAACTCATCTCGTGGAACGTGAACGGCCTGCGCGCCGTGTTGCGGAAAAATTTTCTCGATTACCTCGCCGCCGAATCGCCGGACATCCTGTGCCTCCAGGAAACCAAGTGCACGCCGGGGGACGTGGAGCCGGTCTGGCCCGCGCATTACTCGGCGCACTGGAACAGCGCGGTGAAGAAGGGTTACTCCGGCACCGCGATCCTCACGAAGCACGCGCCGCTCAAGGTCACACAGGGCATCGGCCACGACGCGCACGACAACGAGGGCCGCGTGCTCACCGCCGAGTTCGGCGATTTCTTTTTGGTAAATGTTTATGTCCCCAACTCGAAGCGCGAGCTGACCCGGCTCGCCTACCGTCAGCAGTGGGACCAGGATTTTCTCCGCCATCTCAGGAAGCTGGAGAAGAAGAAGCCCGTCGTCTTTTGCGGCGACCTGAACGTGGCGCACACGGAGATTGATCTGGCGAACCCGAAGGCCAACGTGAAGAACCACGGCTTCACGCCCGAGGAGCGCGCGGGTTTTAGCGCGTTTGTCGAGGCGGGATTCGTGGACACGTTCCGCGAATTTGAAAAGGGCGGGGGACATTACACGTGGTGGAGCCCGATGGGCACGGCGCGCGCGCGGAACATCGGGTGGCGGCTCGACTACTTCCTCGCCAGCACCGCGTTGCGTCCGCGGCTCACGCGCGCGTTCATCCAACCGCACGTGAAGGGCAGCGACCACTGCCCCGTGGGGATTGAGTTGGGGAAATGACGAATGACGGGTGAATGACCAATCCAAGCCCGGCGGCTGTTTGGGATTTCCAGCTTCGTGCTGCATTCGTCATTCGACATTCGTCATTTGCTTCCGCCACACTCGCGCCATGAAACGCCGTGACTTCTTGAAATCCTCCCTCGCCGCCACCAGCCTTGCCGCCATGAGCTCCGCCTTTGCCGCCGAATCGAAAAAATCCGCCGCCCGCGAATACTACGAGCTGCGCCATTACACACTGCGCCGCGGTCCGATGCCGGCGCGCTTCGATGACTTTTTTGAAAAGATCGCCGTGCCCGCGTGGAACCGCGCCGGCGTCGCGAACGTCGGCGTGTTCGACGTGGCCGTCGGCAATCACGTGCCGGCGAAATATGTTTTGCTCGCCTCGCCTTCATTCGACGCCTTGAGCGCGGCGAAGGCGAAGTTCGACGCCGACCCCGCCGTGCGCGCGGCCGAATTTACCAATCTTCCCGCGACCGATCCGGCCTACGTGCGAGCGGAAAGTTCGCTGCTGCTCGCCTTCGGCAGCATCCCGAAAATGGAACTGCCCGCGAAGCAGCCGCGCGTGTTCGAGCTGCGCTGCTACGAGTCGCACAGCAAGGCCGCGAACCGGAAGAAGATCGAGATGTTCGACACCGGCGAGATCGCGCTCTTCCGCAAGACCGGCCTTGCGCCGGTATTCTTCGGCGAGACGCTCATCGGGCCGAAGCTGCCGAACCTCACCTACCTGCTCGTGTTCCCCGACATGGCGGTGCGCGAGAAAAATTGGGACGCCTTCCGCAGCCATCCCGATTGGAAAAAGATGAGCGCCACGCCCGGCTTCACCGACCCGGAGATCGTGACCAACATCGGCAACACCATCCTCAAGCCCACGGCGTATTCGCAGGTGTAGCCTTCGAGCCGGGGACCGGTTCCCTCCGG
>JACQFS010000108.1 GCA_016199935.1 Verrucomicrobiota bacterium
CCTTGTTGAAGTAATCCGAGTGCGGATCGTAGATGTGCGCGAGCGCGGTGAGGTAGGCCTGGAGCACGTCGTCGCCATCGAGTTCCTCGGTGTAACGGTGCATCCGCGCGTAACGGTGGCTGATGATCTCGAGCATCTCCGCCGGCTTCTTCTTGTTCAGCTTTTCCTGGAGCAACTCGTAGCGGAGCCGCTCGCGCCAGAGCTGCTTCGCCTCGTCGAGCGTCTTCGGGCGCGGGGCGTCCTTGCGATTGAGGAGGATTTTTTCGTCGGTGGTGAAGTCGAGTTTTTCCTTCGGGAGAATTTCGTTCACGTAGGCGACGCGCTCGCGCAGGCGGTCGCGGAAGCGCATGTAGATGAGGTTGGCCGGCTGGGTGTCACCCTTCTCCATCGTCAGAAAGTCGAGCTTGTCGCGGAAGACTTCAAACTCCTTGAGGTCGCTCTCCAGAAAATGCAGGCGTTGCGGATCCCACGTCTCGACGTAGCGGTCGAGGAACTTGGCGGACACCTCCTTGTCGAAGGGCATCTGCGAATAATGATTCTTCTCGAGCACGCGGGCGACGAGCCGGGCGATGTCCGCGTCGCGCGGGCCGGGCCGGATCGGGCCGGCGAGCGAGATCTTGGTGGGCTCGATTTTGAGTTCGTTGGTCGCGGTGGCACCGAGCAACGG
This sequence comes from Verrucomicrobiota bacterium, assembly GCA_016199935.1. Lineage (GTDB taxonomy): Bacteria > Verrucomicrobiota > Verrucomicrobiia > Limisphaerales > JACQFS01 > JACQFS01. The sequence goes on from JACQFS010000108.1 coordinate 668, forward strand.
CACGGCCAGAAACGGAAGGAGGAGCAGGGCGGGGAGACGCATGATGAAATTAGGCAGGCGCAACTGCGGGGAGATTAGCACAGGGCGTGCAAAATACAGTGTAAATTTTCGGTATCACGTTCGGCGTTCGTTTCCGCACACGGGAACGGTCGCGAGACTCAGACGCGATGGCGGGGCCGAAGGTTCAACCAAGGCCCAACAATCCGAAACAAATCCGAGGTTCAAATGCGCAAAACGTGCGCGTCCTCCGTGCGTTCGTCCTGGGGTCATTCGCAATTTGGATTTGATTCGGATTTCGGATTTCGCGCTTCGGATTTTCCCTCACACCGCATACTTCGCCGCGATCCAGTCCGGGATCGGCTCCGCGCGGCCGGTCTTCAGGCTCACCATCGTGTAAAGGCACCAGCCGTCGCAGGCCAGCTTGCGCGCCGGCTCCTTGAAGATTTCGAAATGCACCTTCACCGAGTCGCTCGTGATCTCGTCCACCCAGGTGCGCACGGTCATTTTTTCGCCAAGACCGAGCGGGCGCTTGAATTCGAGATGCGCCGTCCGCACCACCCAGCCGAAGCCGAGCTCGAGAAATTTTTCCATCGGCACGCCGTAGCAGCGCGCCATCTGGTCGAAGCGCGCCGCCAGCACGTAGTCCATGTAACGGCTGCTGTGGACGTGCCGGAACATGTCGAGATCGTCCGGGCGGACCTGGAGCGCGGACTCGAACTTCGTCTTGCCGGGCGTCACTTCTTCTTCCCCTTCTTGCCGGCAGGAGCCGTGGTGTCGGGCGGCACGTCCCTGTTCATCTCGTCATAGAACTTCTTCAAGCGTGCGACGATCTCGGGATGCTCCGCGGCCACGTCGTGCTGCTCGCCGGGATCAATTTTCAAATCGAAAAGCTGCATCGGCTTCGAGGGATCGCCACCGCGCACGCCCGGATGCTCGCTCGGCTGCGCCTGCTCGTAAGGCGCGAGAATCGTCACGCCGTCCGGCCCGCGCGGATCGGCCCAGCGCACGCCGGGGTCGGTCCCGTTCACCATCGATTCCTTGGTCGCGAGCACGTGCAGCTTCCACTGCGCATCGCGAATCGTCGCGAGCCGGGCGCCCTGATGGCCGAAGACGACTTCGTGCGGGCTCTTCGCCTCGCTCGTGAAAAGCGGCATGATGTCTTTGCCGTCGAGCACGCGGTCGGATGGCGCCGGGACGCCCGCCGCGTTCAGCACCGTCGCGAACAAATCCATCATCACCGCCGGTTGCGCGCTGACGTGGCCGGCGGGAATTTTCCCCGGCCAGCGCGCGAGGCATGGCACGCGGTAGCCGCCCTCGTAGCTGGTGCCCTTCATGCCGCGCAAACCGCCGCAACTGCCGCCATACCACGCGCCGTTGTCGCTCGTGAAGAGCACGAGCGTGTTCGCGTCGAGGCCCAGCTCCTTCAGCTTCGCGAGCAACTGGCCCACGCTCCAGTCGAGTTCGCTCACCGCGTCGCCGTAGAGTCCCGCGCCGCTTTTCTTGTAAAAATTCTCCGCCACCGCGAGCGGCTTGTGGACGAGCATCTGCGCGAAGTAGAGGAAGAAGGGGCGCGTCTGGTTGCGCTCGATGAAGCTCGTCGCGCGCGCCGTGTAACGCTGCGTGACCGTCGCCTGCACGAGCGGATATTCCACGCGCTGATCGCCCTCGACGAGTTGCACGGGCCGCATGTCGTTCGAGTAGGGGATGCCGAGATACTCGTCGAAGCCGCGGTGCGTCGGTAGCCACTCTGGCTTCGCGTGGCCGAGGTGCCACTTGCCGATCATACCCGTCGCGTAGCCGGCCTTTTTGAAAATCTCCGCGAGCGTGACCTCGGTCTCGGGCAGGTGCAGCCCGTCCGCCCCCGGCCCGCCGTCGGGCGCGGGGTTCTGCGTCATGCCGCAGCGGAACGGATACCGGCCCGTCATCAGCGACGCGCGCGTGGGCGCGCAAAACGGCGCGGGGCAGTTGAACTGCGTCAGCTTCGCGCCCTCGGCGGCCATGCGGTCGAGGTTTGGCGTCTTGAATTTGGGATGCCCGTAACACGCGAGGTCGCCATAACCGAGATCGTCGGCGAGGATGATGATGACGTTGGGTTGCGCGGCCGCGGCGATCGTGAGCGACGCGGCGAACAATCCGACCAGATTTAGGAGTGCTTTCATTGGAAAAGAATTTACCCGCGAACCACGCGAATTACACGAAAGGCGAAGCCGATTATTTCGCGTCTTTCGCGTGGTTCGCGGGCACCGGCTTCGGTCATTTTTTCGCCGCCACCGTCTCGATCAACTGATTCTTCACCGGCTTCACGGTCGCTTGGTGTTTCTCCACGGCGGCCTTGATTTTTGCAATCACTTCGGGGTGCTCGGCACTGACGTCGAAGGACTCGCCGGGATCGGCTTCGAGATTGAAGAGCAGCGGGGGATCGTGCGGCTCGGGCTTCGGGGCGCCGTAGGCGGCTTGCGTGATGAAGTGCGCCTTCCACGGGCCGAGCCGCGCGGCAAACAGCTCCGTGCCGCGGTAGTAGCAGAAGGCTTCGCGCTTCACCGTGCCCTCCGCGTTCGTGAGCAGCGGCGCGATGTCCACGCCGTCCAGATCGCGATCCTTCGGCGCATTGGTTCCGGCAAATTTCGCGATGGTCGGCAGCAGGTCCATCGTCGTCGCGACTTCGTGGCAGACTTTCCCGGCGGGGATTTTTCCCGGCCACCACGCGATGCCCGGCTCGCGCATCCCGCCTTCCCACGTGCTGCCCTTGCCGTCGCGCAGCAACCCGGCGCTGCCACCGGCGAGACCGCGGATGAGCCAAGGGCCGTTGTCGCTCGTGAAGAAAACGAAAGTGTTTTTGTCCAGCCCCTCGCTGCGAAGCGTGTCGAGGATCTGGCCGACGGCCCAATCGAGTTCCTCGACGACATCGCCATAGCGACCGCGCGGGGTCTTGTTGCGAAATTTTTCCGACGCGAAAAGCGGCGTGTGCGGAAAGGTGGACGCGAAGTAGAGGAAGAACGGCCCGCCCTTGTGCGAGCGGATGAACTGCACCGACTTCTCCGCGTAACGGCGCGTGAGCTGCGTCTGGTCGGTCGGCTGCTCGAGAAGTTTCTGGCCCTCGAAAAGCGGCGGCTGCCACCACTTCGCGTCCGGGTCGGTGCTGTTGTCCTCGCCCTTCGGCTTGCCGGGCACGCCGTTCATGTCGTTCGAGTGGGGGAGGCCGAAGTAGAAATCAAAGCCGTGCTTCATCGGGTGGCCCGCCGGGTTGTTCATCCAGTTGCCGAGGTGCCATTTTCCCACCGCGCCCGTCGCGTAGCCCTGCTTCTTCAGCAGCGCGGCGATGGTGATTTCATCGTCCGGCAAATGGCCCAGCGACTCGCGCCGCAGCACGCGGAATTGATTGTGCGCCATCCCGCTGCGGATCGGATAACGCCCCGTGAGCAGCGCCGCGCGGCTCGGCGTGCAGACTTCCGCCGCGACGTAGAAATCCGTGAAGCGCATCCCCTCCGCCGCCATGCGGTCGAGGTTCGGCGTGCGAATGGTCGGGTGTCCGTAGCAGCCGAGGTCGCCGTAGCCGAGGTCGTCCGCGAGGATGATGACGATGTTGGGCGGCGCGGCGGACACGAGGCCGGGGATGAGGAAGCAAAGGGCCGCAAGGGCGGAGAGTTTTTTCATGGTGATGCGGACGGCAGGCTAGGGGAGGGACGCGCGCGGCGGAATCAAAAAATGTTTTCCCGAGTCAGGCGAAACATCGGGGGCGAAAAATCCGAATCAGATTTTTTCGCGCTCATTTTTCGCCTAACTCCCCTGGCTCAAAATGTTTCGTGTGGCGGGCGGCACCGGGTGGGCGTAGAACGCAGGCAGACACAGCAGCGCATGAAAACTCCTTTGCTTCTCCGCACCACGCTGCTCTTCGTTTCGGTGGTTTCATTTTCCGCCGGGGCCGCCGACTGGTCGCGCTTCCGCGGGCCGAACGGTGACGGCTCGACGGCCGACACCAGCATCCCGCTCAAGTGGAGCGAAAAGGAGAATGTCGTCTGGCGCATGCCGCTGCCCGGGCCCGGTTCGTCCAGCCCGATTGTCAGCGGCACGCGCGTCTTCCTCACCAGCTACTCGGGCTACGGCGCGACGACGAATGATCCCGGCGACATCGCCAGGCTCACGCGCCACGCGCTTTGCCTCGACCGTGCGACCGGCAAAATCCTGTGGTCGCACGCGGTGAAAGCCACGCAGCCCAACAAGCCGTATCAGGGCCAATACCTCACCACGCACGGCTACGCCTCCGGTTCGGCGGTGACGGATGGCCGGAGCGTATTTTTCTTTTTCGCCAACGAAGGCGTGTTCGCCTTCACGATGGACGGCCAGCCGTTGTGGAACGTGAGCGTGGGATTGAAGGCGCACGATTGGGGCAATGGCACCTCGCCGATCCTCCACGGCAATCTGCTCATCGTGAACGCCGCCATCGAGAGCGACACGCTTTTCGCCCTCGACAAAACCACGGGCAAAACCGTGTGGAGCGTGCGCGGCGGTTTTCCCGCGTCGTGGAACACGCCGACGCTTGCTAAGGTCGGCGCGCGCGAGGAGTTGATCGTGAACGCGAGCCGCAGATTGCGCGCCTTCGATCCCGCGACGGGGAGCGAATTGTGGTCCTGCCGCGGCATCCAGGCGGCGGAGCTTTGTCCCTCCGTCGTGGTGCGCGACGGCATCGCGTTCGTCCTCGGCAGTCCGAACGGACAGATGATGGCCGTGCGCGCGGGCGGCAGCGGCGACGTCTCCGCGTCGCACGTGGTTTGGGAAATCAGGAAAGGCTCGAACGTCGGCTCGCCGGTGGTGCACGACGGCCATCTGTATTGGGCGAACGACTCCCGCGGCATCCTCTACTGCGCGAAGGCGGCGACGGGCGAGATCGTCTTCGAGCAACCGCTCACCGGCCAGCGGCGCGACCGCATTTACGCTTCGCCGATCCTCAGCGGCGGCCGGCTTTATTTCGTCAGCCGCACTTCGGGCACCTACGTCGTGGCCGCGAAGCCGCAGTTTGAATTGCTCGCGCACAACGTCATCGCCGACGACCCGGGCGTGTGCAACGCCAGCCCCGCCGTGGCCGACGGCCAGATTTTTCTCCGCTCGGACCGCTTGGCCTACTGCATCGGCACCCGGAGGTAGGCCCACGAAACACACGAACTGCGCGAAAGGAAGAATCCCTTTTCGTAGGTTTCGTGGGCAAGAATCGTGCAGAGGAATCAGCCCAATCAAATGCGCCCCTCTCCGCTCGCCAACCGCGAGCAGAGCTGCTTCAGGAACGCCCAGTAGCCTTGGAAGATTTCCGCCACGACTTCCGATTGGCGAATCTTTCGTCCGTCCAGCGCCGCGATCTCCACGATGCCCCACGCGCTCTGGCTCAGAAACACACCGGACTTCTTCCGCAGCGCCACCGGCGTGATGCCCACCTCGCGCGTCTTGAGCCTGAGCGACGCGCAGATTTGCAGCACCGCCAGCCGCGTGATGCCCGCGAGCGGACCGTCGCTGATCGGCGGCGTGCACACGACGCCCCGGTCCACCCAGAAAATGTTTCCCGACGCGGCCTCGGCCACGCGGTCCTCGGTGTTCAGCAGCAGCGCCTCCTCCGCGCCTGCGTCCTCGGCCTCCGCGCGCGCGAGGATGAACGGCAGGCGGTCGTTCGTCTTCAGCGGCGACAAGCCGTCGCGAGTCGGGAGGCGCAGGTCCGCGGTGATGAGCCGCCAGCGCGGGATTTTTTTCTCCGACACCGCAGGCGCTGGATGCGTGGTCATCACCAGCAGCGGCGCGTCGGCGGCCTTGGGCGAATAGCCGCGCACGCCGACGCCGCGCGAGAGTTGCACGCGCAGCAAGCCGTCGCGCACGCGGTTGCGGCGGAGCAGTTCGAGCGCGTGGCCGAGCAGGAAGTCGGGCGCGATGGGCGGCCGGATGCGCAACGTCGCCGCGCCGGCGACGAGCCGCATGATGTGCGCCTTCCACATGAAGGGGATGCCGCAGTGGACGCGGATCGTTTCGAACACGCCGTCGCCGTAAAGAAAGCTGCGGTCGAAAATGGAAACCGTCGCGCGCGCTTCAGGCACGAACCGGCCGTTGAGGGAAACGAGCATGGGCGGATGAAACGCGGCGCGGGCGCGGGAGTCGAGCGGAAGTTGGGCGTGACGAGTAAGGAGTAATGCGTAACCGCGGCCGTTGGTCTTCGTCGGCACGCTGGTTTCAAATTACGGATTACTCCTCACTCCTTACGACGCCCGCCTTTCCTCTTTGCTCTCGCCGCCGCTCTGGCCCATGCTGGCGCCATGTCAGGTCTCATCGCCATCGTCGGTCGTCCGAACGTCGGGAAGTCCGCGCTGTTCAACCGCATCGTCAAGAAACGCATCGCCATCGTCCATGACCGGCCGGGCGTCACGCGCGACCGCGTGACCGCCGAGGCGGAGTGGGAGGGCCGGCCCTTCACGCTCGTGGACACCGGCGGCATCGGCCTCCTGCGCAACGAGAAATCCGACGACGTCATCATCAACGCCGCGCTCGAACAGGTCGAACTCGCCATCGAATCGGCCACGCTGATCATCCTCGTCGTCAACGTGCAGGAGGGCGTCGTGCCGCTGGACCGCGAAGTTTCGGAAAAGTTGCGCCGCTCCGGCAAGCCGGTGCTCGTGGCCGTGAACAAGGTGGATAATTTCCGCCTCGAAATGGGCGTGCCCGAATTCGCGGCGTTGGGCTTCGACAAAACTTTCGCCGTCACCGCCATCCACGGCGGCGGCGTGCAGGATTTGATGGACGAGGCCGTGAAATTTCTCCCGCCCGCGCCGGAGGTTTGCGCAACGGAAGAAGAGGCCGATGCCGCCGCGCCGGAAACCGAAGGTGAAGCCGGAGCCGCGCCGGGCGACGGACCGAAGAAGGCGGCCCAGCCCCTGAAGATCGCCATCGTCGGCCGGCCGAACGTCGGCAAGTCCTCGATCATCAACGCCCTCACCGGCTCCACGCGTGTGGTCGTCACGCCCATCGCCGGCACCACGCGCGACGCGGTGGACGTGCCCTTCGAGGTCGTGACCGAGGGCGTGCGCTCGCGCTACGTGCTGATTGACACCGCCGGCCTGCGCAAGGCGCGGCGCGTGGACGACACGGTCGAATACTTCAGCACGCAGCGAACCGAGGACGCCGTGCAGCGTTCGGACATCGTCGTCTTCGTGCTCGACGCGGAGGAGGGCATCCTCGAGCAGGACAAAAAAATCGGCGCGCTCATCACGGAAAACAAAAAGGCCTGCGTCCTCGTCGTCAACAAGTGGGATCTCTTTGAGGACCGCGTGCTCGCGGTGCGGAAGAAGGAGATCGAGCGCCGCGACAGCGGGAAGGACAAGGGCGCGCCCCAGGTGCAGACCACGCTCCAGGAATTCGGCGGCTGGGTGCAGGACAAACTTTTCTTCCTCGACTACGCGCCGGTAATCTTCACCTCGGCCAAGTCCGGTTTCCACCTCGACCGTTTGCTCGAGGCCATCCGCTACGTCGGCGCGCAACTCCAGCAGAAAGTCCCGACCGGCATCCTCAACCGCACGCTGCGCGACGCCATCGAGGCGCGGCAGCCGGTGAGCGACCGCGGGCATCAGTTGAAATTTTTCTACGCCTCGCAGGTCCGCCAGTCGCCGCCGACCTTTCTCCTGTTTGTCAACCGCGACGAACTTTTTTCGCCCGCCTACTACAAGTTCCTCGCCGCCCGGATGCGCGCCGCGTTCGGCTACGAGGGCTGCCCAGTCGTGCTCGTGCCGCGCGCGCGCCCCAAGACCATCGAGCCAGTGCGCAAGTTCAAGGCCGGCGCGACGCATAAGGGACCGCGGCGCGGGTTGCGTCAGGCGGAATTCGAGCAGCGCAAATGGGAGGAGCGCCAGGCGAAGCACCAGGCCGTCGCCAAACCCGGGACCAAGGGCATCCGCCGCGGGAAGGCGGGCGGTTGGGGGAAGGGCGCGAAGCCGGCCGGAAAAAACTCGCGCCGCTCGCGGTGAAAACGCGCCCGCTCCTCTTCCTGTTGGTAGTCGCCGTTGGCGTGCTACGAGTTCAGGGGCAAACTAATTTTGTTTACGACCAGCAATCCTCGACCGATGAGACTCCATTTCCTTACGGAGCCGGACCTACCATCCAGCTATTCCAAGCTCCGTATGGCCAATCATTCACACCGACTTTCTCCGCGGTAGATTTCGATCAATGGTCCGATACTTGCGCCCACGGCGCCCGTCTCCATGACGAACGGTTTTACCGGCGTTACGACCTTTTCCTTCTCGAACACGGTGCCCCTGACGTCTGGGGTTACGTATTTTCTTGAGCCCGTTATTCAAACTGGGGATTTGTGGAACCTGATCGCGAGCGAATATAATTATCCAGGTGGAAGCGCCTATTCGAGCGGGTTCCCAGCTACTGGCAGCGACTATTGGTTCCGCGAAGGCATCATCACCGTGCCGGAGCCGTCGTCGGTGTGCCTTGGCCTGGCCGGGGCCGGCGCGCTCGTCTGGTGGCGGATGGCCTTCTCTCGGTTTCGTGGCCGGTAGGAGTGTGAATGAGTGAGACAGGTGAGCCGCTTTCCTACCTCGGCTCCCCGTTTTTTCCTCCCGCTGATTTGCGGCGGAGGAGGCTGAAGATTTCGTGCGCCTGGCCGACCTTGAGCGCAAGGGTCGCGGCCCAGTAGAGCAGGGCGGCCAGCGTCATCGGCGCGAACACTTCACCGAGGCGCAGCAGCAGCGACGCGTGGCCGAGATTTTTTTGCCACAGGTCGAGCGCGAACCACGCGACCGCGCCGGCGAACACGGTCGCCGCGAGCATTTTCAACACGGGCGCGCGCAATGCCGAGAGTTCGAGCCGCTTGAGTTTTTTGCGGAGCGCGAAGCCGAGCAGCCAGAGGTTCAGCACCGCCGTGAGCGTGTTCGCGAGGGCGAGGCCGCCCTGGCGCAGCGGGAAGATGAAGAGCCACGCGAGCAGGAGGTTGATCGCGAGGCAGACGAGGCTGATGCGCATCGGCGTGTGCGTGTCGCCCAGCGCGTAGAAGGCGCGCGCGAGGATGTTCACGATGGAGAACGCCACGAGGCCCGGCGCGAGGCAGCGCAACGCGAGCGCGGCGCGGCCGGTGGCCAGCGCGTCAAACGCGCCGCGCTCGAAGAGCAGCCGCACGATCGGCTCGGCCATCACCGCGAGCAGCACGGAGGCGAGGAGGTTGGCATAGCAGAGGTAGCCGAGGCCCTGCCGCAGCGTCGCGCGGAACTCGCCGTAGTTTTTTTCCGCCGCGAGGCCGGCGAGCATGGGCAGCAGATACGTCGCGAGCGAGATGCCGAAGACGCCCTGCGGCAGTTCCATCAGCCGCACCGCGTAGTCGAACGACGCGACGATGGGCTGGCTCTCGGTGCCATACCACAGCGCGAGCGTCTGCGTGAGCACGACGTTGATCTGAAAAGCCGCCACGCCGATGGTCGCCGGGAGCATCTGGCGCGCAACGCGGCGCACCGTTTCGTCGCGCCACGGCGTGACCCACGCGAAGCGGAAGCCCTCGCGCCGGAGCAGCGGGATTTGAATCGCAAACTGCACCGCGCCCGCGACGAGCACGCCGATGGCGAGGCCGAAGATTTGTTGATCGAGCGTCGCCCCCAGCCGCGGCGCGAGGAAGAGCACGGAGGAAATCATCACCACGTTCAGCAGCGCGGGGCCGAGCGCGGGGAGGAAAAAATGCCCGCGCGCGTTGGCCATGCCCACGAGCACGGCCGTGAGGCAGACAAAAATCATGTAGGGAAACATCAGCCGCAGCAGTTGCAGCATGAGCCGCTTGTCGTCCGCGAACGCGCCCGTGAGCAGCGCGGCGGACACGCCGAGCGCGACGAGCGCAGTGACGGCCAGCGCGACGGCGGCGAGGCCGGAGAGGACGGCGTTGGCCGCGCGCCACGTCGCGTCGGCGCCCGCGGTGCGCTCCTTTTCCTTGAAGACGGGGATGAACGCGGCCGTGAGCGCGCCCTCGCCGAGCAGGCGGCGGAAAAGATTCGGAATCGTGAAGGCGAACTTGAACGCGCCGGCGATGGGGCCGTCGCCCATGAAGCCGGCATAGACCATCTCGCGCACCATGCCGAGGACGCGGCTCAGGAGCGTGGCCGCGCCCATGGCGCCGGAGGATTTCAGCATCTGCGACATTCGCGCGCGTGGTTTAACGCAAAGGCGCGAAGACGCAAAGGCGCAAAGTGAAACGTGGTGGGAAATAAAAATCGGCGTGAACGGCGGTGACGCACGAGGTGCGGGAATGAGGTTGGGTCCGGCGTGTCCGTGCCCTCACCCCGGCCCTCTCCCATCCGATGGGAGAGGGGGAAACGCCCTCAGCTTCGGCGAAGGCCGGGCACGTGCGAAATCGGTGCGGCTGCGGAACGATTCTCCCTCTCCCTCCGGGAGAGGGCAGGGGTGAGGGCGCGA
>JACQFS010000109.1 GCA_016199935.1 Verrucomicrobiota bacterium
GAGAATGTGGCCGATGGCGACATCACGCACGTGGACCCAGTTGAGTCCGGTGTCGAGAAAGGCGGGCATCGCGTGGTTCAGGAAGTCCACGATGATTTTGCCCGTGGGCGTCGGCTTCACGTCGCGCGGGCCGACCGGCGCGGCGGGGCTGACGATGACGACGGGCAACCCCTTCGCCGCGAGTTCGCGCGCCACGACTTCCCCGCGCCATTTCGAACGCTTGTAATGGTTAACCATCTGCGCCTCGCTCGCCGTCGCCGTCTCGTCCGTGGGCGTGAACGACCCGTCCGCATTCCGTTTCGGCAGCCCGATGCACCCGACCGTGCTCGTGTAAACAATCCGCGCGGCACCCGCGGCGGTCGCGGCCTCGATGACGTTGCGCGTGCCGTCCACGTTCGCCGCATACATCGGCGCGTAGTCCGGCAGCCAGAGCGCGTAGCTGCCCGCGAGATGAAACACCCAGTCCGAGCCTTTCATCGCGGCGGTGAGTTTCGCGCGGTCGTCGAGCAGGCCGCCGCTCACCGCCTCGAACTCCGCGCCGCACAGCCCGCGCGTGTCCGCACCGGGGCGCAGCAGCGCCTTCACGCGGTGGCCGCGCGCGCACAGCTCCTGCACGAGGTTGGCGCCGATGAACCCCGAGGCGCCGGTGACGAAACAGTTCACAGCTCCGGATTATCGCGGGTTCAAAGTTCAAAGTTCAAGGTTCAAGGTTCGCCGTCTTCCCGCCAACTTTGCGCCTTTGCGCCTTTGCGCCTTTGCGTTAATCCTCCCCCCGTGAGCGACGAACTCGCCGATCTCAAGAAACGCTTCCTCCGCCTCCAGCGGCTCCACGAGGTCAGCAACGTCATCCACTCGTCGCTCGATCCGCAGACGGCGCTCCAGCACATCGTCCAGGAATCCGTGCGCCTCATGCACGCCTCCAGCGGCTCCGTCGCGCTCATCAATCCCACCACCGGCTTCCTCGACATCGAGGCCGCGGAGAATCTCCCGGCCAACGCCCGCCAGCTCAAGCTGCGCGTCGGCGAGGGCATCACCGGCTGGGTCGCCCGCGCCGGCCGGCCCGCGCGCGTGGGCGACGTGCGGCGCGACCCGCGTTACGTGATGCTCGGCGAGCACGTCCGCTCCGAGCTCGCCGTGCCGCTCGTCGTGGACGGCGCGACCCGCGGCGTCATCAACGTGGACTCGGACCGCCTCGACGCTTTCACCGAGGAAGACCAGCAGTTGCTCGAGGAACTCGCGTTCCAAGCCGCGCGCGTCATCCACAACACCTGGCTTTACGAGCAAATCCGCCAGAAGGCGCGCCTGTTCGAGACGCTCGTCGCCGTCGGTCAGGCGATCAACTCCACGCTGAACCTCGACGACGCCCTGCGCGTGATCACCCACGAGGCCAGCAAGTTGATGCACGCGAAAATGTGCTCGCTCATGATGCTCGACGACTCGCGCGACTGGCTCGACCTGCGCGCGAGCTACGGCGCGGGCCAAGCCTACACCGCCAAGCCGCGCCTGAACGTCGAGGAGAGCCTGCTCGGCATCGTCGTGCGCCGGCGCAAGGCGATCCAGATCGAGAACGTCCAGACCTCCAGCCGTTACCAGAACATCAGCGTCGCGCGCGAGGAGGGCCTCGTCTCGCTCCTGAGCATGCCGCTGATTTTCGCCAACGTCGCCATCGGCACGCTCAACGTTTACACCGCCACGCCGCACCAGTTTTCCAACGAGGAGATCCGCATCCTCAGCGCGCTCGCCGAGCTTTCCGCCATCGCCCTCGAAAAGGCGCGGCTCTACGAGCGCATTGTGGACGTGGAGGAGCAGTTGCGGCAGAACGAAAAACTTTCCGCCCTCGGCCTGCTCGCCGCCGAGGTCGCGCACGAGATCCGCAATCCGCTCACGGTGATGAAGATGCTCTACCATTCGCTCGACCTGGAGTTTCCGGCGAAGGATCCGCGCACGAAGGACGCCCGCATCATCGGCGCGAAGATGGACCACCTGAACAAGATCGTGGAGCAGATCCTCGACTTCGCGCGCAGCACCGAGCCCAAGCTCGTGCCGGTGAACGTGAATCAAATCCTCGAGGACCTCGGCCTGCTCACGCGCCACAAGCTCCGCAACCAGGGCATCGAAATGATCCGCAGCCTCGACCCCGCGCTGCCATCCGTGATGGCCGATGCGACCCAACTCGAACAGGCCTTCCTCAACCTCACCCTCAACGCCGTCGAGGCGATGCCGCGCGGCGGCCGGCTCAAGATCACCTCGCGCCTCGTCAAACCGTCCGGCAAACGCTCCGGCCCGACGCGCGCGGTGATCGAGTTCACCGACACCGGCGCGGGCATGACCGAGGAGCAGCAACGGCGCGCGTTCAGCTCGCTCCTGAGCACGACCAAGCCGAAGGGCACCGGCCTCGGGCTGGTGATCGTCGCGCGCGTCGTCGAGACGCACCGCGGCGAGTTGAAAATCAAATCGAAGCCGGGCCAGGGGACGACCATCTCCATCGCGCTGCCGGTCTGACCCGGTTCAGCGCAGGACGAACCGGCGGTGCCGCGCGAAGACGCCGCGCAGCGCGCGCGAGGTTTCGTCCTGCAACGACTGGAGTTCGCGATACACGGCGGCGCGGTGTGGGTCCGGCCGCGCGGTCTCGGCGCGGTTGAGCGTCACGAACTGATCCGTGATTTCCTGGATGGAAATTTTTTCACTCTTCGAGAGACGCCAGCACCACAGCGCCTGAAGCGCCGCGCCATAGGCCGCGCCTTCGCTGACCTTGAGCGTGACGACCTCGGCGTTGAAAACATCGGCCATGATCTGCCGCCAGAGTTTTGATTTCGCGCCGCCGCCGGTCGCGCGGATTTGTTTCGGCTTCACGCCGAGTTCGGCGAGCCGGCGCAGGCCGTAGTTCATGCCGAGCGTCACGCCTTCCATAGCCGCGCGCGCGAACTGGCCCGGGCCGAACGTCTTCGTGTTCACGCCCAGCATCACGCCGGTGCCGTCGGGGACGTTCGGCGTGCGCTCGCCCTCGAGATACGGCAGGAGCAGCAGGCCACCGGAGCCGGCCGGAACTTTCGCCGCCGACGCCTCGAACTGCGCGTGCGACCAGCCGAAACAGTCGCGCATCATCTCCGTCGCCACGGTGACGCTCATCGTGCAGAGCAGCGGGAGCCAGCGATTCGTCGAGTCGCAAAACGCCGCGATCTCGCCGCGCGGGTCCACCACGGGTTTTTCGGAGCACGCGTAGATCGTGCCGCTCGTGCCGAAGCTCGCGGTGATGACGCCCGCACGCGTGTTGCCGGTGCCGATGGCGCCCATCATGTTGTCGCCGCCGCCGGCGCTCACGAGCACGCCGGTCGAGAGGCCGAGCTGCTTCGCCGTCGCGGCGGAAAGTTTTCCGGCGGGCTGGTCGGAGGAAATGAGGCGCGGCAGTTTGTCCGCGAGGTCCGCGTCAATCGCCCTCAACGCCGCGCTGCACCACTGACGCTTCTTCACGTCGAGCAAGGCCGTGCCGCTCGCATCGCCGAACTCCATCACGCGCTCGCCGGTGAGCCAGAAATTCAGATAGTCGTGCGGCAGCAGCACGGTGGCGAGGCGCGCGAAATTTTTCGGCTCGTGCTTTTTGAGCCAGAGAATTTTCGACGCGGTGAAGCCGGGGAGCACGGCATTGCCGAGCGCGCGGATGGTCGCCGCGGGTCCGCCGAGTTTCGCCGTGATGACGGCGCACTCGGCGCTCGTGCTGGTGTCGCACCAAAGTTTCGCGGGGCGGATCACTTCGCCGCGCTTGTCGAGCGGCACAAAGCCGTGCTGCTGACCGCTGACGCCAACGGCGACGACCTCGCGCGCGCCGGCCTTCGCCAGCTTGAGTGCGGACTTGATGGCCTGGGCGGTCGCGTCGCGCCACGCGTGCGGGTGCTGCTCCTTCGCGCCGGGCGGAAGATTCGGGATGAGGCCATGGGCTTGCGACGCGGCGGCGAGCACGCGCCCGCTGCGCGCGTCCACGACGAGGGCCTTGGTGGATTGCGTGCCGCTGTCGATGCCGATGAGTAGGGTGCGCATGGTTCGCAAAATGATTTTGAAAAGTTTGGCGGCGCAGCGTCGGCGTGTCGAACTTTTCCGAATCAGGCCCACAACGGAGCGCCGGCTTCCAGCA
>JACQFS010000110.1 GCA_016199935.1 Verrucomicrobiota bacterium
CTCGGTGATCGGGTTGAACGTCTTCGGGTCGCCGAACATCGCGATGACCAGCCGCCCGCCGCGCGCGCCCGGTTCGCAGTCCGCGACAAACGGCGGCTCGGGCAGCGGGAACTTCTTGAAATCATCGGCCACGCTCGTCGAGGAGGTGGCGTCCGGCGCCTTGCCGCAGCCGGTGAGGAACAGCGCGAGGGCCGCCGCGAAAAAAGACGCGACAAAAAAAGCGGGCACGAGCCGGGTCGGACGAGGGTGCATTTTGATGAGGGACATTTTGGTGATCGGCGCGGGAAGATTTTACGCCAGCAGCGGCGATGTCGAGCGCGGAGTTGGCCGGAGCGCGGGCCGTCCCGGCCCGCAGTGGCCAGCGAGGTCAGGGCGCGTTGAGATTTGCCGAACGCGTCCCGCACTGCGGAGCCGCTGCGAGCCGGGACGGCTCGCGGTCCGGTTCGCCCACCGTTTGCCATTTGCTTCCCCTGCCCTTTGCGCTTCAATCGCCGCGCATGACGCAACCGGAATCCCTCGGCATCATCGCCGGCAACCGCTCGCTCCCGCTCCTCGTGGCGAAACACGCGCGCGCCGCCGGCGTGAAGCGCCTCGTCGCCGTCGGCGCCGAGGGTGAGACCGATCCCGCACTGGCCGCGCTCGTGGACGAGATGGTGTGGATCAAGGTCGGCCAACTCGGCAAGTTGATCTCCGCCTTCGCCTCGCGCGGCGTGAAGCATTGCGTGATGGCAGGCCAGGTCGCGCCCAAGAATCTCTTCGACCTCCGCCCCGACCTGCGCGCGATGACGATGCTCTTCAAGCTGAAGGAAAAAAACGCGCACACGCTCTTCGGCGCCATCGCCACCGAGCTGAAGAAGGACGGCGTGGAGCTCATCGAGGCCACGCCGTGGCTCAAGCCGCTGATGCCCGGCCCCGATTTCCGCATCGGAAAAATTCCCAACGACGAACTCGCCGGCGACCTCGAGTTTGGCCTCCGCATCGCGAAGGAAATCTCGCGCCTTGAAATCGGCCAGACCGTGGTCGTCAAACACGGCGCGGTGCTCGCGGTCGAGGGCTTCGAGGGCACGGACAAATGCCTCGCGCGCGGCGGCGAACTCGCCGGCCCCAAGGGCGGCGCCGTGGCCGTGAAGGTCGCGAAAGAAAATCACGACATGCGCTTTGACATCCCGTGCGTCGGCTTGCAAACGCTCGAAGTCTGCGCCGCGTCCGGCATCGCGTTGCTCGCACTCGAAGCCGGCAAAACCCTCCTGCTCGACCAGGAGGAAGTCGAACGACTCGCCCTCAAGCGCGGCCTGATCGTCACAACCGTGACTTGACGCCCACACCCAAATGGGGGCTTATCGCACCCCGCATCATTTCAATACGATGACCTCACACGAAATACTCGGCTTCATGTCGGCGAAACTCTCGTCGCAAATCCTCGACGACCTCTACACCGACGACCGCCCGCTCTACCGGGGCGCACTCGGCGCGGTGGCCAACGCCAAGCGCATGCGCCCCGTGTTCCTCGAAAAGCAATCCCGCGCCCAGCGTCACCCCGACATGGTCGCCACCCTCGCGCGCCCCTCGCTCGACGAAGTCACCGGCACGATCCTGCGCGGCTGGCTGCTCAAGAAACAGACCGGCCTCATCACCGGTTTCCTCGACGCGCTCGGCATCAAGCACGAAAAGGGCGTGGTCGAATCACTGCCCGACGACGTGGACGAGGCGAAGCTCAAGAGCGCGATCGAAAGCCTGCTCGCCGCGCATCCGCCGGAAGTCGTGGCCGTGTATCTCCTCGCCTTCGCCGCGATGAACGACGTCCACTGGCCCGCCCTCGACGCGCTGCTCAAGAGCGACGCGCGCCTCCAGCTCGGGGCGTGACCGGAAGCACGTGCGGTCGGCGGGCGTAGAACACTGATGAACGCCAGCCCATCGAAACCAACCACTGCACGGATCGGCCTCGTGGCGGCCGCCACTTGGCTGGCGATCCTCCTGCCGGCCTGCCAACGGGAAGAACCGGTCGCTCTCGCCCTTCTCATCGCCACGAATCCGACCAACACGACCGAGGCCACGGTGATTCTCACCGCGAGCGGGAAAAAATCGGACGGGATCTTCACCGCCAAGGTTCCTGCCGAACGGTGGGAACCGGTGCTCACGCTCGCGATCGCAGATGGCTCCGGGCGTCACGTGCCACTGCTCGCCCGTTATGAGGCGCGGGGAGCGACGCTGACCCTCACCCCGCGCTTCCCGCTTGCGCCCGGTCAGACCTACGAGGCGGTCTTTCATCCGGCGTCGCTGCGGGTGCGCGGGTTTCGTTTCGAGCCCGCCGAACTGGTGACCCATCACACGGTGCCGGCGGTGCCAACAACCGCCCGGCCGGTTTTGCGCGCCATCCATCCCACCGCGGGCACGCTGCCGGCGAATCACCTGAAATTTTACCTCGTGTTCTCCGAGCCGATGCAGCGCGGCGAATTCCTCCGCCACATCAGGCTGCTGGATGACTCGGGCGCAGAGGTGACGGAGCCGTTTCGCGAAACAGAACTGTGGTCGCCCGATGGCTTGCGGCTCACGCTCTGGTTTCATCCGGGCCGGCAGAAGACGGGCGTGAACCTCAACGTCGAGATCGGCCCCGTGCTCGAAGCGGGCCGGCGCTACCGATTGGTGGTGGATGACCGCTGGCTCTCGCAAAATGGCCTGCCGCTGACCGCGCCGTTCGAGAAACCCTTCGCAGCCGGCGCACCCGATCACACGCAACCGGACCTCGCGACGTGGACGCTCAACGCGCCCCGGGCCGGGACGCGCGACGCGTTGCTGGCGGAGTTTCCGGAGCCGCTCGACTGGGCGTTGCTCAAGGGCGGACTGAGCGTGCGCGCCGCGGCCGGCGATGAGGTGCCCGGCACGGTGTCCGTCGGCGCGGAGGAAAAATCGTGGAGCTTCACGCCGGCCGCGCCGTGGCCGGCCGGCGAGTTCGAGTTGGTCGCGCCAGGGATGCTGGAAGACCTCGCGGGCAACACCCTCGCGCGCCCGTTCGAGGTGGACGTGTCGAAACCCTCACCCGACGAGGCTCCCCGGGAATTTGTCCGGCGGTTCAGCGTCCAGCCGTGACGCGGGCAGAGGCGAGGTGCGGAAAAGAAAAAAGCCGGCGTTCGCACGCCGGCTTGGAAATGAGGAGGCGGTGGCCAGTTTACTTCTTCGGCGCAGCCGCACCGGCCGGCGCGGTCTGTTGGATGCCGTAGAACTGCACGATGGCTTTCGCGTCGGGATCGGTGTCCGCAAGTTTGATCAGCGCGGTGGCGACGGCCTGCAGTTTGTCCTGCACGGTCTTGGATTCCTTGACGGCCGCTTCGCGGGACTTGGCGACGGCGTTGAGGCTTTCCTTCTGCCCCATCACATTCCGGATCTGCCAGCCAAAGAACATGATCAGGGCGAGCGCGAGCAGCGCGATCGGGAGGCAGGGGCTCTTCAGTGAGTCGGTGGATTCTTGCGACATAAGTTTGAAAAAGTTTGGGTGGAGGATGGTTGGGTTACTTGGGCGTGCCGGCGGCGGGGGCGTTGGTCGCGGCGCGGGGAACGAACTGGACGGGATAGCCGTTGTCCTGAAGCAACTTGACGAGCGCCATGTTGCTGCGGGCGCCGGCCACCTGGACGACGTCGTTCAAGAGGCGATTGCCAACCTGAAGGCTGGTGCTGCCGCGATTGATGTCCTCCTGCTGCTGGGTGAGCGTGAGTTGGAGGTTCTGGGTGGATTTGCCGGTGACGTAGAGCACCACCGCGAGGATGAGCGCCACTGCACACAGGGCTGAACAAATGATGAACTGAGGTAATTTCATGGAGCGGCGTTTGTGCCAGCTTGCCAAGCCGGGGTCAAGCCACATTTGGAAGCTTTTTGGTGTCCCTAATCCACGAACGAAAACTCATTCGAGAGCAGGAGAATCTGCGCGAACTTCTCCCACGCCGCGAGCGGCTTGGGCAGTTTGCGCACGTCCATGAAGTTCTTTTGCGTGTCCCAGACCACCGGTTCGCCCAACGGCGCGCCGTCCATCCACGCGATCACCGTCGGCCACTTGAAGGTGTCGTTCGAGGTGTTCGCGCCGCAGTCGGTCACGAAGTCCACCGTGTCGCCCGCGCGCACTTCGAGCAACGCCACGCTCGTGTCGGCCTTGTTGTTGCGTGCGACCCACACGTTCAGCTCCCCCGCGCGACTCGACACAATGCGCGAACGCACGCCATCGCCATCGGCGCTGGCGTGACTAAGCTCGCCATGAATCTGCACGCGTCCGGCGCGCGGCGCGGTCCACCGGCGGATGGCGGCGTGGGTGATTCCGCCTTCGGCGGTATGTCCT
The DNA here is from genome assembly GCA_016199935.1 of Verrucomicrobiota bacterium. GTDB lineage: Bacteria > Verrucomicrobiota > Verrucomicrobiia > Limisphaerales > JACQFS01 > JACQFS01. Next base: position 4,326 of record JACQFS010000110.1, read on the forward strand.
CCGTCGGCGTTCAGCATCAAGTAACCGCGCCGGGGGTCGGGAAATTTCTCGCTGGGCTGCCACTGGCCGTTGTTGAAGTTCGTGAACGCCGTGAAATCCGCGACGCGCTGCGTGACCTCATCATAGCGCCCCTCGCCATACTGCCACGCACTCGCCTCGGGGTTGACCGTCTCCGTCACGGGCGGCGCGGCGGAGAATTCATGCACGAGTTTCGTCTCATCGCGCGAGGGTTCGCGTTGCAGAACATTCTCATAAAGGAACTGCGCCCGCCCCGCGTCGTCGCGCAGGCCCTGGAACGCCGGCAACGCCACGAGATTTTTCGCGCGCTCGATCACCATCGGGCTGTTCATGAGGAAGAGCGCCTGC
>JACQFS010000005.1 GCA_016199935.1 Verrucomicrobiota bacterium
CGAAGTGGACACCTTCAAGCTCTTCAACGACCACGAAATCTACGGCCACATGAACATCAACTACGTCCAGCTCGACCGCCTCCCGCACTTCGACAATGGCTGGCAGCCGGTGCTCGACGCTTTGCGCCACGGAAAGTTCTTCACCACCACCGGCGAGGTGCTCATCAAGAAGTTCACCGTCGGCGGCAAAGGCAGCGGCGAGACATTGAAATCCGCCACCCGCCCCGAACTGCGCGTGGAACTCGACTGGACCTTTCCGCTCAAGTTTGCCGAAGTAATTTCCGGCGACGGCACGAAAGTCTATCGCGAGCGCATCGAACTGGCGGACACCAGCGCCTTCAGCCAACGCACCCTGACGCTCACGCCGGAGCTGCGCGGACGAAAATGGGTGCGCTTCGAAGTGTGGGACGTGGCCGCCAACGGCGCGTTCACGCAGCCGGTTTGGCTGGAGTGAAGGAGGAAGTGAAAGGTTATCAAGTGATCAGGTTATCAAGTTGTCAGGTGCCGCCAGATTTCTCGCACCTCTCGAACTGATCGGAGCCGCACCTGACAACTTGATAACCTGATAACCTGCAACCTCACTCCCCGCCCTGCCCCTCCTTCAACTTGCTGAAATTCCCCTCTTCGCAGCAGTGCACGAAGGTTTCCGTGGCCGACTTCAATTCCTCCCAGCGCCGCCGGATGGTTTTGGCCTCGGTCTTGTTGATGTGGTTGTCCGCCGCCGCGCTCGCCACCACCGCGAGCAGGTCCGCGAACTCTTGCACGATTTCGTTCGTGGCCGGGATGAGGAAATCGGGATGCGCGTGGCGATGCTTCGGGTTGCGGATGAAAAAGCCGCCCGCGCGCTCGCAGAGCCATTGCACGATGCGCTCGTCCTTCGTGCTGCGCAGGAGTTGTTCGAGGCGGTCGAGCGGGTTCGCCGCGCCGCTGCCGTCGGCGTCATCGGTCTCGGCCCATTTGTAGATGAGCGAGAGGGACAGGCCGAGGTCGGCGGAAATCTGTTTGGCACTGGTCGTCTTGAACACCTCGCGGAGCAGCTCGTGGGATTGCATGGCGGCGAGCGTGCGAAAGCGGGCCGGGGCTGACAAGCGGGAAGTCGGCAAGGAGGGGCGACACTCTTGTCGCCCTCGTTCATCCATCATACTTTCATGTGAAACAGAATGACGACGGCGACAAGAGTGTCGCCGCTCCTCTCACCTTACAAACCCTCCGCGGAATTATAGACGACTGCCCGCACGCGCTGCGCTTGAGTGGGCAACGTCAGGATTCAGATGCACGCGAACAATCAACAACCAGACCCGTGGTGGACCGAACTGCTGGCCTTCGTCTTCGAGGCGGGCTTTCAAGTCCTTTGCTGCTTGCTTGAATTCGTCGTCACGCTCTTACTCTGACCCAAGAAGCCCAAGAATCCTATGGACCTATTTCTTGTTTACCTCATCTGCTTCGGCGTCGGACTGCTTTTCACCCTCGTCAGCGCACTCATGTCGCACGGTTTCGGGCACGACGCCACGGGCCACGACACCGGCGGCGGCACGGACGGCCATGCCGAGGCGGGCTTCGGCTCGCACGACATGCCGGGCTTCGCGGCGCTGAGTCCCACGACCATCGCGTCGTTCGTAACGGCGTTCGGCGGGTTGGGGATGATTTTTTCCAAGATCGGGGCGACGCAATCGGCGTGGGTAAGCGTGCCGCTGGCGGCGCTCGGCGGCTTTGCCATCGCGGCGTGCGTGCTGTGGCTGTTTCGCGCGGTGTTCCGTTCGACGCAAGGCTCCAGCGAATCGCGCGTGGCGACGCTCGTGGGCATGACCGCAACGGTGATCACGGCGATCCCGGCGAATGGCGTGGGCGAAATCGCCTACGTGCAAAGCGGCTCGCGCTACACGGCCCCGGCGCGTGCGGAGAACGGCGTGCCACTCGGCAACGGCGCGACGGTGAAGATCACGCGCATTGTGGGGACGCAGTTTTATGTGGCGAGCGCATGACATGACGGCGGGCGCTACGAAGTGCAACGCAGTAAGGATGCGGAACGTTGCTCTATCCAGACCGCAATCCCATAGCAGCGTGTGGACTTTATTCGCTGCACTGGTGCTCGGCTGGAACTTAGTCGTCAACGCTCAGGGAACCGTTGAATTCCGAGTTCAGTTGTTCGGAACAAATTCAGTCTCCAATCCGCTGGGCGAAGTCAGCCTATTCCTCGATGGCGACCTCTTGCATGGACCCCTTTTCATCCCATCGCAACTTTTCGTGACCATTCCCAGCGATGTCAGAATCAACGGACTGCCGCTTGGTAATGGAACCTTCTCGTTCACCCAAGGCGCGGGACAAGCAATGTTCATCGCTCCGTGGTGCAGCATCGACGGATGTTCTGAATCTGGTGTGAGTTTTCCGATTGGTGCGGTTCTATCCACAGGCCAGTTAGCTGAACTTCAAAGCGGTTTGTGGTCTTTAAGCATGTTTCTCGGTGTGAACCAGCTGGCTCCGGGTGTGTATTCGGGTCCGGTTACTGGAGCGTTGGTCGCAGTGCCAGAACCGAGCAGCATCGCACTGGCAAGCGTTGGCGCTCTCTTTTTGTTCGCTCTTGGCCATTTCTCCTTTCGAAACTTAGGCTCGCGAAATTTCCAATTCTCCATGCACTGATTGCCCCTCACACCAAAATCCCATGAACCCACCCCTCCTCCTCGCCGCCATCGATCTCCCCGCCAACTTCGGCACCATCGCGCTCGCCGTCGTCGGCATCGTCGTCGGCCTCGTCGTTGTCATGCTCGTGTGGGCCAGTCGCTACACCAAGGTCGGCCCCAACGAGGTGCTCGTCGTCTCAGGCATGAAGAAGAAGGTCACCGACCCGGACGGCACGGTGCACGCGCGCGGCTTCCGCATCGTCAAGGGCGGCGGCACGTTCGTCATCCCCGTCGTCGAGAAGGTGGACATCCTCTCGCTCGAACTCCTCACCATTGATGTGCAGACGCCGGAGGTTTACACCAGCAAGGGTGTGCCGGTGAAGGTGGACGGCGTCGCGCAGATCAAAGTCAAGGGCGACGACATTTCCATCGCCACCGCCGCCGAGCAGTTCCTCAGCAAGGACACCGCCGCCATCATGAACATCGCCATGCAGACGATGGAGGGTCATCTGCGCGCCATCCTCGGCACGATGACGGTGGAGGAGATTTACCAAAACCGCGACGCCTTCGCGCAGAAGGTGCAGGAGGTCGCGGCGGGCGACATGGCGAACATGGGCCTCGGCATTGTCAGCTTCACCATCCGCGACATCCGCGACGCGCAGGGTTACCTCGACGCGCTCGGCAAACCGCGCATCGCCCAGGTGAAACGCGACGCCGTCATTGCCCAGGCCGAGGCCGACCGCGACGCGATGATCAAATCCTCGCAGGCCACGCAGGCCGGACAGGAGGCGAAGTTCGCCGCCGACACCAAGATCGCCGAGGCCCAGCGCGACTACCAATCCAACGTCGCGCAATACCAAGCCGCGGTGAACCAGAAGAAAGCCGAGGCCGACCTCGCGTATGATTTGCAGAAGTTCAAGACCGGCCAGCTCGTGAAGGCCGAGGAAGTGCAGGTGCAGATCATCGAGAAGCAGAAGCAGATCGAGTTGCAGCAGCAGGAAATTCTCCGCAAGCAGCGCGAACTCGAGGCGATGGTGCAGAAGCCCGCCGACGCCGAGCGTTACCGCGTCGAGACACTGGCCAACGCGAAGAAGTTCCAACTCGAAACCGAGGCTGCCGGTGCCGCGTCCGCGACGAAGGCGACCGGCTTCGCGCAGGCCGATGTCAACAAGGCCACCGGCATCGCCGACGCCGAGGCGAACAAGGCAAAGGGTCTCGCGCAGGCCGACATCATCATGGCGCAGGGCAAGGCGACCGCCGAGGCCACGCGTCTCAAGGCCGAGGCCTTCCAGGAATACAACCAGGCGGCCGTCATCGAGCTGCTCGTCAAGGTGCTGCCGGAAATCGCGGGCCGCATCAGCGAGCCGCTGGCGAAGATGGAGAAGATGGTCATCATCAACTCCGGCAACGGCCCCGGCGGCGGCGCGAGCAAGCTGACCGGCGACATCACGCAGATCATTGCGCAGCTCCCGCCCGTGCTGGAGAGTTTGACGGGGGTGAAGTTCGAGAAGCTGCTGGAGCAGGTGCCCGCGCTGAAGAAGGCGATGGGGAAAGAGGACGAGCCGGAGCCAAAATCAAAAACGAAAGAGTCATAATGCGACTCATTTCATGGAACACTAACAGGTCTGCTCGCGACAGAATTGAGAAGCAGGTAAAAGTTCTTTGCGCGCGGAAACCGGACGTCCTCGCGCTTCAAGAAGTAACTCCAAAAGCAGCAGAGATTTTTCGCGAGCAACTGGAGAGAATGGGCTGGAAGCATATTGTGGACAGTTTTCCGCGACGTGGAAGTGGCCGATTAAAGAATGGTCGGCAATACGGAGAGCTGATTGCGAGTCAGTGGAAATTGAAACAGATCGCTTCGACCGAATTTGGTGTTCCTTGGCCCGAAAAAGTTCTTTCAGTCGTGATCAAAACTGAATTGGGAGATGTCGAAATCCATTCCGTCCATGTGCCAAACGGTTCGGAGCATGGCCGAGTGAAAACCGACACATTCGAAGCGATTTACAAACGACTTGCCCGCAACCCAAGACGCCATCGAATCTTGTGTGGCGACTTCAACAGTCCACAAGAAGAGACACCAGACGGCCAACTCATCACATGGGGACAGAACAAGAACGCGGACGGAAGATTCGTAATCGGAAAAAGGAAATGGGATGGCATTACCGACGAACGCTGGGATCTCGCTGAACGCTGTGTTTTGGAAGGGTTGAGAAGATACGATTTGAACGATGTGTTTCGTTCCAAACATGGCTACCGCAAGAAGGCGTTCAGCTTTTTCACAAACAACCGAGGTCGCCGCGTTGGTCGTCGCTTTGATCACATTTTTGCCTCATCCGCCTTGAAGATTGTTGCGTGCGAATATCTGCAACAACTCCGTCGCTTGAGCGACCACGCCCCGATGGAAGCAGTGTTTAACCTTTGAACTCTGGCTCAACCAGATGAAAGAACTGAACCCATGTTTTCCGGAATTCTTATCGGCGGCTGGGAAATCATCCTGTTGCTCGTCGTGCTGCCCGTGATGCTGGCGCTCCTCGCCTTCTGGGTCTGGATGCTCGTGGATTGCATCCGCAACCCGCGCCTCACCGACCAGCAGCGGCTCATCTGGGTGCCGGTCATCGTGTTCACCCACTGGCTCGGCGCGCTCATCTACCTGCTCGCCGGCCGCAATCCGCGCACCGGATGGAGGCCCCCGCGTCGCACTGGCATTTTCCATTCACCCGCGTTAATCTCCGCCCATGAAAGCCTACGAAGAAGTCCTTGAGTTCATCGCCGCCGGTCCCAGTTCGAACGCGCTGGCCGACTTCCAAGCGTCCCCGCAGAGCAAAGAGCGTGTCTTCGCGCTCATCCGCAAGGAGAAGAACGAAGGGCTGACGCCGGAGGAGAAGGCCGAACTGGATGATTGCATGCAAATCGAGCATCTCATGAATCTGGTGAAGGCCCGGGCGCGCCGGCGTGCGGCCAATGAGTAGCCCGATCACTCCCGCCCTGCGCGAACTGGTCGCCCGCCGCGCCGAATTTATCTGCGAGTATTGCCTCGTCCACGAGCGCGACCTCTACTCGGGCGGCCAGGTGGACCACATCATCAGCGAGCGGCAGGACGGGCCGACGACGCCGGAAAACCTCGCGTTCGCCTGCGCGTGGTGCAACCGGCAGAAGGGTTCGGACATCGCGGCCATTGACCCGGCCACCGGCCAGTTGGTGCGCCTGCTCAATCCGCGCCTGGACAAATGGAGCGAGCATCTGCAACTGGTCGGCGGACGCATCGAATGGCGCACCGCCATTGGCGAAGCAACCGTGCGTCTGCTGAAGATGAATGACCTGCACCGCATCGAGGAACGCGAATTGTTGCGCGCCCACGGCAAGTGTCCGAGCGCCGCCGCGCTGCGCCGGATTCGTGGAGGATAAATTGAAAGGAAAACATCATGAATGACGAATCGAAAAATTCCCCGAAAGACACCGGCACGCACCTGACCGGCATCGCCACCGCCGTCGGCGGCTCCGCGTGCGGCTTGGCCTTTCTCTTCCTCATGTTCGGCTCGCCCGCCGCCGCCTGGCCCGCCGCATTCTCCATCGGCGCGCTGGCCGTGATGGGCGTCTGCTTCGCCCATTTCCTCACGCGGAAGAACTGAACCGCCGCGCCAGAGCCGGACGTTATGCGCCTCTTCGAAGCCATCGTTGCCGCCAATCACCGCGCCGCCGCGGGCGACACCGGCGCGGGCCTGCGCCCGGATGAATTCGCCGACGCACTGCCGGTGGTGGCGTTGACGTGCATTGACCCGCGCCTGAACCCGCTGCTGCCCGCCGTGCTGGGCATCGGGCCGGAGCATTTCATCTGGCTGCGCAACGCGGGCAACATCCTCACCGGCCCGATGAGCAGCACGATGCGCTCGCTCGCGCTGGCCTGCGCGGTGAAGGGCGGGCGGGAGATCGTCGTCATCGGCCACACGGACTGCCTCGTGTGCAAGACCTCGATGATGCAGGTGCTCTCGCGTTTCCAGGCGCTCGGCGTGGACCGCGCGAAGCTGCCGGAAAATCTGCAGGAGTATTTCGGACTCTTCGCGAGCGAGCGGCAGAACGTGATGAAGGCCGTGGAGTTCATCCGGCACAGTCCGCTCATCGGCCCGCGCGTGCCGGTGCACGGGCTGCTGGTGGACATCGAATCGGGCAAGCTGGAGTGGATCGTGAATGGCTATCAGGTGTTCGATGCGGCTGTGAGCACTACGCCAACGTCCGTCCCATCGCCGGCGGCAATGCCGGTGATGGAAAAGATTTCAACGCCGCCGCCCGTGCTACCGCATCTGCCGGATTTCAAGCCGGGCGAAATGAAATTTCCGTCGGAAAAAATCGGCAGCGCAAATCCCGTCCCGGTGGATTGGATGGCAGAAGTGGAGGCACGCATCCGCGAACAACAGCAACCCACCGCCGCGCCGCCGCCGAAACTTCCGACGGAAGCGCCGTCCACGAAGCGCAAGTATGAGCCGCGCCCGCCGACGATTCCGCTGCCCGAGCGCGACGACGAGGGAAAGCTGATCCAGCCGTGGAAGAAGCCGCGGCGGTGAACGGAGCGCAAAACTCCAGCTTTGCGCATTCGTGTGGCGGCAGATTGTTCAACACGCAGAGCTGGAGCTCTGCGCTCCGTTACTTGTCCGGCACGCGGAAGGTCGCCTTGATGGGGCGGTGGTCGGAGGCTTCGCCCCACCTCGGCAGTGCGAGCACGTAAGTTTCCTTCTCGTCCCAGCTCTCGGCCATCGCCTTGCTCAACAGGATGTAGTCAATGCGCGAGTAGGTGTCCTCCTTCCCGTAGAAATAGGTCCACGCGATGTTCATCGGCGAGTAGCCCTTCTTCGTCGCGGTGCGCGGGTCGCCGTTGCGCTCGGCGGGGCGCGTGTCCACGAGTTGTTTGCTCCCGTAATGGCCAATGACGGTGCGGATCGCCTTGCTCTCCTTCGTGTCGTTGAAATCACCGACGACGGCGAAGCGCGCGTTGCGGTTCTCGGTGAGGAGGCGGTCAATTTTTTCGCGCAACAGAATCGCCTCCTGCTCGCGCAACTCCGCCTGGTCCGCCTCGGGCACGGGCCGCTTGGACTTGAGGTGCGCGAAGAGGAGCGTGAAGGAAAACTTTGCGCTCACTTGGAGGTCCACCTCGCCGAAGCCGCGGCTGACGAAGCAGCGCCGGCCACTGAGCAGAAAGCTCTCGTTCGTGTGCGGGCGGCGCGCGGTGATGGGAAACTTGCTGAGCACGGCGACGTGGATGTTGGTGTCCCAGCCGGAGACGTGCTCCCAGTGCGGGTAGTCCACGCCGTCGGCCTTGAGCGAGGCGCGAAGTTCGAGGAAGGCGTTGGTGCCGCCCATCTCCTCGAACGCAATCACGTCCACGCCGAGGAGCTTGATGGATTCGCGCACTTTCGCCTTCGCCGCGACGGACTTCATCGGCCGCGTGCCGGCCGGGGCGTCGAGGTAGTTCTCCACATTGTAGGCGCCAACGGAAAAGGTGTCCGCAGCGATCAGGCGGAGCGAAAGGGCAAAACTGAAAACGCCGACGGCGAAGCCACGGGCCCGGTGGGAGTGCATGGCCTTGTTTATTTGCCACGCGGGCGTGTGTCAAAGATTCTGCGTCGGGGCGTCGAAAATGTTTTTTGCAATCGCCCGCGCGGCTGCTAGTTTCCGGCCACCTTGAACGCTGCTGACATGGCCTCCCTCCCCGCAACTGCCGCCGCGCCCGCGAAGCATCCGCTGCACGACAAGCAGAGCGAGCGCGACCACCGCGGCCTGCGCATTGACAAGGTGGGCGTGCGCGGCGTGCAGTTCCCGATTCAGATCCGCGACAAGGCGCACTCGCTCCAGAACACGGTTGCCACAGTCGCGATGTCGGTGGACCTGCCGCACGAGTTCAAGGGCACGCACATGAGCCGCTTCATCGAGGTGCTCAACGCGCACGGCAACGTCGTTCACGTGAACAACATTCCCGACATCCTCGCGGCGATGCGCGCGCGGCTCAACGCGGAGACGGCGCATTTGGAAATGGAGTTTCCGTTTTTCCTGACCAAGCGCGCGCCCGTGTCCGGGCTGGAGAGTGTGATGAATTACACCGCGCGCTTCGATGCGACGATGCGCGGGAAGGAAATTGATTTCGTGATGACCGTCATCGCGGCGGTGACCACGCTTTGCCCGTGCTCCAAGTCCATCAGCAAATACGGCGCGCACAATCAGCGCGGCAACGTCACGGTGCAAATCCGCTCGACCGAAGCGATCTGGATCGAGGACGCCATCACGCTCATCGAGCAGTCCGCCAGCAGTGAACTTTACTCGCTGCTCAAGCGCCAGGACGAGAAAGCCGTGACCGAGCGCGCCTACGAGAATCCGGTTTTTGTCGAGGACCTCGTGCGCAATGTCGCCGTGCGCCTCAACGCGCATCCCGACGTGACGTGGTATAAAGTGGAGGCCGAAAACTTCGAGAGCATCCACAACCACAACGCCTACGCGTGCATCGAAAAGGGCTGAGGACGGGCGCGGCGGTGGGTTTCATCCGACTCGCGGGGCCCGGTTTTTACGCACGCAAGATTCCCCAAAATTTTTGTGGCGCGTCGAGTCGCCTTTGATACAGTCGCGCACCCTTGAAACCGGGCAGGCGTTTTCCGCAGGTGTGAAACACGTTTTGCCGTGGTGGGGAAACAAAATTTTACCGACCGTGAGCGCAAAGAAAACGAAAGCAAAAAAATCGCCGGCCGCCAAATCGCCGGCCGCCAAACCGAAGAACGTGGGCGCCGCCTCCGCCGCCGCCATTCTCGGCATCAAGCCATCCAAGGCGAGTGCCAACGGCAAGAAGACCAACGACGTGCCCAAGCACATCAAGGGCGACGCCGCGAAGTATTACCGCAACCTGATGGACCTGCGCGACCGGCTCATGCACCAGATGCACGGGCTGGCCAAGGAATCCGCCACGGAGATGGAAAGCTACAGCCTCCACATGGGCGACTCCGGCACGGACAACTTCGACCGCGATTTCGCTCTGAGCCTGCTTTCGGCGGACCAGGATGCGGTGTATGAAATTGAAGAGGCGCTCAAGCGGCTCGACAAGGGCACCTACGGCACGTGCGAATTGACCGGCAAGCAGATCCCGCGCGCGCGCCTCGAGGCGATCCCCTGGACCCGGTTCACCGTCGAGGCGCAGGCGCAGCTTGAACGCGATGGTGCCGTCCGGCAGAAAAAGCTCGGCACGCTCGGCACGCTCGACACGCCCGCCGTCGCCGAGGCGGACGACGACGACGAGCCCGAGGAGAAGCCCGCCAAGGAGAAGGAATAATTTATGCCACGCGAAATCGTCACCATCGAATGCACCGAGGCGCGCAAGGAAGGCAAGCCGCCCTCCCGCTACCAGACCTCCCGCAACAAAAAGCTTCAGACCGAGAAGGTCGAGAAGAAGAAATACAACCGATTCCTCCGCCGGCACACGCTGCACCGCGAAATCAAATAATCCCATGCCCCGCAAAACCAATCTCGAAAAAGACAAGAAGCGCGACGGCAAGCGCGAAGCCCGCCCGCAACGCCCGAAGCCGAAGATCGACTTCACGGTGGACGCGCTCGACTACAAGAACACGAACCTGCTCAAGCAGTTCGTCACCGATCAGGGACGCATCCTGCCGCGCAAATACACCAACCTGCCCGCGCACTATCAGCGCCGGCTCACCACCGCCATCAAGCGCGCGCGCCAGATGCTGCTGATGAAGTAACCGTTTTTCGCACCGGCCCGTTCCCCGTGGGGACGGGCCTTTTTTGTCGCGGCGGGCACCCGTCAGGGTGATCCGCCGGATGGCTCGAAAAACCGACTGGCCCGGCGATGGACTATCTCCTTCTGCTTTCAACCATCCTGGCAGGCGCGCTGACCGTGCTCTTCCTGCGCCTGGAGCGGCACGGCTACATCAAGCTCTTCAACGCGTTCACCGGCGCGTATCTGCTCTGCGTCACGTTCCTGCATTTGTTGCCGGAACTTTACTCGCACGACGCCGCGCTCGGCCATCACGGGCTGATCGGCGCGCTCATCCTCGGCGGTTTTTTCCTCCAGATCATTCTCGACAGCATCTCGATGGGCGTCGAGCACGGTCACACTCATCATCTTCATGGTGGTGTGCCGTGGGGCGTCATCATCGGCCTCTGCCTCCACGCGTTCGTCGAGGCGACGGCGCTCGGGAGTGCCGGCCAGCACCACGACCCCGCCTCGCGCCGGATGCTGCTGACCAGCATCGTCGTTCACAATTATCCCGTCTCGATCGCGCTGCTGGTGATGCTGCTCCACGCCGGCCTGCCTCGCGGCCGCGCGCTCGGCTTCCTCGCGTTGTTCGCGGCGATGGGGCCGCTCGGAATGTTCCTCAGCGCGCACACCGACCTCGCCTCACACACCCGCGAACTCACCGCCGTCGTCATCGGCATCTTCATGCACATCTCCACGACGATTCTCTTCGAGAGCAGTGACACCCACCGTTTCAACCTCGCCAAGATTGCCGCCATTCTGATCGGCATGGGCGTGGGCGTGCTGACAGTGATGCTGCATTAAAAACGGAATGCCTTTCCGTTTCCGGCGAAGCACCCGTTTCCGGTAGAACCGGAATTTTTCCTTCCGCAGGTTTGGCGAAACCCTTGCGCGCCGGCAGCCGCGCAACCGGCGTTGCTCAACCCGGGGACAACTCGTCCTGGGCCAGCGCCACCCAGTCGCTCACGCGCATGACCTCCTTGATCTTGCGGCGCTCGTAACGGTGCTTGTGGGCCTTGTCGGGTTGGGCATCCACCTGACGGAACGGATGCTTCGGGTCACGGATGACTTCACTGATGGCGTCTATGGTTTTCGACATACCAGCGTTTTCCTTTCGGTTGCGGGGGAAGCGGAAAGAGTGCCAGCGAAGGTGACACGTCAAAACCGATGCTGCAAAGCTGCTTCAGCGGGGCCATGACGGAAAAAACCAATAGCTGAAGACGTCGGGATGATCAAGTTTCGATTTTGCCCGTGAAGAATTCCCGCCAGGCTGGTCCGGAAACGCCACGGCAGCGCTCGCAGTGCTTCAAATCCTTGAACCAAGGACCGCGGAAGCTCGATGGGAGAATGATCCCGACCGCCACTCCTTCTCGCGCCGCGTCCGCAGCAGGCGTAATTCGGCGCGCTCGTAATGCCGCCGCACTCCATCGAATTCTTCCGCCAAAATTCCCGCCAGCACCAGCACTCCGCCCGGCGCGACCCGCGCGATGATCCGCCGCGATTCCTTCACCAACAGGTCCGCGATGAGGTTGGCGCACACGACCTGAAACCGCCGCGAAGAAGTCACCGGGAGCCGGGTCACGTCGCGGCGGGCCAGCGTCAGCTTCCGGGCGACGTGATTCACCCGCGCGTTTTCCGCCGCCACGCGCACCGCATCGGGATCGAAATCAAACGCCTCGACGGGCGCGTAGCCGAGCTTCGCCGCCGCGATGGCGAGAATTCCGGAGCCGGTGCCGATGTCCAGAAACGACTGCCACTCCGCCGCGCGACGGCAGCGCACCAACTCGCGCAGGCAGAACGAAGTCGTCGCGTGCTGCCCCGTGCCGAAGCTCAGGCCAGGATCAAGCGTCACCACCTGCTGACCGCCCTTCGGCTTGCGCTTGCTCCAACTCGGCTTGATGAGCAATGCCGGACCGACCTCCATCGGCGGAAAATGTTTTTTCCACGACTCCGCCCAATCCTCCTTCCGCACGCGGCTCGACGTGATTCTCCCCCGCCCCATCTCGACGCCCCAAGTGCGAATCTCCGCGAGGCACGCACGCAGTTCGGCCAACTGTCCGCGCGTCGCCCGCGCGCCTTCGGTGAGATAGACCTGCGCGCGCGATTTCTTCCGCACCGTGTCGAAATAAACCGATGCAGGCTGATCGAACACGCGCGTCAGCGCCACGCGCACGCACTGGAGCCAGCCACGCTTCATGCGAGATCGCGCCAAGGCGTGAGGTTCAGAAACCGGACTTCCGTCTTCGACTCGCGATAGTCCACGCGCGTCACGCTGGCGTAATCAACTTCGAAGCTCCCCAGTTTCGCCAGCGGCAGGTCGAGCAGCAGCGCCACGAGCATCCGCACGATTCCGCCGTGACACACGAGCGCGACTGATTTGCCCGGTTGCTCGCGCAGAATCTGTTGCAGGCACGGCTCGATGCGCGCGCGCAGGTGCGCCGTGGATTCGCCGCCGGGGAAGCCATTCCGCTCCATCTCCTTCAGCCAGTCGAACGCGCTGATGCCGAACTTAGCGTGGACGCCCTCCCAACTCAGTCCGGTCCAATCGCCGAAATCCACTTCGTGCAAACCATCGAGCGTCGTCAAGCCGAGGCCGGTCGTCTCGCCAAGCGGCGCGAAGGTCTGCTGCGCGCGGATCATCGGGCTGACATAGGCGGCGTCGAGTTGCGCGTGCTGCTTGACCCACGCGGCGAGCTTGGTCGCCTGCGCGTGGCCGTGCGCGGAGAGATTCATGTCAATGCGGCTGCCGCCAAAGATGCGGTGGTAGCGTTCCTCCACCTCGCCGTGGCGCAGGAGAAACAACCGCGTGGGAAGATGCGAAGTGGACATGGCCCGTTTGCTGAATGCGCTCCCCGTGATTTTCCGATCAGGCTCCGAGCGCCGCGCGTTGCAGTTCGAGCAGCCGCGCAATGCCGCTGCGGCCGAGCGCGAGCATCGCGGTGAGCTGCGCGTCGGAGAAGTTCGCTTTCTCGCCCGTGCCCTGCACTTCCACGAACTGCCCGCCGCCGGTCATCACGAGGTTCATGTCCACCTCGGCCGCGACGTCCTCGACGTAGCAGAGGTCGAGCATCGGCTCGCCGCTCACGATGCCCACGCTTACCGCCGCAACGGATTCGACCACCGGGTTTTCGGAAATTTTCCCCGCCGACATGAGTTTCTTCACGGCCAGGCCGAGCGCAACGACCGCGCCAGTGATGGCCGCGGTGCGCGTGCCGCCGTCGGCTTGCAACACGTCGCAATCCACCATCAGCGTGCGCGGGCCGAGCTTTTTCAAATCCACCGCGGCGCGCATCGCGCGGCCGATGAGGCGCTGGATTTCCGACGAGCGTCCGTCGAGCTTGCCCTTGCTGATGTCGCGCGGCTTCCGTGTGAGCGTCGAGTAAGGGAGCATCGAGTATTCGCTCGTGAGCCAACCGCCCTCGACGCCCTGCTCCTTCATCCAGCGCGGCACGGTTTCCTCGATCGTCACGCCGCAGATCACGCGCGTGTTTCCGCACTCAATAAGCGTGGAGCCGGCCGCGTGCGGCGCGATGTCGTTTTGAAAGCGGATGGGACGCAGGTCGTCCGCGCGGCGCCCGTCGGCACGCATGTAGGTATCAGCCATAAATCGGCGCGCAGGCTAAGGCGCGGGCGGAGGTGGAGCAATGGGAAACGCGGCAAAGAGGATTTCCATCGGACAATCCCGGCGTTAGTCTCCGCTCATGTCCGCACCGCAACCGCCGTCTGCCGCCGACGCCATCGCGGCTACGCGCAACTGGGTAGAGAAGGCCGTCATCGGCCTGAACCTCTGTCCCTTCGCGAAGGCCGTGCATCTCAAGGGCCAGGTCCGCTACGTCGTCAGCGCGGCGCGCACCGAAGACGCGCTGCTCGCTGATTTGAAAACTGAGCTGGCGTTTCTCCACGCAACGCCGGCCGAGGAGGTGGACGACACGCTGCTCATCCATCCGCACGCGCTCGGGGAGTTCGACGACTTCAAAAATTTTCTGCCGCGAGCCAATACGACGTTGCGAAAGGCGGGACTCGTCGGCGAAATCCAAATCGCCAGCTTTCATCCGCATTACCAGTTTGCCGACGCCGAGCCGGACGACATCACCAACTTCACCAACCGCGCGCCTTACCCCACGCTTCATCTCTTGCGCGAGGCGAGCATCGAGCGCGCGGTGCAGGCGTTTCCGGCGGCGGACGCGATTTACGAAACCAACCGGGAGACGATGAAGAAGCTCGGGCATGCGGGTTGGAAAAAATTGGTGGGCGATGAGGGACTCGAACCCCCGACCTAATGCGTGTAAAGCATCTGCGCTAGCCACTGCGCCAATCGCCCGACCAATGCGCGGCGAATGTGTGCGCAACGAGGTCGCGTCGCAAGCGCATTTGCCGGACCGCGAGCCGTCCCGGCTCGCAGCGGCCGCGCCATGCGTAGCGCGTCCAGTCAATCTGATCGCCCAAATGCCGTCGTAGCCGCTGCGGGCCGGGACGGCCCGCGGTCCGGAACGCATTTCACCCTCGCCTGAATTTTCCCGGTGCCCGACAGTCTGCCTCAGCAATCGTCAAAATGGCTTTCCTGAAAAATGTCGTTGCCCTCTGCCTCGCGCTCGCGCCACTCACCGCGACCGCGGCGGGCGTGAGCTTCACCAAGGAGATCGCGCCCATTCTCCAGGCCAAGTGCGCGGCGTGCCACAACGCGGAGAAGGCCAAGGGGCACTATCAACTCCACACTTTCGAGTTGATGCTCAAGCCCGGCTCCAGCGGCTCCCCTGCCCTCACGCCGGGCAAGCCGGAGGCGAGCGAACTCTTTCGCCTGTTGAACGAAAAAAATCCCGACGACCGGATGCCGCAGAAGGACGATGCACTCTCCGCCAAGCAGATCGTGCTCATCGAAAAATGGATCCGCGAGGGCGCAAAGTTCGACGGGCCTGATGCCAGGGCGAACCTGGCCACGCTCATCCCGCAGTCGCGCGCGCCGGAAGCGCCGAAGGTTTATCCGGCGCCCGTGCCCATCAGCGCGCTCGCCTTTTCGCCGGACGGGAAACAGATCATCGCCGGCGGCTACTACGAGCTGACTGTCTGGAATGTTGGCGAAAAGAAATTGCTCAACCGCATCAAGGGCGCGCCGCAACGAACTCTCGCCATCGCGTTCAGCCCCGATGGTAAGCTGCTCGCCGTCGCCGGTGGCACGCCGGGCGCGAGTGGCGAGGTGAAACTCTTCAACGCCACGAGCGGCAAATCCGTGAAGACGCTCTCCCGCCTGCGCGACGCGGCGCTTTGCCTCGTATTCAGTCCCGATGGCAAGACGCTCGCCGCCGGCGCGGCGGACAACACCATCCGCCTTTACGACATGGTCGCGCAGAAGCAGCGCAAACTCATCGAGCAGCACGCGGACTGGGTGCTCGCGCTCGCTTTCAACGCCGATGGCTCGCGCCTCGCCTCCGCCAGCCGCGACAAGTCCGCGCGCACGTTCGACGCGAAGTCCGGCGCGCTGCTCGACAACTACGTAGCGCACGAGGAACCGGTCATCGGCGTCACGTTCACGGCCGAGGGCAAAATCATTTCGGCGGGCCGCGATCGGCGCGTTCACGCGTGGGAACCGGGCAAGCTGAGCGAGAAGGACAAGAAGTCGAAACCCGCCGAGTTCGGCGTGGGCGAGGGCGAACTCACGCGGCTCCTCGTTACCAGCAACCGCCTCTACGCCGCAACCAGCGACCGCGCCGTGCGCGAATACGATCCGACGAAGCGCGAGATTGTCCGCAGCTTCAAGGACCTCGGTGATGAAATTTCCGCGCTCGCGTTCGACACCAAGGGCCAGCGCATCGCCGCCGGGACGCAGAGCGGGCGGGTGTTCATCTGGAAGGCGGAGGATGGGCAGAAGATCACGAGCTTCACCGCCGCGCCGGGATACAAGGCGCCGGTGGCGTCGGCGAAATAGCCTGGGCGCGCCGGCATCCTGCTGGGGGGTGGTGGGCCGCGAATCAGGAGGCGGCGAGAGAATCCTTGGCGGGGTCAGACCAGAGATACTCTCGTATCTCCAGATTCATCCGGTCTATTTCGGAGAGAAAGCCCGAAGCGGACAGGCGGTAGCTCTTGGTGTCCGCCGCCGTCTTTCGAATCAGGGCCACCTGCTGTTCAAACTGGCGGATGCGCGCCTGCGTGACCTCCAATTCCTGGTCGTTCGTAATCATGTATGAGTGACCTCCACAATGCCGCGCATGCTCCCGTCCCGCTTGATTTGCCAATGTGCCACGGTCTCATCCTCACCGCCGAGAGCGGCGGCACGACGGATCCAAAACACGCTTGCGCCAAGAAAATTTTGCGCCGCCGCGTGATCGAACACCAGACTCGCTTCCGTTGAAACTTTGCTCACATCAAATGAATCCTCCATCAGCAGAAATATGTCAACGTCGTTGGGTTCAGCCTTGTCCGTGACGAATGAGCCGAAGATTATGAAGCGGGCGAGACGGTCCGTGGATCGGGCGAGCGCATGAATTCGCTGCAGTCGCCACGCAATGACCGCCCGGTGAGGCGTCGCCCCAAAGTGTTCGAGCACGTCGTCAAGGGTCGAGCGATGAATGCCCCTGGGCAAATCGCCTCCGGCGTTGAATTCGGGCCAGGCTTTCATTGATTGTCCTTCAACGCGATTTCATCCACGTCATCGCCTTCTCCGCCAGTTTGTCGAAGGCGGTCACGCAGAGTTCGAGGTGTTCCTCCTTCGTGTCCTCGATCTTGTTGTGGCTGAGGCCGTGCAGGCTCTGGACGAACATCATCACGGTCGGCACGCCGGCGCGCGCGACTTCGGCGGCGTCGTGCAACGGGCCGCTCGGCAGGCGATGCGATTTGCCGCAGGTCTCGCGGATGGATTCGTCGCACAGCGCGATGAGGTCGTCGTTGAACGGGCGCGGGGCGATTTGCCAGAGGCGCTCCCAAGAAACCTCAGCATTTGCATCCTCAGCGAATTGTTCGCTCGCATCGCGTGCATCCCAATAAAGCCGTTCGAGCTTTGCCTTGTCGAGGTGTCGCTGATCAAGCGTGATGCGACATTCCTCAACAACGCTTGTAACAATGCCGGGTTTGGTCGTGCATGAGCCGATGGTGCAAACGCCTCCGTGTTGCTCTGCGAGGCTGTAAATGAAAGGACTCATCTTCGCGGCGGCGAGGAAGGCGTCTTTGCGGCGGTTCATCGGCGTGCTGCCGGAGTGCGCGGCCTGGCCGTGAAACGTGATGGCGTGTCGCTCCACCCCGAACGTGCCGAGCACCGCACCGAGGGGCAGATCGAGGTCGAGCAACACCGGGCCTTGCTCAATGTGCAATTCCAGATACGCGGCGGCGTTCTTGAGTTCCTTGCCGCTGTCCTTCACGCGGTCGAAATTAATGCCGACCTCGTTCAGCGCGTCGGGCAGACGGATGCCGTCCTTGTCCTTGAGGCCGCGCGCTTCGTCCATGTCGAGATTACCGGAGCAGGCAGATGAGCCGAACAGGCTTTTGCCAAACCGAGCGCCTTCCTCGTCGGCCCAATCCACGAGGCGCACGGTCACTGGTGGCTTGCCGCTGTATTGCGCGCTGATGCGCCGGAGAATCTCCACACCCGCCATCACGTTGAGGCAGCCATCGAGCCAGCCGCCGTTCGGCACGGAATCCATGTGGCCGCCGATGAGCAGCGACTTCTCCGACTCGCCACGCAGCGTGCTCCAAAGATTTCCGGCGGCGTCGGTGTGAATTTCAACCGGGAGCGCTTCGAGTTTTTTCCGCAGCCAGGCGCGAGTCTTCACCCACATCGGTGTGAAGGCGACCCGCTGCGCGCCGTTGTCGTCGCCGGTGAGCGCGCGCAGTTCCTTGAGTTCGGCGACGGTGCGTTTGGGATTGAGAAGTTTGCTCATAAGGCTCGTGTTGACCGCTTCGCTGCCGGGGTGCGGCGCGGATTTGTTGTGGCAAAGGCTTGCGAACCGGGCCTATATTCGCCCGTGAAATCCCAAAGTTGAAGGAGAAAACCTATGCCTACTCTCGCCACAACCGTTGACGGCCTGAAGCTCCCGAACCCTTTCGTCATCGGCTCCGGTCCGCCGGGCACCAACCTCAACGTCATCACGCGCGCATTTCAGGAAGGCTGGGGCGCGGTCATCGCCAAGACCATCAGCCTCGATTCCTCGAAGGTCGTCAATGTCACGCCGCGTTACGCCAAGCTCATGGCCGCCGACGGCAAGGAGGTCATCGGCTGGGAGAACATCGAACTCATCAGCGACCGCCCGTTCAAAATCTGGCTCGAGGAATTCAAGAAGTGCAAGGACCAGTTCCCCGACCGCATCCTCATCGCGTCCATCATGGAGGAATTCCGCAAGGACGCGTGGGTGGAAATTGTCGAGCGCTGCCAGGACGTCGGCGTGGATGCCTTCGAGTGCAACTTCTCCTGCCCGCACGGTTTGCCTGAACGCAAGATGGGCGCGGCGATGGGCGAGAACCCGGACATTCTCAAAGAAGTCGTCGGCTGGGTGATGGGCGCGGCGAAGAAACCCGTGTGGGCGAAGATGACGCCGAACGTCACGCACATCGAGGATCCCAGCCGCGCGGCATTGCGGGCTGGCGCGAGCGGACTGGCCGCCATCAACACCATTCGCAGCGTGTGCAGCGTGAACCTCGACACGTTCCGTCCCGAACCGAACGTCGAAGGCTACACGACGCCCGGCGGCTATTCGTCGAAAGCCGTGCGGCCCATCGCGCTTCGCATGGTGATGGAAATCGCGCAATTGATTCGCAAGGAATTTCCCGGCCGCTCGCTCTCGGCCATCGGCGGCGTGGAGAGCGGCAACGACGCGGCGCAATTCATCCTGCTCGGCGGCGACACCGTGCAAGTCTGCACCGGCGTGATGAAGTTCGGCTACGAAATGGTGAAGCCGATGTGCGACGAACTGCTCGCCTTCATGGCCAAGCACAAGTTCGAGACACTCGCCGACTTCAAGGGCAAGAGCCTCGATTACTTCACCACCCACGCCGACCTCGTGCGCCGCCAGACGGAGCGCAAGGCCGCACAGAAGGCTGCTGCCACGGCGAAAGTCGTCAAGAGCGACGGTGAATGGAGTGGCGATGATTTTGTGAAACAATCGCAGGCATTGGCGAGCCGCTAAACAAAGAGAGTTTCTCCTCGCAATGAAAACATATTTGTTCGCGTTTCTGCTGATTCTGCTCACTGGCTGTTCAGATACCTTAAACAAAGAAAACACTGAACTCAGGGAGCAGAAGAATAAACTGTCTGCGGACAAAGCAAAGGCCGAAGCGGAACTGATCAAAAAGGAAGGCGAAATTTCTGCCTCGAAAGAACGACTGGCTGATGCAAAGACACGGATCGACGAACTGAAACAGGAGGTAGTTACATTACGCGACACATCTTCGAAACAGAGCGCCCAGATTTTGGAGCTAACCGAACGGTTAAAGGAAAATGAACGTCAACTGAAGGAGCAGAAAGACAGCCTTGCGGTGAAAAGCGCGGATTACGAAGCACAACTTCAAAAACTCAAGACCACTCAGAAGGGAGAATTAAATGGTGTCGTAACATATTTCTTCAACAGTAACTTTGGTTATAAACCAGACGTTGGCGCTGAGATTTATGTTTTTCCCGTTGATGCTTACTCTGACTTCGATCCCTCGGTGATAACTGAATATCAGACGATGAAACATGCGATGAGTTGGAGTAAATCGACTGATCAAAGACTTCGGCAGGACTCCCAAAAAATTCTGAGTAAATATAGTTCTCCTGTCGAGAGTGCTTGGAAGGATTTGGATGCACGCGTAGTAAAGATGGCTCTTCCAGCAGAAGTCGGGGACAAGACAATTCGATTGACCGCCGATGGCAACGGGGCATTCAAGCGGAGTCTTCAGCCGGGCACTTACTATACGATAATTCGATCCAAGCACCGACAGGATATGTCGGTTTCAGAAATCTCTGGCAAAATTTTTGTCCGTAAGGTCGAGATTAAAAGTGGTGAGGAAGCAAGCCTAGACGCAAAATTTGAAGTTTACTAAATTCTTATAATGCAAATCTCATGTCCCAATTTCATCGGCGGCGAATGGCGCACGCTTCGCGGCGCCTCCACGCCGGTCTTCAACCCCTCCACTGGCGAAGTCATCGCCGAATGTCCCGTCGGCACCGCCGCGCTCGTGGACGAAGCGGTGCAGGCCGCGCAAGCTGCGTTCCCCGCGTGGCGCGACACGCCGCCGGTCGAGCGCGCGCGGGTGTTCTTCCGCTACCGCCAATTGCTCGAAGCGAACTTCGACCGCATCTGCCAGAGTGTTTCGCGCGAGCATGGCAAGACGCTCGTCGAGGCGCGCGGCAGCATTTTCCGCGGACTGGAAAACGTGGAATACGCCTGCGGCATCCCGTCGCTGCTCATGGGCGACACGCTGGAGAACATCGCGCGCGGCGTGGATTGCGAGACGGTGATGCAACCGCTCGGCGTTTGCGCCGGTATCACGCCGTTCAACTTTCCCGCGATGGTGCCGATGTGGATGTTCCCCGTCGCGCTCGCGTGCGGGAATACCTTCATCCTCAAGCCGAGCGAAAAAGTTCCGCTCTCCGCCGTGCTCATCATCGAACTGCTCGAACAGGCGGGACTGCCGAAGGGCGTGCTGAACATCGTCCACGGCGGGCGCGAGGTGGTGGACGCGCTGCTCACGCATCCCAAGGTGAAGGCCATCTCCTTCGTCGGCTCGACGCCGATTGCGCGCTACATCTACGAGACTGGCACGAAGAACGGGAAGCGCGTGCAATCGAACGGTGGCGCGAAGAACTACATCGTCGTGATGCCGGATGCTGACGTGCCGAAGACTGTCGAGGCGCTTTCGACCGCCGCGTTTGGTTGCGCGGGCGAGCGTTGCATGGCCGGCTCCACCGCGCTCACCGTCGGTGCCGCCGCCGACCGTCTGCTGCCGACGCTCGTGGACGCCGCGCGCGCCATCAAGGTCGGCCGCACCGACCGCCCCACGCCGCAGCCCGACATGGGGCCGGTCATTACCGCGCAACATCGCGACCGCGTGATGAGCCTCGTCGCCGCGGGCGAAAAGGAGGGCGCGAAGGTCATTTGCGATGGCCGCAGCGCGAAAGTCCCCGATGCGCCCAACGGCTTTTTCCTCGGCGCGACCATCATGGACCAGGTGCAGCACGGCACGACGCTCGCGCGCGAGGAAGTCTTCGGTCCCGTGCTCAACGTGATGCGCATAGACGACCTTGACCACGCCATCGAGCAGGCGAACAAGTCGGCGTTCGGCAACGGCGCGGCCATCTTCACCAATTCCGGCAAGGCCGCGCGCGAGTTCAAGCATCGCGTGAAGGCCGGCATGGTTGGCATCAACGTCGGGGTGCCCGCGACGATGGCGATGTTCCCCTTCACCGGCTGGGACGAATCCTTCTTCGGCGACCTGCACATTCAGGGCCGCGAGGGTGTTCAGTTTTACACGCAGCAAAAGGTCATCAGCACGCGGTGGTTTGGTGAAGGCGTGGGAGATGTCTGGAAAAAATGACGAATGCCGAATGACGAATGGAATGACAGAGACGCTGGCGGAATGTTCGGCGGAAGAGTTGGAGTTCTGGGGATTCGCTCCGACTGAAGAACCTCTCGTATTGCGCGACGAGGGGCCGCCGTTGGTCTATGACTTGGAGGTGCGGACGACGCGATTCGGTGAGCAAATCATTCTGTTTGCAAAGAAGATTCCGTGGGGACCGGTCAACAATCGGCTTATCGACCAACTTGTCGGCGCAGGCACGAGCGTCGGGGCGAATTACTGCGAGGCCGATGACGGTGTTTCCAAGGCTGACTTCAAACATCGAATCAGCATTTGCCGCAAGGAATCGCGCGAAACGAAATTCTTCCTCCGCATGGTGGTGACTTCGGAGCCGAATTTGAAACCTGACGCGCGCGAACTGTGGAAGGAAGCGCACGCCTTGCACCGCATTTTTAGCCGCATCTGGCGCAGCACCAAGACGTGACCGAGATGAATCACTCGACCAAAATGTCGAATGTCGAATGGCATCCGGCCCGCCATTCGTCATTCGTCATTTCCCCATGAGCCTCCTGATCAAGAACGGTGAAATCGTCACGGCGAGCGAGCGCTACATCGCCGACATCTTCTGCGAAGGCGAAACCGTCACGCGCATTGACCGCAACATCGCACCGCCGGCGGGCACGGAGGTCATTGACGCGAAGGGCAAGTTCGTCTTCCCCGGTTTTATTGACCCGCACGTTCACATCTACCTGCCGTTCATGGGCACGTTCTCCAAGGACACCTACGAGACCGGCAGCAAGGCCGCGCTCGTGGGCGGCACCACCACGCTGATCGAAATGTGCTGCCCGTCGCGCGCGGATGAGGCGCTGGCGGGTTTCGAGTTGTGGATGAAGCAGGCCGTCGGCAAGTCCGCGTGCGACTTCACGTTTCACATGGGCGTGACGAAGTTTGATGGCAACACCGAGAAGCAGCTCCGCGAAATCGTCGCGCGCGGCATCAGCTCGTTCAAAATCTTCCTCGCCTACAAGGGCGCGTTCGGCGTGGACGACACGGAGCTTTATCGCACGCTCAAGCTGGCGAAGGAACTCGGCGTCATCGTCACCGCGCATTGCGAAAACGAAACGCTCGTCGCCGAGCGCTGCAAGGAACTCCTCGCCGCCGGCAAGACCGACCCCGGCCAGCATCACGAGAGCCGCCCGCCGCGCGTCGAGGCCGAAGGCGTGCATCACCTGATGACCTTCGCCGAACTCACCGGCGCGGCGACCTACATCGTTCACCTCAGTTGTCAGGAGGCGCTCAATGAGGCCATCGCCGCCCGCCAGCGCGGCGTGCGCGTCGCGGTCGAGACGCTCATCCAGTATCTCGTGCTCGACAAGAGTTACGCCGAGCGCCCGAACTTCGAGGGCGCGAAGTTTGTGATGTCCCCGCCGCTGCGCGACAAACGCAACCAGGAGATTCTCTGGAACGGCCTCCGCGACGGCCTCGTGCAAACCGTCGCCACCGACCACTGCCCGTTCGACTTCGCGAAGCAGAAGCCGATGGGCAAGGACGACTTCACCAAAATTCCCAACGGCATCCCGTCACTGGAGGAGCGCATCAACCTCCTCTACACCCACGGCGTGAAGATGGGCCGGCTCGACCTGCGCACGTTCGTGAACGTCGCCAGCACACAGGTCGCGAAGCTGTTCGACCTGTTCCCGCGCAAAGGCGCCATCCAGCCGGGTGCCGATGCCGACCTCGTTGTCTTCGACCCGAATTACCGCGGCACCATCTCCGCGAAGACGCAGATGATGAACGTGGACTACAGCGCGTTCGAGGGCTGGCCCATCGAAGGCCGGCCAAGCGTGGTCACGGTGCGTGGCGAAGTCGCGGTGCGCGATGGGAAGTTCGTCGGCAAGATCGGGCGCGGCCAGTTCCTCAAGCGCGCACCAAGTCATTTCTAAAACGGTAGAGTGGATGACATCCGAAACTCAAAGCAGCTCAAGTCTGTGTCGGGAATTTATTCAGACTGCCAAAGCGGCGCTCTCGAAGACACCCGAAGTAAAACATTCGTGGTCCATTGACCCGAATGAAGTTCAATGCTCGTTGAGCATTCCCAAAATTGATGAAGATGGTTTTGATGTCACCATCGAGGTTTCACCAGATGGGGTCGTGGTTTTCGGAGAAGGCGCGCATCAACATTTTGACACGCCTGAAAGCACTCATCCGGAAAAAATTATTGCTGCACTCGGTCTTGTTCGAGACTTGTTGAGCCCGCATATGCGAGTCGGAGAACTCCGCGCGGGCAAGTCAGCTTTCCGTTGGTTCATGGAATCGCTTCACGAAAATGAATGGCAGGCAGAAAGTTCGACTGGACTACTCTTCTGGAATTATTTTGCCAGGAGAAGTGAGCGCGTTTTACAGAACAAAACCCTGCCGGGCCGCCTTTCACCAAAATGACCGTCCACCACGCCAAAGTCTTTCCCTCGAAAGTCCCGCTGCCCAAGACGGAACAACTCGCGTGGAAACTCGCCGCCGTCGCCACTGACCTCGCGCCCATCCTGCCTGAAGTCGCAGAGATGGTCGTGAACCGCGTCATTGACAACGCTGCCGTCGCCATCGCCGCTATCAGCCGCACGCCCGTGGCCAATGCGCGCTCGCAGGCACTGGCGCATCCGCGCGAGGGCGGAGCGACGCTCTTTGGCGTGCCGTCCGAGCAACGCTTCGAGTGCGAGTGGGCCGCGTGGGCCAACGGCGCGGCCGTGCGCGAGCTCGACATGCACGACACGTTCCTCGCCGCTGATTATTCGCATCCCGCCGACAATATCCCGCCGCTGCTCGCCGTCGCGCAGCAATGCGGTCGCACGGGCGCGCAACTGCTCCGCAGCATCGTGGTTGCCTACGAAGTGCAAATGAATCTCGTGCGCGGCATCTGCCTGCACGAACACAAGAAGGATCACATCGCGCACCTTTGCCCCTCGGTCGCCGCGGGTCTTGGCGCGATGCTGGAACTCGACACCGACACGATTTACCAGGCCATCCAGCAGGCGGTGCATGTCGGCTTCAGCACGCGGCAGTCGCGTAAGGGCGAGATTTCCAGTTGGAAAGCCTACGCGCCCGCGCATGCCGGTAAACTCGCCATCGAGGCCGTGGACCGCGCGATGCGCGGCGAGAAAAGTCCGTCGCCGATTTACGAGGGCGAGGACAGCGTCATCGCGTGGATGCTCGGCGGAAAGGACGCAAGCTATGAAGTTCCCTTGCCCGCGCCCGGTGAGTCATGCCGCGCGATTCTCGATTCCTACACGAAAGAACATTCCGCCGAGTATCAGGCACAGGCGTGGATTGACCTCGCGTTCCGGCTGCGAAAGAAAATTCCCGACCTGCGCACCATCCGCGACGTGACGATTCACACGAGCCATCACACGCACTACGTCATCGGCACCGGCGCGCGCGACCCGCAGAAGATGGACCCGCACGCCAGCCGCGAAACGCTCGACCACAGCCTCATGTTCATCTTCGCCTCGGCACTGCACACGGGCTTCTGGCATCACGTCAAAAGCTACGCGCCCGATGTCGCGCGCCATCCCGACGTGGTGGCGACGTGGCAGAAAATCAAAACCGTCGAGGATCCGGAGTGGACGCGCCGCTACCACGCGATCGACCCGCGCGAG
Organism: Verrucomicrobiota bacterium; assembly: GCA_016199935.1. Taxonomy (GTDB): domain Bacteria; phylum Verrucomicrobiota; class Verrucomicrobiia; order Limisphaerales; family JACQFS01; genus JACQFS01. Next base: position 25,497 of record JACQFS010000005.1, read on the forward strand.
AAGGCCTTCGGTGGCCGGGTGGAAATAACCTTTGCCGACGGCCACAAGCTCACCGACGAAATCGCCGTGGCCGACGCGCACTCGCTCGGCGCGCGGCCCTTCGCGCGGGCGGATTACTCCCGCAAGTTCCAAACGCTCACGCAGGACGTCATCACCGACAAGGAAAGCACGCGCTTCCTGACTGCGGTCCAGCGTCTGCCCGCGATGTCCGCCGCGGAACTCCACGCGCTGAACGTCGTGCTGCCGCCCGGACAACTGGTTTGCTCCACGCGCGACCAACGTGGTATTTTCTGAACGCAATGCTCTTCGCCAAAAAATCTCCCGCCCAGAAGCGTGCTGAATTCCGCGCCGCGTTGAAGTCCGGCAAGCTGTTGCGTTTCCCCGGCGCGTTCTCGCCGCTTGTGGCGATGCTCATTGAGCGGCAGGGTTTCGAGGGCGTTTATGTCTCCGGCGCGGCGCTCTCGGCGGACCTTGGTTTGCCCGATGTCGGCCTGACCACGCTCACGGATGTGTCACAGCGCGGCCGGGCCATCGCGCGCGTGACCGAACTGCCGGCCATCATTGACGCCGATACCGGTTTCGGCGAGCCGATGAACGCCGCGCGCACGGTGCAGGAACTGGAGGAGTCCGGCCTGTGCGGCTGCCACTTCGAGGACCAGCAGAATCCAAAACGTTGCGGCCATCTCGACGGCAAGGCGCTCGTGCCCCCCGCCGACATGGTGAAGAAAATCCGCGCCGCCGTGTCCGCGCGTCGCGACGCGAACTTTGTCATCATCGCCCGCACCGATGCCCGCGCTTCCGAGGGTTTGGATGGCGCAGTCAGCCGCGCGAAGAGCTACGTCGATGCGGGTGCGGACATGATTTTCCCCGAGGCGCTGGCGGATGAAAGTGAGTTCGAGAGATTCCGCAAAGCCGTCAGCGTGCCGCTGCTGGCGAACATGACAGAGTTCGGCAAGAGCAAGCTACTTACGGCGAAGCAACTCACCAGCCTCGGCATCAATGTCGTGATTTATCCCGTAACCACGCTGCGACTGGCGATGAAAGCGGTGGAGGACGGGCTGGCCGTGCTGAAGAAAGACGGCACGCAGGAGCCGCTGCTCGACCAGATGCAGACGCGCGCCGCGCTTTACGAGTTGCTCCGCTACGAAGATTACCAGCAGTTCGACAAAGACGTGTTCAATTTCAAATTATGAGCGCCGAAGATTCGACCATCCATCGCGGCCTCGAAGGCGTGGTCGTGGACACCACGCGCATATCGAAGGTGATGCCAGAAATCAACGCGCTGGTTTATCACGGCTACCCGGTCCAGGAACTTGCCGAGCAATGCAGCTTCGAGGAGGTTGCGTGGCTCATCTGGCACGGGGAGTTGCCGAATGCGAAGCAACTCGCGGAGTTCACCGCCGCCGAACGCAGCCAGCGCGGCATGAGCGCCAGCTTGCTCGACGTGATGCGCAAGTTTCCCCGCGCCGCGCATCCGATGGACGCGCTGCGCACGGCAGTGAGTTTTCTGGGCATGGAGGACCGCGAGCCGGAAAAGGAAGACGCAACCACCAACCTGCGCCGCTCGGTGGCGTTGCTGGCGAAGATTCCCACGATGATGGGCGCGTTCTACCGATTTCGCCAGGGGCAGGAGTTCATCGCACCGCGCGCGGACCTCAGCATTGCGGGGAATTTTTTCCACGTCTGCTTTGGCAAGGTGCCGGCGCCGGAGGTGGTGAAGGCGTTCGACGTGTCGCTGGTGCTGTATGCGGAGCATGGGTTCAACGCCTCCACGTTCACGACGCGCGTCGTGGTGTCGAGCCTGTCGGACATTTACAGCGGCGTGACGGCGGGCATCGCGTCGCTCAAGGGGCCGTTGCACGGCGGCGCGAACGAGGCGGTGATGAAGATGCTGCTCGAAATCGGCGAGCCGGCGCGCGCGCGCGAGTGGATGCTCACGGCCCTGCGCGAGAAACGCAAGGTGATGGGCTTCGGCCACCGTGTTTACAAGCACGGCGATTCCCGCGTGCCGACGATGAAGAAATACGCACGCAAAATGGCCGAGTTCACCGGCCAGACGAAGTGGCTCGACATCGCGGACATCCTCGAAGCGACGATGCAGGAGCAGAAGGGCATCTGCCCGAACCTCGATTTCCCCAGCGGCCCGGCCTACTACATGATGGGCGTGGCGATTGATTTCTACACGCCGATCTTCGTCATGGCGCGCATCACCGGCTGGACGGCGCACATCATGGAGCAACTGGCGGACAACCGGCTCATCCGGCCGCTGTCGCAATACATCGGGCACGGAGAAAGGCGCGTGGTGCCGGTGAGCGGGCGCAGTTGAATCAGCATTATGAAACGAGACCTCATCGCTGACCAACTCGGAGACGACGAAGATTGCGGTGCCGATGGAGAAACGCAAGTGGCGGATGGGCAGCATCGCGGCGTTGTGGATTTCGATGTCGGCGTGCATACCGACTTATATGCTCGCGTCGTCGCTCATCGGCGGCGGGATGAACTGGTGGCAGGCCATCCTCACCATCTTCCTCGGCAACGCCATCGTGGTCATCCCGATGATACTCAATGCGCACGCGGGCACGGCTTACGGCATTCCGTTTCCCGTGTTCTGCCGCGCATCGTTCGGCACGCGGGTCGCGAACATTCCGGCGTTGCTGCGCGCGTTCGTGGCGTGCGGCTGGTTCGGCATCCAGACGTGGATCGGCGGCAACGCCATCTACAAAATCCTCGCGGTATTTTTTCCGTCGCTGGCCGCGCCCGGTGCCGCGACGTTTCTCGGCATCACGTTTCCGCAGTTCATCTGCTTCCTGTTCTTCTGGGGCATCAACATGGCGGTGGTTTACAAGGGCATTGATTGCATCCGCTGGCTGCTGAACCTCAAGGCGCCGCTGCTCATCGCGCTCGGACTGCTGCTGCTGTGGTGGGCGTATCGCAATGCGGGCGGCTTCGGGCCGATTCTCTCGCAACCGTCGGCGTTCGATCCGGGGCAGCCGAAGGCGGGGCAGTTCTGGAGCTTCTTCCTGCCCGGGCTGACCGGGATGATCGGCTTCTGGGCCACGCTCTCGCTGAACATCCCCGACTTCTCGCGCTACGCGGTCTCGCAGCGTGATCAGATTGTCGGCCAAGCATTAGGTTTGCCGCTGACGATGGCGCTCTACGCGTTCATCGGCGTCGCCGTCACGTCCGCGACGACGATCATCTACGGGCAGACCATCTGGGATCCGGTGGATGTGCTCACGCGCTTCACCAACCCCGTGCTGCTCGTGGTGGCAATGCTCGCGCTGTGCATCGCCACGCTCGCGACGAACATCGCGGCGAACGTCGTCAGTCCGGCGAATGATTTCTCGAATCTCGCTCCGCAAAAAATCTCCTTCCGTCTCGGCGGACTCATCACCGGCATCGTCGGCATCGTGATGATGCCGTGGAAACTCGTCGCCGATCCGAGCGGCTACATTTTCACCTGGCTCATCGGCTACAGCGCGCTGCTCGGGCCGATTGGCGGCATCATGATCGCGGACTACTTCGTGTGGCGCCGGCGCAAGCTGAACGTCGCCGCGCTCTACTCGCCCGATGGCGAATACACCTACAGCGGCGGCTTCAGTTGGGCCGCCATCATCGCGCTGCTCGCGGGCGCGCTGCCGAGCCTGCCGGGTTTCCTCGCGAACGTGAAACTCCTCGACCCGGCGTCGGTTCCGCCCATGCTGCTGGGCGTTTACAGCTACGCGTGGTTCGCCGGCTTCGCGATTGCGTTCGTTGTTTATCTTGCCCTGAGAAAAATTGCGCCGGACCGATGAACTGCGGTAAAAACTTTCCATGAAAACGCCCACGCTTCCGCCCTGCACCCACACGCCCAAGCCCTACACCGGCCCGTCCGCCGACGAAGTGCTCGCGGTGCGCAAGCAGTTCCTCAACCCCGCCATCTTCCACTACTACAAGAAGCCGATCATGATCGTGGAGGGCAAGGGCCAGTGGCTGTTCGACGAGAAGGGCCGACGCTACCTCGACGGCTTCGGCGGCATCGTGACGGTGAGCGTGGGGCACTGCCATCCGCACGTCGTCGCGGCGGCGAATGCGCAGAATGAAATCATCCAGCACACGACGACGATTTATCTGCACCCGAACATCGCGCTCTACGCCCGCGACCTCGCGGCGAAAATGCCGGGCGAATTGAAGGTCGTCTATTTCACCAACTCCGGCTCGGAGGCGAACGACCTCGCGCTGCTCATGGCGCGCGCTTGCACGGGCAACTACGACCTCATCGCGTTGCGCAACGGCTACCACGGCGGCAGTCAGTCCACGATGGGCCTCACGTCGCACAGCACGTGGAAGTTCAATGTGCCGCACAGCTTCGGCGTGCAGCACGCGATGATGCCCGACACGTATCGCGGCATTTACGGCAAGGATGATCCCGAGGCGGGCCGCAAATACGCCGATGACGTGAAGAGCCTCATCCAGTTCGGATCGTCCGGTCAGATCGCCGGCTTCATCGCGGAGAGCATCCAGGGCGTCGGCGGCTCAGTCGTCTTCCCCGATGGCTACCTCAAGCGCGCATACGAACATGTCCGCGCCGCCGGCGGCGTGTGCATCGCGGATGAAGTGCAAGCCGGCTTCGGGCGCACCGGCACGCACTTCTGGGGCTTCGAGACGCAGGGCGTGATTCCCGACATCGTCACGATGGCCAAGGGCATCGGCAACGGCTGCCCGCTCGGCGCCGTCGTCACCACGCCGCAGATTGCGAAGGCGCTCGCCTCGCGCATTCACTTCAACACCTTCGGCGGCAACCCGGTCGTCTGCGCGCAGGGCCGCGCGGTGCTGGAGGTCATCGAGCGCGAGAAGTTGCAGGCGAACTCGCTCAAGATTGGCAACTACCTCAAAGCCGGTTTCAACAAGCTCGCGGAGAAACATTCGCTCATCGGCGAAGTGCGCGGCCTCGGCCTCATGCTGGGCGTGGAGTTGGTGAAGGACCGCAAGACGAAGGAACCCGCGAAGGACGAGTGCGCGTTCGTCTTTGAAAGCGCGCGCGACTTGGGCCTGCTCATCGGCAAGGGCGGACTCTTTGGCAACACCCTCCGTATCAAGCCACCGATGTGCATCACGCAGGCCGATGCCGATTTCATGCTCGAAGTGTTGGACGCGGCGCTGACGGCCGTCTGAGCGGAGCGGCGACACTCTTGTCGCCGTCGCCATCTAATTTGGATTCAGAAGGCGACAAGAATGTCGCCGCTCCTTTACGAAATCACGCCCATCACCGGATTCCCCTCCGCGAGGAGGATGGGTCGGTTCTGCGTGTTCACCACTTCCGTGTGCGGGTCAATGCCGAGCAGGTGATACATCGTCGCCGCCAGATCGTCGGGGCGCACGGGGTCCTTCGCGGGATACATCGCGTGCTTGTCCGACTCGCCGTGGACATGGCCGCGCTTCACGCCGCCGCCCGCGAGCAACGTCGTGTAGCATTGCGGCCAGTGATCGCGGCTGATGTTCGCGTTGATCTTCGGCGTGCGGCCGAACTCGCCCATCCACACCACCAGCGTGTCCTTCAGCAGCCCGCGCTCGTCCATGTCGTTGAGCAGCGTCGGCAGCGTCTGCTCCGTGATGGGCAGGTGATACTTCTCGATGATCGGGAACATGCGCGTGTTGTCGAAGCCGTGCGTGTCCCAGCCGCCGCTCGTCGAACTGCGCCCGCCGATGTTGTTGGAGAAATACACGCTCACGAACTTCACCCCCGACTCGATCAACCGCCGCGCCAACAGACAGCTCTGCCCATAAGTCGAGCGCCCGTAGGCCTCGCGCACCTTCGCCGGCTCTTCCGAAAGGTTGAACGCCTTGCGCAGCTTCTCCGAGTGCAGCATTGCCAGCGCCTTGTCGTAGTAACTGTCCATCCCGCGCGCCTCCGACGAGAAGTCCAGCAGCCGCGACTGCTGATCAATCAGCTTCTGCAACTCCCGCCGCGCGCTGATGCGCTCATAGCTCAGGTTCCCCGGCAGGCTCAGCTCCGGCAGCGCGAAGTCCGCCGCGTTCGGGTCCTGCGTGAAGAGAAACGGATCGTGCGCCTTGCCGAGAAAGCTCGCGTGCTGACCCGGCGTGATCGAGCCGTCCGACACCACGTGCGGGAACGCCACGAAGCCCGGCAGCTCCGCCGGCCCCGGCGCGAAGCGGTCCACCACCGAGCCGTAGGCGGGGAACAGATCCACCGAATCGCGCAGCCGCTGGTCATCCGTCAACGGCGCGTGCCCGCTCAGCGCGTAATAGCCCGCCGAGTTGTGATTCTTCATCGTGTGCGTCATCGAGCGGATGAGCGTCACCTTGTCCATGATCTTCGCCGTGAGCGGGAGCTTCTCCGACACCTGGATGCCGTCCGCGCTGCTGCTGATCGGCGCGTGCAGGCTGCGGATGCCCTCGGGCGCATCCGGCTTCAGGTCGAACATGTCAATGTGCGACGGCCCGCCCCACTGGAAGAGGAACAGCACCGACTTGGCCTTCGCCTTGATGCCCTTCGCCTTGCTGGCGGCCTCGGCGGCGAGGAGCTTGGGCAACGTGAGGCCGAGCAGGCCCAGCCCGCCCACCTTGAGCGCGCACCGCCGCGAGAACTTCGCGTGATTGAAGCCGGCGCAGGCAAAGGACTTGGTGCTCATGTCGGGAAGAGTGGACGCAAACGCGAACGAAGTCCATCAATGGGCGAGGCGGGAGGAACTCCGCGTGTCGCCAGCCCGCGGTCAACGTGTCGAGGATCAACAGTTAGGCCGCTTGTCTGTCTTTGCCTTCATGCCTACTGAATCGTAGGAGCAATGCAACAGCCACGGGCGTAGCCACCCAAAAGACAAGAACACCGACCGCAACGGGCGCTGAAAATGGGAACGATAAACGCAGAGGCCCGCAAAAGAACTCCGTCTCGTAAGCGACACGCTGAATGCTGTGGTCAACTTGCTTGGTGGCCTCTGACTCGAATGCTCCATACCTACCACCTACGCCCTTCACATACCAAGAGTGAGTCGCCTGATAAATCCCTCCTCGCTCTGACACGACAACGTCGCACAAAGAAATAGCCAACCATGGGATGACGAACGCCAAGATGACTAGGAAAACGTTCCGTTTGGTCGAATGCGTCATGGCGTGTGGTGTGGCCTAACATCCGGTTAAGCCGAAGCCGCCAGCAACGGCTTCCGCCTAGTTCGGGGTTGGCTCACGCCGTCAGTCTCCGCTTTCGGCCCGGGTTGTCAACCGGTTCGCCCCACCGGCCAAGCCAGGGGGCGCATCTTGACATCGTGGGTTCGGACCGCGAGCCGTCCCGGCGCGCAGCGGCTCCGCAGCAAGGAAGCGTCCGTTCAGTCCAAACGCCAGTCGACACTCGTGGCCGCTGCGAGCCGGGACGGCTCGCGGTCCGGTCTTCGGGCGTCCCGCCGCTTTACCCACGATTAAAAGATGCGCCCCAAGCCAGGCGCCCGCCTCGCGCAAGACGACCGAAGCGACCCCTCTCCCCTTGCTTCGCAAAGGGAGACGGAGTCCGCATTCGCCATCGCTTCGTGCTGCCGGAGCAGCGATGCGCCCGGGAGACCCGACGGCGGGCCGATGATTTTACATGGCGCGGGCGACATTCTTGCATGGCGGTTCCGCGCGACGACGACTAGCTTGGCCCTCGAACAATGCCACGCCGTGAACGTCAGTCTCTTTGTCATGCTTGAACGTGTCCGCATCCTCATCGGTGGAGTCGTCGGAACCGCGCTGTTGCTCGCCGCCGGCCCGGCGCGCGCGGCCGTGCCGAGTGACCGCGTGGATTTCAACCGGCACATTCGCCCGATCCTTTCGGACAACTGCTTCGCCTGCCACGGCCCCGACGTGAAGCAGCGCAAGGCCGACCTGCGGCTCGACACGAAGGACGGCATCTTCGCGGACCTCGGCGGTTACGCGGCGGTGCGGCCGAAGGATTTCAAGAAGAGCGAGCTGTGGCGCCGCATCACCACGAAGGACAAGGACGATGTGATGCCGCCGCCGGACAGCCACAAGACGCTCAAGCCGGAGCAGGTCGCGGTCATCAAAAGGTGGATCGAACAGGGCGCGCCGTATCAGGAGCACTGGGCCTTCATCGCGCCCAAGAAGCCGGTGGTGCCGGCCACTCGAAACTCGAAACTCGAAACTCGAAACGCAATTGACGCCTTCATCGGCGCAAAGCTCACGGAGAAAAAACTCACGGGCTCGCGCGAGGCGTCGAAGGAAGTGCTGATCCGTCGCGTGACTTTCGATCTCACCGGCCTGCCGCCCACGCCTGCGGAGGTGGATGAATTTCTCCGCGACACCAAGACGGACGCCTACGAGCGGCTCGTGGAGCGGCTGATGAAGCGGCCGAGCTACGGCGAGCACATGGCGCGCTACTGGCTCGACGTGGCGCGTTACGGCGACACGCACGGGCTGCACCTCGACAACGAGCGCTCGATGTGGCCCTACCGCGACTGGGTCGTGGGCGCGTTCAATCGCAACCTGCCTTACGATCAGTTCACGGTCGAACAACTCGCGGGCGACCTGTTGCCGAAAGCGACGCGCGACCAGCAGATCGCCTCGGGCTTCAACCGTTGCAACGTCACGACCAGCGAGGGCGGCAGCATCGCGGAGGAGTTCGTGGTGCGCTACGCCGTGGACCGCACGCAGACGGCGATCGAGGTGTGGATGGGGCTCACGGCGGGTTGTGCGGTGTGTCACGATCACAAGTTCGACCCGCTCACGCAGAAGGAATTTTATTCGCTCTACGCGTTCTTCAACTCCGCCGCCGATCCCGCGATGGACGGCAATGCGCTGCTGACCGCGCCCATTTTGGAACTCACCACGCCGGCGGAGCAGACGAAGCTGGACGACTTCGACAAAAAACTCACCAACGTGCGCCGGCGCATGACGAACGCGCTAGCGAAAGTGAAATACGTGGAGCCTGCGACCAACGCGCCGTCGAAGCTCGCCGAGACCGTGTGGGTGGACGACGCGTTCCCGTCCGGCGCGAAGGTGCAGCACAAGGGCAAGGACACGACGTGGATCAAGAAGGCCGACGGGCCGGTGTTCAGCGGCGGCCGCGCGCTCAAGCGCACGGCGGACAAGGTGGAGCAGGATTTTTATCAGGACGGCGCGACGGCGTTCGAGGTGCGGTCGAACGGCGTGCTGTTCGCCTACGTTTATCTCGACCCGACGAATCCGCCGAGCGCCGTGATGCTCCAGTTTCACACGACCAACTGGATGAACCGCGCCGTGTGGGGCGACGAGGATGCGATTGCGTTTGGAAAAAAGGGAACGACCAAACGGCTGCGCGTCGGCGACCTGCCTGAGTCCGGCAAATGGGTCCGACTCGAAGTGGACGCGAAGAAGCTCGGCCTGCGCAAGAGCGCCAAGATCTCCGGCCTCGCCTTCACGCAATTCGGCGGGACGGTGTATTGGGACAAGGCGGGGCAGGCTTACGAGACGCTGCCGGCCACCGACCCGCTCGAATCGCAGCTCGCGTGGGAGAAGCTGCACCAGGGCAAGCCGGACAAGGAATTATCGAAGGAGGTCGCGGATATTTTCCGCTCGGTGCCGCCGAAGGAGCGCAAGCCGGAGCACACACGCGCGCTGCGGCAGTTTTATCTGGAAAACGTTTTCAACGGCACGCGCACGGCGATGGACCCGTTGCTCGCGGAGTTGAAACCGATCAAGGAACAGCGCGACGAATTCGACAAAACGATCACCGCCACCTTTGTGATGAAGGACATGGAGAAACCGCGCGAGGCGTTCGTGCTCTTCCGCGGCCAATACACCCAGCCGCGCGACAAGGTCACGCGGAACGTCCCCGCCGTCTTCCCACCGCTCCCGCGCAAGAACGACTACACGCGGCTCGACCTGGCGCAGTGGCTCGTCAGCCCCGAGCATCCGCTCACCGCGCGCGTGGCGGCGAATCGTTTCTGGCAGCAGTTCTTCGGCACCGGCCTCGTGAAGACCGCGGCGGACTTCGGCTCCCAGGGCGAACCGCCGTCGCATCCCGAGCTGCTCGACTGGCTCGCCGTGACGTTCCGCGAATCCGGTTGGGACGTGAAGCAACTCGTGAAGCTCATCGTGACCTCCGCAACTTATCGTCAGGACTCGAAGGCCACGCCGAAACTGCTCGACGTGGACCCGAACAACCGCCTGCTCGCGCGCGGGCCGCGCTTCCGCTTGGACGCGGAGGAGATTCGCGACAACGCGCTCTTCGTCAGCGGCCTGCTCGACCCGACGATGGGCGGCAAGGGCGTGCGGCCGTATCAGCCGGAAAATATTTGGGAGCCCGTCGCCTATAGCGGGAGCAACACGAAGGTTTACAAGCAGGACTCCGGCAGCGCGCTCTACCGCCGCAGCCTCTACACGTTTCTCAAACGCACCGCGCCGCCGCCGGCCATGACGACCCTCGACGGCCCGAGCCGCGAACAAAGCTGCACGCGCCGCGAGCGCAGCAACACGCCGCTCCAGGCGCTGATGCTGATGAATGACGTGCAGCACTTCGAGGCCGCGCGCGCTTTCGCTCAGCGCATGATGACCGAAGGCGGCGGCTCACCGGACGACCGCCTCGCGTGGGCATTCCGCATCGCGACCGCACGCCAGCCGGCGAAGAACGAGGTCGGCATTTTGAAACAGGCGCTCGACCGCCAACTCGCGCGCTACCGCCAGAACCCGGACGCCGCGAAGCAGGCGATCGCCTTCGGCGAATCGAAACCCAAGGCCGGCCTGAATGAGTCCGAGCTCGCGGCCTACACGCTGGTCGCGAATCTCATTTTGAACTTGGATGAGACGCTGACGAAGAACTGAAAAAGTATTCAGTGTTCAGTTTTCAGTATTCAGAACCGCTATGAAAACACAGCCGAACATCGAATCGCCGCCGCTGCGGCCACCGCTGCCTTTTGCAAGGAGCTTCAAGGAACTGGCGGTTTATCAGAAGGCGCGGGTGCTGACGCGGGAGGTGTTCAAGATTACCAAGCGATTCCCGCGCGAAGAGGCGTATTCGCTGACCGACCAGTGGCGGCGCGCGGCGCGTAGCATCGGCGCGCAAATTTCGGAAGCGTGGGCGAAACGACGATACCCAAAAAGCTTTGTCAGCAAACTGGCCGATGCAGACGGCGAGCAGATGGAAACGCAGCACTGGACCATCGTCGCTTACGACGATGGCTACATCTCGCGCGAGGAAGCGCAGCGCATCGGTTCGCTCGCATTGGAAGTCGGCCGGATGCTCGGCGACATGATCCAAAATCCCGAGTCCTTCTGCGGTGACGAATTCAACTCAGCCCTCCGCGAAACTCCCTCCCACTATTTCGTGGATACGGTGGAGCACGACCCACTGAACACTGAATACTGAACACTGAATACTTTCTCCATGAACCCCCTCGCCGCCCGCCTCGCCCACCTCACGCGCCGCCAGTTCTTCAAGACGAGCGGCATCGCCGGCGGCAGCATCGCTCTGGCGTCGTTGCTCGGTGAGGCGGCGCGCGCGTCCGTGCCGAAGTCCGGGGCGGTCCACCCTGCCCTGCCCGGCTTCCCGCATTTTGCGCCGAGGGCGAAGCGGTTGATTTATCTCCACATGAACGGCGCGCCGTCGCAGCTCGACATGTGGGATTACAAACCGAAACTCCAGGCGGAGTTCGACAAGGATCTGCCCGACAGCATCCGCAAGGGCCAGCGCATCACCACGATGACGAGCGGGCAGGCGCGGCTGCCGGTCGCGCCCTCGCTCTTCGAGTTCAAGCAGCACGGCAAATGCGGCACGTGGGCGAGCGAACTTCTCCCGTGGACTTCGAAGCTCGTGGATGACCTCGCCGTCATCCGCACCGTCCACACCGAGGCGATCAATCACGACCCCGCGTGCACGTTCGTGATGACCGGCAGCGAGGTGCCGGGCAAGGCGAGCCTCGGCTCGTGGATTTCCTACGGCCTCGGCAGCGAGAACAATGACCTGCCGGCGTTCGTCGTGCTCACGCCCGTGTGGTCGTCGGGCGCGGCGGCGCAGGCGCTCTTCACGCGCATGTGGAGCAGCGGCTTTCTGCCGACGACTCACGCCGGCGTTGCGCTGCGCGCGAAGGGCGATCCGGTGTTGTTTGTGAAAAATCCACCCGGCGTGGATCGCAGCGCGCGCCGCGACATGCTCGATTCGCTCGGCGAACTGAACCAGTTGAACTACGCGCGCTTCGCCGATCCCGAAACGCAAACGCGCATCGCGCAATACGAGATGGCGTTCCGCATGCAGATGTCCGTGCCAGACTTGGTGGATGTCTCGAAGGAGTCGAAAGCCACGCTCGATCTCTACGGCCCCGAGGTGACGACGCCGGGGACGTTCGCGCACAGTTGCCTGCTCGCGCGCCGGCTCTCCGAAAGAAATGTGCGCGTCGTGCAGTTGCTCCATCGCGGCTGGGATCAGCACGCCAATCTGCCGAAGGACATCCGCGCGCAGTGCCACGACACCGATCAGGCGTGCTTCGGCCTGCTCACCGACCTCAAGGCGCGCGGCCTGCTCGACGACACGCTCGTGGTGTGGGGCGGCGAGTTCGGGCGCACGGTTTATTCGCAAGGCAAGCTCACGCAGGACAATTACGGCCGCGACCATCACCCGCGCTGCTTCACGATGTGGATGGCCGGCGGCGGCGTGAAAGGCGGCATGGTCTATGGCGAGACGGACGACTACAGCTACAACATCGTCGAGAACCCCGTCCACGTGAACGAGCTGAACGCGACGATTCTCCACTGCCTCGGCATCAACCACGAGAAATTCACCTTCAAGTTCCAGGGCAATCCGCCTCCGGCACCGACACGTTCGCCTCACGGCTCAGGTCGCCATCGTCCGGCAGCGAGGGATCGGTGAACTCCTGCGTCGCGGCGATGCCGTGCTTTTCCAGCATCGCGACGAGCATCTCGGTGTTGACCAGCGGGCCGGTGTAGAAAAGTTTCACGCGCGACTTGCTCAGGGGAGGATGATTCGGTTGGTCGGCTCGCCGGTGCGTGACAGGACGGCGTCCACCTCGTTCTGCAAAACATTCCGCACGCTTCCGTCGCGGAAGAGAAAATTGCCGACGCCCCGGTGCATGGTCTTGGCATCCCACGTGGAGCCATTGGTTCCCAGTGACTGGATGCGGCCCGGTTGAGGTTTGGCGGCGCGAATGTTCCGGTCGCCCGCCAGCAAGGCGGAATCGTTGGTTGCCATCGGCGGGAACGCGAGAAAGTAACTGAGCTGCCCGTTGTTCTTCAGGTCGGAAAACTGCGCCGTAAAACCGTTCGTATCAGTCGCACACTTCAAGACTTTCGGCGAAAGCAGTTCGTTGCTCAACACCAGAAAATGCCGGAAGAGTTCGCCCGCCTCGACCAACTCCCTGGTGCCGCCGCGGTTCGTGGAAACATTCATGGGCAGCAGGTCATCGTGATTCATGGCCCACTGCTGATGAACCAAACCGATTTGTTTGAGATCACTGAGACATTTGATCTGCCGGACACGCCGGTAGGACTGATTCATCCCGCACGGCAGGCCGACGAACACAAGCAGGAAAAACACCGCCGCCAGAATCACCAGCACGTTCCACGGATTGGCGAGGAAAGGTCGGCTGTGGTCACTCATGGTCAACGTAAATGCAAATCACCTGCGCCGCGACTGCGGCACCGCCACCGGCGGCGCATTCGTCGGATCCTCGTCAATTGGCACGAGCACGATCGTGACGGCGTTCGAGTCGAAATAGTCAGCGCTCGGATACACGATTGTGAAGGTTCGGGTGGAGCCGAGGTGCATGACCGGCGGCGCGCCCGCCGAACCGCCCGCGTCGCCAGCCACTTCCAGGGCGTTGGTCCTGGCCATGAACACGCCCAGTGAACTCGCCGGCGGCGGCGGAGCGGTCGCCATCGTCACCGGCATCGGCATCGACGCCGGTGCCGAAATGGTCGGGAGTGGCGAAGTCACGCGGACGGGATTGGTCGCCGAAGTTGCCGCGCCCGGGCCCGACGGTTCCTCGACCACCGCCGCGGTCGTCGGCCCCGGCGCGGGCCTCGTGGCGAGCGAGCGGGTGAGCTTCACCACGTGAAACACGAGATACACCGCGAACGCAGTCAGGAAAATGGCGAACACGGTTTCCTTGCGCGTGCCGGCGCGGCGGGTCGTGGAGTTGGGCAGCTTCATGGCGCGCGTCAGTTGCCGACCTTGAGGTTGCCGGTGAGCGCGTCGCGCAGTTGCGCGTCGTTGAACTCCTGCGCGCTGCCGTCCGAGAGGAGGACGTTGCCCCGGCGGTTGTGGATTTCCTCCGTCCACGCAGCCTGCGAGTTGATGATGATTTGCACGCCGCCCGTCGCGCGCACCTTGGTGATGTTGCGGTCGGCGGCGAGGAGCGACATCGGCTTGTCCGGCCGCGCGTCGAGGCCGATGAGGTAGCTCAGGTTGCGATTGCGCAACGCGGGCCACGTCTCCGCCGGCTGGCGCGTGTCGGACGGGCACGCGAGCACCTTCGGCGTCTGCAACAGGTTGGAGAGGACGAGCACGTGGCGGTAAGCCTGCGGCGTGGCGACAAATTCCCGCGAGCCGCCCTGGGCGACCGGCACGCGCATCGGAAATTTTCCGTCATGATCCTGCGCCCACATGATGAATCCGATGCCGTCCTGCCGGAGGTTGCTCACGCACTTGACCTGGCGCGCGCGCCCCGGCGCCTTCGCGATGACCGGCAGCAACAGCGAGGCGAGAATGCCGATGATGACGATGACCATCAGCAACTCGACGAGCGTGAAGGCGCGGCGATTTTGACGATTGGAGTGGCGCATCGCCGGGACTTTAGCAGCAGTGGTGCCACGAAGGAAACAGGCGATATTTCGCCGGAGCACGTCGCAAGCACGGGTGATTCTCACGCGAAAGGGTTGAATCTCGCGCAGCGACAGCGCGACTTTGAATCTTGAACTTTGAACTTCGAACCTCGAACGTCGCCGCCATGCAATTCGGCATCTGCAACGAGATTTACCAGGACTGGTCGCTAGCCGACGCGTGCGCGCACGCGAAGCGCACCGGCTACGACTGCATCGAGATCGCGCCCTTCACGCTCTGCAAACACGTTACCGACCTCGGCCCCGCCGAGCGCCAGCGCATCAAGGACACGGCGGCGCAGGCGGGCATCGCCATCAGCGGCATCCATTGGGTGCTCGTGCAGACGGAGGGGATGTATCTCACCCATCCCGACGCGGCGGTGCGCGAGCGAACGGCGAAATATTTTGTCGAGCTGGTGAATTTTTGCGCGGACATCGGCGGCAAGATCATCGTCGTCGGCTCGCCCAAGCAGCGCAACCTGATGGAGGGCGTCACGTATGAACAGGCGTGGGCCTTCGCGACGGAAGTGTTCCGCCCGGCGGTGAAACAGGGCGAACGGCGCGGCGTGACGATCTGCTTCGAGCCGCTCGCGCCGTCGGAGACGAACTTCGTGAACACCGCCGCCGAGGGAATTCGTTTTGCAAAGCAGTTCAACTCGCCCGCGATGAGCATCATCCTCGACGTGAAGGCGATGTCGTCCGAGCCGCAGCCGGTGCCGCAGACGATCCGCGCGAGCAAAGGCGGCTTCCGCTATTTCCACGCGAACGACGTGAACCTCAAAGGCCCCGGCTTTGGCGACGTGGATTTCAAACCGATCTTCGCCGCGCTGCGCGACGTGGGCTACGACGGCGTGGTGTCGGTGGAGGTGTTCAAGTTCGAGGAAGGCGCGGACGTGATCGCGTCGAAGAGCCTCGAAAACATGAAGCGCGCGAGCGCGGCGTGAGTCCGGCGGAGTGCGGCGTTCACGCCGCTTCAATGTCCGGTGCCACGAGCGCCGGGAATTCTCAACGCGCTTGGAATGGCGGAAGTTGAAGCGGCGTGAACGCCGCGCTCCGCTCACGGCAATGGCGCGATTTCACAGACGGATAATTTCCTCAATGACACTCCTCATTTCCCCACCGGAGCAGGAATGGCCTCCGGCGCGTCCGCTTCCGCCCCGATTTTTCCAGCACGTTTGCGCTTCGCGAAAAATTTTCCCGCGCCCCAGTCGTCGAAAATCGCGTAGCTCACGGGCGTGACGAGCAGCGTGAGCAGGAGGCAGAGCATCTGCCCGCCGATGATGACCTTGGCCATCGAGGCGCGGCCGGCGGCGCCGGGGCCTTTGCCGAGCGCGATGGGGATCATGGACATCACGAGCATCATCGTCGTCATCAGGATCGGGCGGAGCCGGACGCGGTTGGCCTCGATGATCGCCGCCTCGCGCGGCACGCCGCGGGCGCGCAGCGTGTTGGTGTAGTCCACCTGGAGGATGCCGTTTTTCTTCACGATGCCGAAGAGCATGAAGAGCCCGAAGATCGAGTAGATGTTGAACGGCTCGCCGATGAAAATCATCGTCGCCAGCGCGAACGGCAGCGAGAGCGGCACGGCGAGCATGATGGCGACGGGATGGACGAAGTGCTCGAACTGCGCGGCGAGAATCATATACATGAAGAGCATCGCGAGGCCGAAGGCGATGGCGAAGTTGACGCCGGTTTCCTGGAGCGTCTTCGCGCGGCCGGTGAAATGGATGTCGTAGCCGGCCGGCATGTTGAGCGGCTCGATGATCGCGCGCGTGGCGGCTATCGCGTCGTTGAGCGGAAGGTCCAGGAGATTCGCGCCGACGGTCACCTTGCGCTGGCGCTGGTAGCGATCAATCTGGTTCGGCCCGCGGGCTTCTTCGAGGCGGACGAAGTTGGCGAGTTGCACGAGCGACGGCTCGTTGTTCGTGGCCGGGGCCGCGGTGCTGCCGCCGACGCGGAGCATAATCTGGTCGAGCGCCTCCTGCGTGTTGCGGTTGCGTGCGTCGGCGCGGAGCCACACGTCGTATTGCTCGTCGTCCTCCTTGTAGGTGCCGACGATCTCGCCGCCGACGAGCGTGCGCAGCGTGTTCGCCACGTCGGCGGCGCGCAGGCCGAACTGGCTCGCCTTCGCGCGGTCAATGTGCGCGTGCAATTCCGGCGTGCGGTCGGAGAGCGTCGTGTCCACGTCCACCATGCCCTCGGTCGCGCGCAGGCCGTCGAGGATTCGCGCGGAGTAGCCGGAGAGTTTTTTCAGGTCGGGGCCGGTGAGGTTGAAGGACAGCTCGGACTTGCCCGATTCGCCGACGTTGGAGATGCGCTGCACGCTGCTGCGCACGTCGGGATATTGCGCCAGAATTTTTCGCGCGAGCCGCATCGCGTCGAACTGCGACCAGCCGCGTGACCGGCCGAGGAGCGTGGACCAGAAGCCGCCCAGCTCCGGCACGCGACAGTAGAGGCTCGCCTGCGACACGTCGCCCTCGCCCTTGCCGACGCGGCTCGAGGTTTCGCCGATGGTGGCGAGCGTGTCCTCGACAATGGGCTGGCCGTCAATGCGCTGGGCCTTGATCTGCCGCTCGATCTCGGCAGTGATCTCCGCCGAGCGGGCCAGCGTCGAGCCTTCGGGCATCTTCATCACCACCTCGAATTCGCTCGAATCATCCTGTGGCAGGTAGTTGAACTTCGTGTGCGGCACGAGCCAGGCGAGCGTGGCCATGCACGCGCCCGCCGCCGTCATCACCACCCAACGGTGGCGCAGGCTCCACGTGAGCAGCGTCGTGTAATGCCGCCCGAGCCACTTCATCAGCGCGCCGCCGTGGGCCTTTTTCTCGCGGGCCTTCTCGTCCTTTGTGTGGCGCAGGAAACGCGACGCGAGCATCGGCGTGAGCGTGAAGGAAATAAACAGCGACACCATGATCGCGAACGCGACCGTCACGCCGTAGCTGGAGAAAAACATCCCGACGCGCCCCTTCATGAACGCGAGCGGGAGGAAGATCACCACGAGCGAGAGCGTCGTCGCGAGCACGGCCAGCGCGATCTCTTTCGTGCCGAGGCTGGCGGCGCTTCGGCCGTCCATTTGCTTCTCCTCCATCGTGCGGTGGATGTTTTCGAGGACGACGATGGCGTCATCAATCACAATGCCGACGGCGAAGACGAGCCCGAGCATGGTGAAGTTGTTCAGCGAATAATCCATCGCGCGCATCAGCGCGAACGTCGAGATGAGCGACGCCGGGATGGCCACGGACGCGATGAGCGTGCCGCGCCAGTCGTGGAGGAAAAAGAAAACCGTGAGCGCCACGAGCACCGCGCCAAAGAGCAGGTGGAAGCTGATCTCGTCGAGCGAGCGGCGGATGAAGCGCGACTGGTCGCGGATGATGTTGAGCTTGAAGTCAGCGGGGATGGTGCCGCGGAGTTCCTCCAGCCGCGTCTTCACGGCATCAATCACGGCGACGGTGTTCGCGCCGGACTGCTTGCGCACGGAGAGCATGACGGCATTCTCGCCGTTGAGCTTCGCGAGCGAGCGCGGCTCCTCCACGGAGTCGGCCACCTTCGCCACGTCCTTGAGGTAGATCGGCTGGCCGCCCGAATTGCCGATGATGATGTTGGAAAAGTCCGGCACCTGCTCCATGCGACCAAGCGTGCGGACCGTCAGCTCGCGCGAGCCCTGGTCCACGCGGCCGCCGGGCACCTCGATGTTCTGCTGCAACAGCGCCGCGCGCACGTCCTCGATGGTGAGGCTGCGCGCGCGGAGCGAATCAATGTCCACCGTCACCTGCACGGCGCGGCGGCGCGCGCCGACGAGATTCACCGAGCCGACGTCGAGCACGGTCTCGAGGTTTTGTTTGATCTGCTTGTCCGAAATGAACGTCACCTCGCGCAGATCGCGGGGCGCGCTGACGGCGAGGCCGAGGACCGGCACGGAGCCGACGTCGAACTTGTCGATGATCGGCAGCTCGGTTCCCGGCGGCAGGCGCGAGAGGATGGTGTTGACCTTGTCGCGCACGTCCTGCGCGGCGATGTCGCGGTTGCGCTCGTAGAGAAACTGGACGGTGATGCTGGAGACGCCTTCGCGCGTGACGCTGCTCAACTCGTCAATGCCCTGCACCGTGTTGATGATCTCCTCCAGCGGCTTGGTGACGCTGGTCTCCATCTCCTCCGGCGACGCGCCGCGCAGTGTGGTCGTGACCGTGACGATGGGCAGCTCGACGTTCGGGAACTGGTCAATGCCGATGCTGAAGAACGAAACCAGCCCGAGCACGACGAGCAGCAGGTTCATCATCGTCGCGAACACCGGCCGGCGGATGCACAGGTCCGCGAGGCCGATACCTTTCTCGGTGACGCGCGCGGCCAGTCCGGACGGCTTGTCCGGCGATTCGGGGGAAGCGGGCGTGGCCATGGGCTTACTGGCTGGCCGGCGGGGCGCTGTCCGCCGCGTGCTTCACCGTCACCTTGAGTCCATCACGCAACTTGCCGTGGCCGGTGACCACGACGGAATCCCCGGCCTTCAACCCGGTGAAAATCTGCTGCTTGCCGTCCTTGATGCGGCCGACCTGCACCTCGCGCACGCGGGCAACGCCGCCCTCAATCACAAAGACCTTCGTCACGCCGGCGAAGTTGATGACCGCCTCGACCGGCACGATGAGCACCGGCACATCTTTTTCGA
>JACQFS010000120.1 GCA_016199935.1 Verrucomicrobiota bacterium
AAACTTCCGTTGTTCGACGACACCGCGATGCACGAGAACGTCGCGCCGAAGCCGGAGTCGGGGAAGTAATTGAACTCGACGGTCGAGCGCGGGCCGGTCGCAGCGCTCGAGCCGGTGCCGACAAAAAGATTCGTGCGCGTGGCGGCCGCGAGGTTGAAGAGCGCGATGGCGATCTGGAATGTGTAGGGCTTGTTCGTCGTCGTGCCGTAGGCGATGTCGTCGAGCCAGAGATCGAACGCGAGCGAGAAGTCGTCGTCCTTCGCGAGGATCGTGCCGAGCGGCTTGAGGAAGTAGCTGTTGGGCTTCGAGGAATCCCACGTCACTTCGAGATTTTCGTTCGCGGCGTTCCAAGCAAACAGATTGGACTCGCCGAAGTTTGCCCACCCGCGCGACGCGGGGTCCGCGGCGAAGTCTTCCTGCATCGTCGCCGCGCCCGCGACGGACGCGGCGGCGAGCAGGACAAAACTTTGCAGCAGGACGCGCATGAATTTAACGGCGACGACGCGACGCCACGACCGCGACGACCGCGCCCGCGGCCAGCAACGCCCCCGTCGCCGGCCCGGGCACCACGGAGCTGATGGCATCAATGCTGATCACGTTCGCGCTCACGTCGAGGCGCACGAAGCTCGCGCTCGGCAGCACCACGGGCAGGCCGTTCGTGTCCACGGCCCAGTCGAGATTGAAGCCCGTGCCGCCCGCGGAGCCGGCGTAGAGCGCGCGGATGCCGGTGAGGTCGAGATCGGCGAAATTGGAATTCGTGAGCGCGGGATTCACCGGCACGCCGACGTTGCCGATGCTGTCGGTGGGAAACAGCGTGTCCGCCGTCGCCGAGGCGCCCGGCGGCGGACGCAGTTCAAAGAAGCTCGAGCCATCCGCGCTCGCGAACACTTTGCTCACGCCCGGCACGCCATACGCCGTCGAGAAGAGCACGCCATCGGTCTGGTTCGCCGGATAGTTCGTGTCCACGAATCCGTCGTGGCCGTAGATGATGAAATCCACGCCGTAGGGATGGCCTGGCGCGTTGAGCAGCGGCGTGCTGAAGCCCAGCGTGAGGTGACCGCCCGCGCCGATGGAGACGATGTTCGAGTTCGCGTAGGGCGGATTGAACGGATAGTAATCAGGCGAGGTGGTCGGCGAGCCGAGGGCGACGAGCGAATTGGAGTAACCCGCGAGCACGCCGGTGCCTACGGTGTAGGACGCGACCGAATCGGCAAACGTGACCGCCGCGCGCAGCGGCGAAGCCGTGGCGAACAGAAGGAGCAATGCGGCGAGCGCAAAGCCGTTTCGGATTTTGGACTTCGGACTTGCTTCGGATTTCGGATTTCGGACTTCGGATTTTTTCATTGCCGGTCTGCGTGTGTTTCCGCGTGAGCGGAGCTGCGGTTGCGAGACCAGCGCGGAGTGTGAAAACGAAAACGCCTTCAAACTCCGCGAGAGAATGAAGGCGTGAAAGCCCGAATCCATTCCGCCGGAAACAGTCCGGCGGTCTGGCCTCATCCTTCTCTTGAACGGAGAAGTGCCCGGATCGTTGGGCGGACGAGCGCAACCAGACCGGTATCCTGACTTCGGGCCTCGAACCTCGCTCCCGCCTTCCCCGCTTGCGCGAGTGGCCTTGGGAGTTTGTAGCCCGTCACAGTGGCGTCACCGTCCCCGGTTTTCACGGGGTTCCCTGACATCTGGTTTGCGATGAGTGCCGGAAGAATTTTCCGGCGTTCAAAGAACTGGTGCGTTGGTAGAGCCGAGCGAGAGAGATGGCAAACAAAAACAGGGAAAGAAATTTTTCAACCACGGATGGACACGGATACACACGGATGAAATCAAAAAAACAGCCGCCAGAACCGGATTTCCCATCCGTGTCCATCCGTGGTTTCAACTCAATCGGAGAATCGCCGGCAACACTTCCCGCTCGGCCCGCTCCGCATCTCCGGGGAAATCAATCTCCGTCCACGGCAGCGCCGTCACGTCCTCGTGGCCGAAGCGGCCTGCCCTCACGAGCGCGCGCAGCACGTCGTCGTAGGAAGCCTTGCGGCCCTCGCCGGTCATCCGCTTGCGCGTCTCGGCGATGAGCAGCGGCAGATCGCGAGGATCCAGTTTGAAAAATCCGATGGACTCGCCGACGAGGTCGGCGGTGCCCGTCCACTGCTTGCGGAAGTCGAACGGCCGGCCGTCACGCACCGGCACGAGCACCGGATCGTCGTCGGCCGTCGAGTAGTCGCGATCAATCAGCAGTGCGGTCGGGTGCGGCGATTGCCAGAGCTGACGCAGCATCGCCGTCGGATACAACACGTCGCCATCCATCAACAGCAGCGGCTCGCGTTGCTGCTCCAACTCCGGCAGCGACGCGGCAAAACTCAGCACGCTGCCCTCGGTGTAATCCGGATTGTGGAGCGTGCGCGTGCGCAATCCGCGCTTGCGGCCAAGCGCGACGAGCGCCGTCTCCATTTGCTCGCGCAGGTAGCCGGTCACGACGATGAGTTCGTCGCCGCCGATTTCCTTCAGCCGTTGCAGGTGCCAGTCGAGCAGGCTGCGCCCGCCGAATTCCAGCAGCAGCTTCGGGCGCGGGCCGAATTTTCCTTCGAGACGTTTGCCGATGCCGGCGGCGTAGATGATCGCTTTCATGGGGAGACCTTGCCGTCCGCCGCGACGCGCGCCGAGAGCCCGCGCAGCGAGCCGCCCTCCGAGTAGAGCAGCACCGCGCCGGTGGCTGAATAGACCACTTCGCGCCCGCGCCGCAGGATGGCGTAAGTGATGGCCTGCGTTTCCGTCAGCCCAAACAGGTTGAACAACAGCACGACGCCCGACTCCTGCACGCCCATCGCCGCCGGCACGAAAATGCCGAGCGCCTTCGCCACGCTGATGAACGACTCGATGGCGACGCATTGCGTGAACTCCAGAGGGAAACCCAGCAGCCGCGAGACGACGAACAACTCCAATGCGTCGCAGAGCCAGCCCGCGAGGTAGCAGAGTCCGCTTGCCGCAAACACTTTTGGTGACTGGTAGTAGAAGCGGAAAATGCGGTCGTCGAGTTCACGAAAGTGCGCCTCGCGTTTCTCCAACGCGCGGACCCGGAACGGCAGCTTCGCCACCAGCGCGTGCACGAAGCTGAACAGCCCGCGGCTTTGAATCCAAAACAGCGCGAGCACCATGCCGACCGCGAGCGCGGCCACTACGGCCATGCCATGCCGCGCCGGCGAGCCTTCCGGCAGGTGCAACAACGCAAGGCACGCGCCGAGCGCGATGAAGATGACCTGCGCGGACACCTGCACGGTCTTGCCGATGACCACGCTCGTGGTCGCGGCCAGCGTGGGAAAGCCGCGCCGGTGCAGGAGGAAAACTTTCACGGCCTCGCCGCCGACGTAGCCGGAGGGCACGACGTTGTTCACCGCCTCGCCCGCCCAGCGGACGCGGAGCAGTTGGAGATACCCGGGCTTCGGCGCACCCAAACCGAAGGCGAAGAACCAGCCGAGCGTGTCGAAAATGTAAACCAGCGCGTAAGGCAGCAGCGCGACGGGCGCGAGCCAGCCGAGTTTTCTGAAAGCATCGGCAATGGCATCCACGCCCGCGCGCTGCACGAACCAGGCGAAGAGCGCGAGGCCGAGCAGCAGCAGAAAAATTTTAAGCGCGCGCTTCACGCTGGCTTCGTCCTCCGCAGTTGCAGCGCCAGCGCGAGCAGCCAGAAGACATGCACGCCAAACGCCGCCAGCCACAAGAACCACCCGAGTCTGTCCACGAACGCAAGCGCCAGCAGCAACACGGAGAAGTCACGGTTGGTCGTGGCATCAATCAGCTTCTGGAGCGCGGTGTTTTTTTGAAGCTCGGGGTTGAGCAGTCCGCGCATGACCACGATGAACGAGATCACCACGCCCACGCCCGCGCTCGCCGCCAGCGCGAGCACCGGCGCGTCCGTGCCCGCGCGCGCGAGGCCGACGCCGATGGCCACGAACACGCCGACATGCACGACCTGGTCACCCACGATGTCGAGCCATTTGCCCAGCGGGGATTCCTTGAAGACCACGCGCGCCACGTCGCCATCCACGCAATCCACGATGGCGGAAAGTTGGAGCAGCACCGCGCCGAGAATGGCTGATGGGCGGTGGCCGATGGCAAAACACGCCGCCGAAGCCACGCCGATGAGCGTGGCGGCGACGGAAACTTGATTCGGCGTGACAGACGTGTGAATGAGCAGCTTCGAAAGCGGTCGCCCCATCGGACGGTTGAAATACCTGTCCACCAATCCATCGGCGGAACTGGTGAGCGACGCCCACAATGCACGCTCCGCCGCGCACGCGGACGCCGCATCAGTGACGAGCACGGCCACGCCCTTCGCCATCACTGCCGTTCCGTGCTCAGAGTTTTCTGGCAAGGCTCCCGTGAACTGGCTCACCACGCCCGCCGGCAACGCGCGCCCATCCGCGGACATGAGCCGCCCGTTTGTCGCCAGCAATCTTTCTACATCGCCCACGGTGAGCAGGAGGCTGGCGCTGGCGACGAAGGCGGGGCCGTTGAGCGCGGGCGCGTTGGGAGAAACTTCAAAGGCAATGCTGAGTGTGGGCACACGATTGAGTTTTGGCAGTTCGCCGGCACACACGACGTGAACCGGACCGCAGCCCGCGCGATGAACCGCGACGATGAGCCGGTCCAGCAGCGTGAGTGCGGCGATGGTGAGTTTGCCGGTGGCGGGTTCGCAGAAGAGAACCGCGGGGATTTTCACAGGCGATGGTTGGTGGCCGCGAAGCTCAGTTGCGCTTCGGATCGCCGTTGCGCGGTGCGGGCTTCTTCCGCTTGCCGCCGAGGAACACGCGCTTGAGGCCGAAGTAGGCGATGGAGTCCTTCATGTTCGAGACGAAACGCATGAAGGGGTTCATGTCGCCGTCGGTCACGTATTGCATCGAGACGATGAAGCGATGCTCGTTCTCCGCGATGGGCGTGACGCAGTGCCAGAGCTTGTCGCCATTGAAGAGGACAACGGTGCCGGGGCCGACCTTGAGGTCGAGCTTCTCGACTTCGTGGCCGGGGTTCTTCGTGTGCAGATGGCAGAGGAGCTTGGAGGACGACTCGTCCACGAAGCCAATGAGCACGGTCCAGCGGCGATCCTTGTAGTAGCTCGTGTCGTAGTGGAAGCCGATGTGATCGCCGGCCTCGGTGTAAGCGTAGAATGCGCATCGATGCTGGTCGCTGTCGGGGCACTCCTGCATCGTCGCGTCGGCAATCTGGCAGAGCAGTTTCTGAAACGCGGGGCTGTGATAAACGGCGGTGATGGTCGGGCCGAGTTCAACCACGGTGTCGTAGCCGACACTGCCGCCCTTCTTGTGCTTGGGGATGAAGTTGCGGTGAATCTGCGGCTTGAGCGCGTCCAGTTCGCGCGTCCATTGCGCCATGATTTCGGGCGTGACGAAGTTCTCGAGCACCACGAACTCATCCTGGTCGCGATACTTTTGGCGCGCGGCGACGAGGTCGAGCTTCGCGGCGGCCTGCGCGAGCAGGGCGTCCACGTCGGGAGGGGCGGTCATGGTCGGCATAATTTGGGGAGCGTGCGGCAGCGCTCCAGCGGGGGATTTCGTAACAGGCCGACGCGATCAAATCAACAGTTGCATCACCCGTTTGGTCTGCCTCTAATCCGCTTTTCAAAGTGACGAAAACCAAACAGTTCAAAGCGCTGCTCCACTCCGGCAAACTGGAGTTCATCATGGAGGCACACCACGGCCTCAGCGCCAAGATCGTCGAGGAGACGGGCTTCAAGGGCATCTGGGCCAGCGGCCTCTCCATCTCCGCCGCGCTCGGCGTGCGCGACAACAACGAGGCGAGCTGGACGCAGGTGCTCGAAGTGGTCGAGTTCATGGCCGACGCGACGAAAATTCCCATCCTGCTCGATGGCGACACGGGCTTCGGCAATTTCAACAACGCCCGCCGCCTCGTGCAAAAATTGGAGCAGCGCGGCTGCGCGGCCGTGTGCATCGAGGACAAGATTTTTCCCAAGACCAACTCGTTCATCGGCGGCGAGAAGCAGGCGCTCGCGGACATGGAGGAGTTCGCCGGCAAGATCAAGTCGATGAAGGACGCGCAGAACGATCCCGACTTCTGCGTGGTCGCGCGGCTCGAGGCGTTCATCGCGGGCTGGGGGCTGGATGAAATGCTGCGCCGCGCCGAGGCGTATCGCGCGGCGGGCGCGGACGCGCTGCTGATCCACAGCAAAAAGAAAACGCCCGACCAGGTGCTGGCCTTCGCCAAGGCGTGGGGCGGCAAGTGCCCGCTCGTCGTGGTGCCGACGATGTATTACTCCACGCCCGTCGAGGTCTTCGAGCAGGCGGGCATCAGCCTCGTCATCTGGGCGAATCACAACTGCCGCGCCGCGATCACCGCGATGCAGACGGTGACGCGGACGATCTTCAACGAGCGCTCGCTGCTGAACGTCGAGGACAAGGTCGCGTCGGTGAAGGAAATCTTCCGGCTGCAAAACGCGGACGAGCTGCAGGAGGCGGAGGACCGTTACCTGCCGAAGAAAAACGAGTCCACGCGCGCGATCATCCTCGCCGCGTCGCAGGGCAGCGAGTTGGGCGAAGCCACGAAGGCCAAGCCCAAGGCGATGCTGTCAATCGGCGGCGCGCCCCTGCTCCACAAACTGATCGGGACATTCCGCGCCGAGCGCATCAAGGACGTGGTGGTGGTGCGCGGCTTCGCAAAGAACGAGGTCCACGCGGCCGACGTGCATTTCGTGGACAACGACTCATTCGCGACCACGGCGGAGCTGGCGTCGCTCGCGAAGTCCGCCGAGTGGCTCGAAGGCGACGTGGTGATTTCCTTCGGCGACATTTTGTTCCGCCGCTACATCCTCAGCAACCTGCTCGCAGACCCGGCGGACATCGTGATCGCCGTGGACTCCGGCTGGCAGGAGCGCAAGCCGGTGGGCCACGTGGATTTCGTGACGACCTCACGGGCGTTCACGCTGAAGTATTCCGAGGACGACGTGACGCTCAAGGCGATGGGTGCGGATCTGCCGAAGGACAAGGTCAACGGCGAGTGGATCGGACTCGTGAAGTGCAGCGCGCGCGGCTCGAAGCTGGTGAAGGACGCGGTCGCCGAACTCGGCAAGCGCGCCGACTTCAACAAGCTGCGCTTCGACGATTTGTTCCGCCACCTGCTTGCTCAGGGTGCGGGGGTGAAGGTGCATTTCATCACCGGCCACTGGCTCGACGTGGACAACCTCGACGACCTCGCGCAGGCCCAGACTTTTTGAACCACGGATGAGCGACCACGGAATACACCGAAGACACGGAAAGGATTTCAGGACGAAAACTGTTTCCGTGTGCTCTGTGTCTTCCGTGGTTGAAATCTTTTTCCCATGATCAGCGCCGCCTCGTTCATCGAACACCTCCGCGGGATGGGCTACTCGCAATACGCGGGCGTCCCCTGCTCTTTCCTCAAGCCGTTTATCAACTACGTGATTGATGACCCGTCGCTGAATTATCTTGGCGCGGCGAGCGAGGGCGAGGCCGTGGGCATCACGCTCGGCGCGTATCTCGCCGGCCGCAAGACGGTGACGATGTGCCAGAACTCCGGCCTTGGAAACATGGTCAACCCGCTCACGTCGCTGAACTTCCCGTTCCGCGTGCCGACGCTGCTCATCACCACATGGCGCGGCGAGCCGGGCGTTAAGGACGAACCGCAGCACGAACTGATGGGACAGATTACGCACCGACTGCTGGAAACGATGGACATCCCGTGGGCCGCGTTTCCGAAAACCGAGGAGGAAATCGCGCCGACGATGGCGAAGGCCGAGGCGAGCATGAGGGAGCGCTCGAAGCCGTTCGCGCTAGTGATGTCGCAGGACTCGGTGGCGGAGCATGAGCTGAAGAACCAGAAGCTCCCGACGCCGGTGAAGTGCGCGGTGAAAACTCACGCGCCCGCGACGGACGCGGAGGCGATGATTCGCACGGAGGCATTGCAGGTGATTCTCGAAGCGCTCGACGGCAACGAGGCCATCCTCGGCACCACGGGCAAGACCGGGCGCGAACTTTTCACCATCGCCGACCGGCCGAACCATCTCTACGTCGTCGGCGGCATGGGCACGGCGTCGGCCATCGGCTTCGGCGTGGCGCAGGCGCTGCCGAAGCAGCCGGTGGTGGTCATTGATGGCGACGGTGCGGCGCTGATGAAGTTGGGAAGCTTCGCGACCATCGGCTATTACCAGCCCGCAAATTTGCTCCACGTCATCCTCGACAACGAGGCGCACGATTCGACCGGCGGACAGCGAACCGCGTCGGGCATCGTGAACTTCGCCGCCGTGGCCGCGGCAACGAATTATCGCCACGCGATTTCCGCCAGCCGCCGCGAAGACGTGCGCGAGGCGGTGAAATTCTTGCGTCACCAGAGCGGCCCGTCGCTGCTGCACGTGAAGATCAAGACCGGCTCGCCGAAAAATCTCGGACGGCCCACGGTGAAACCGCACGAGGTGAAGGAGCGGTTCATGGCTTTTTTGAAGGCACAGGCGTAAGGGTTGGCCCGGAAGGTTGTGGACAATGCGACCCGGGCGGGTTGTAGTCGCCCCACTCACTTCACTTCGGCAGGCAAACTCGTTGCCCACGCTCCGTTTGCCATCGCCACCTGAAACGACACCTATGAATGCTGACAAACTTCTCTTCACCCCCGGCCCGCTCACCACGAGCCTCACCGTCAAGCAGGCCATGCTGCGCGACCTCGGCTCGCGCGATGAGGAGTTCATCGCGATGGTGCGAAGCATCCGCGAGCGGTTGCTCGCGGTGGCTGGCGTGAGCCAGACGGACGGCTTCGAGGCGATCCCGATGCAGGGCAGCGGGACGTTCGGCGTGGAGTCGGTCATTTCGTCCGTCATTCCCGCGGATGGAAAATTGCTCGCGCTGGTCAACGGCGCCTACGGCGAGCGCATCGTGCAGATGGCGATGCGGCTGAAGATTCCCGTGGTGCCGATGCGCTGCGCGGAGAACGAGACGCACGATCTCGACGCGCTGCGACACGCGCTGAAAGCCGACGGCCGCATCACCCACGTCGTCGTGGTGCATTGCGAGACGACGACGGGCGTGCTCAACCCCATCGCCGCGATCGGGCGCATCGTGAGCAAGGCGGGCCGCTCGTTCATCGTGGATGCGATGAGCAGCTTCGGAGCAATCCCGGCGGAGATGAAAACGGCGGGCGTTGATTTTCTGATTTCGTCCGCGAACAAGTGCATCGAGGGCGTGCCGGGGTTTGCGATCGTCATCGCCGGGCGCGCGGCGCTGCTCACGAGCCGGGGCTCTGCGCGGAGCCTGAGTCTCGACCTGCTCGCGCAATGGGAGGGACTGGAGAAAACCGGCCAGTTCCGCTACACGCCGCCGACGCACGCGCTGCTCGCCTTCGATCAGGCGTTGAAGGAACTCGACGCGGAGGGTGGCGTGGCCGGGCGCGCGAAGCGGTATCAGGCGAATCACACGGTGATCGCGCGCGGGATGGCGGAGTTGGGCTTTCGCGCCTACGTGCCGGCGGAGAAGCAGGCACCGATCATCACGGCGTTTCACTACCCGGCTCACGCGCAATTCAGCTTCGAGGATTTTTACCGGAGACTTTCGGACAAGGGCTTCGTCATTTATCCCGGCAAGCTCACGAAGGTGGATTGTTTCCGCATCGGGAACATCGGGCGGCTTTACGAAAAGGACATGGAGGCGCTGCTCGTGGCCATTCGCGGAGTGCTCGGGGAAATGAACGTGCCGGTGCCGGTGGCGTAGTCCGAAAGTGCAAAACGCAATGCGGCGTGAAGGGACACGCGGAGCTGGAGCTCCGCGCTCCGGCGGGTTCAAAGGTCCAGCGCCACGACGCGGAGAATTTCCTCGAGCGTGGTGTGACCGTCCAGCACGCGGCGCACGCCGAGCTGCCAGAGCGTTTCCATCCCCTGCTTGATCGCCACGTCCTGCAGCGCGCGCGTCGGCTTTTTTTCCAGCACGGCTTCGCGGATGACCTCGTCCACGACGAGCAATTCCATCAGGCCACTGCGTCCGCTGAAGCCGGTGCCCACGCACCGCTCGCAGCCCGCTCCCTTGCGGAACGTCGCGGTCTCGACCGCCTCGGCCGGCAGCATCTTGAGCAGCGCGGGATCGGGCTCGTAGGGTTCGGCGCAGAGGGGACAATTGTTGCGGACGAGCCGCACGCCGCCAATGCCGATGATGGAGGAGGCGAGCAGGAACGGCTCGATGTCCATGTTGATGAGCCGCGCGAAGACGCCCGCGGCCATGCCGGTGTGAATGGTGCTGATGACGAGGTGGCCGGTGAGGCCGGCCTGCACGGCGATGTTCGCGGTCTCGGGATCGCGGATCTCGCCGATCATGATCACCTGCGGGTCCTGGCGCATGAGCGAGCGCAGCGCCTTGGGATAGGTGAACTCCTGCGCGGGGTTGATCTGTGCCTGGCTGATCATCGGGAGGTTGAACTCCACCGGATCCTCGACCGTCGCGATGCTGATGGCCGGGCCGCTGCGCTGCACGAGATAGTGGAGCGAGGAATAAATCGCGGTGGTCTTCCCCGAACCGGTCGGACCGGTGAGCAGGAGCAGGCCGCTGGGCCGATTGAGAAGATTGAGATACGTCTGAAGCAACCCCTCCTCGAAGCCGAGCGTGGCCAGATCGAAGCTGCGGTTGCGCGGGTCGAACAGGCGCAGGACGATCTTCTCGCCGCGCACGGTGGGAAAAACGGAGATGCGCAACTCGACGCCGCCGAGCTGCGGGTTCCCCGGCGCGTGGCCCTCCTGCGGGATGCCCGTCTGGTAACTGACGAGGTTGGCCATGATTTTCACACGGCCGGAAATTTTTTCCGCCAGCTCGAGCGGCAGGTGGATGAGCTCGCTCAACACGCCGTTGAGCCGGATGCGCACGACCAGCGTGGACTCCCACGGCTCGATGTGGATGTCGCTCGCGCCGGCATTGATCGCGTCGGCGGTGATGAGATCCACGAGCAGGCCGATCTCGATCGCCGCATCCGGCGCGAGGTTATGAAGGTATTGGGCGGTCTGGCTCTGGCTCAAAGTCGTGGCGCGTTGGAGTTGGCCGATTTGAAGGGTCGGCGGCGCGGGGCGCAATCCTTAATTGCGCCGCGGACGCGAAGCGTGTTGAGTCACCGGGCATGAAAGCCTTCCAACTCATCGCGCACGGACAGCCGGGAAACTTTCAGTTGAACGAGGTGCCCCGTCCCGTTCCGCAACCCGACGAAGCGCTCGTGGCCGTGAAGGCGTGCGGGCTGAACCACATTGATCTGTGGCTCGAGGAGGCGGGCCTGCCCATCCCGGCGCAACTCCCGCGCACCCCCGGCGGCGAAATCGCCGGCATCGTCGCGGAGACCGGCACCGCGGTGCGCGACTGGCAACCGGGCGACCGCGTGGCGATCCAGTCGAATCTGTTTTGCGGCGAGTGCGAGTTCTGCCGGCGCGGCGAGGAGTCCATCTGCCTCAAGGGTCAGTTGCTCGGCGTGGATTGCGACGGTGGCTTCGCCGAGTTCACCGTCATCAAGGCCGCGACGCTCGTGCGGCTGCCGGCCGGCGTGGATTTCCAAGCCTCCGCCGCGCTCACGCTCGCGGGCAGCACCGCGCTGCACATGCTGACCGACCGCGCGTGCGTGCGGCCCGGCGACTGGGTGCTGGCGATGGGCGGCGCGAGCGGGGTCGGGTCGGCCGCGATCCAGATCGCGAAGCACCTCGGTGCGCGCGTCGTCAGCACCGGCCGCACCGAGGCCAAGCGCGAACTGGCGCGGCAGCTCGGCGCCGAGGCGGTGGTGAACACGGACGCGCCCGACTGGCCCGCGGAAGTCCGACGGCTCACGGGCAAACGCGGCGTGGACCTAGTGATCGAGCACATCGGCGGCACGGTCCTGGAGCAAAGTTTCAACTGCCTCGCCCGCGGCGGAGCGGTGGTGACGTGCGGCGCGACGACCGGCAAGGACGTGCGCCTGAACCTCTGGCCGCTGTTTGTGAAACAGCAGCGCCTCATCGGCAGCTACGGGCGCAACCGCGCGGACATGGCCGAAACGCTGCGCTGGGCGGAGCGCGGCTGGCTCAAGCCGGTGATCGATTCGGAATTCAAATTGGGCGACGCCGACAAGGCGTTTGCCCGCCTCCGCACCCAGGGGCAGTTGGGAAAAATTCTCGTGACCGCCTGACCCGTCCGTTTCGAGGCCGCCCGGATCATCCCGAACTCCGAAATTGAACCACGGATGGACACGGATAAACACGGATGGCTGCGGAGCTGAAAGGTGGCGCCTCGGGCCGCTGTTTTTTTCCGCGCGGTAAAAACCTGACAGCTTCCGGTCTTGGTTCCATCCGTGTCCATCCGTGTCCATCCGTGGTTTCCCTCTTCCCACTTCTGGTTCGGGAGTATTTTCTCCCGGGGCAAAAATGAACGCAGCGGACTTTCGTCCGCCGCGTTCGCGTTTGGGAAAGATTCAGTTCCGCGTCATTGCAGGCCGACCTTGTAGAAGCGGTTGATGACGTTGACCGGCGCGGTGTAGGTGCCGTCATCGATCCACTGCGTATGGTTCGCATCCGGGAACGTGAACGTCGCGTTCGCATTGGTCGAGATGGTCTGCCAGCCCAGGCCCTGATTGAGGTTGGTGGAGAAATACAACTGGTAGTTCTTGTTGGTGACCGAGGCCCACTGCACGGCGTAGTTGGCACCGCTCGGGTCAATCGAAGTGATGTGCAGGTAGTCCGCCGGATTGTTGGGATCGGTGCCGGCGGCGATTTCCGCGGCATCGCTTTGGCCGTCGCCGTCCGTGTCGTTCGTGCCGCCACCGGTGAGCAGCGGCGCGCTGAGGACGAGGTTGGTCGCCGAGTAGGTCACCAGGAAGCTGTAGCTGTTGCTCACGTCATTCATCCGGACGGCGTTCGTGGTGTTGAGGAACGCACCGGCGAAGGAGTTGTAGGTCATGAGCGTGTAGGTGTCGGTCGCGCCGGGCGTCCAGCCGTTGATGAGCTTCAGGCTGAGGTTGCCCGCGAACTGCACGAAGTTCGTGACGTTCACCACGTCGTAGTCGTTGGTCGCGATCAGGCCGCCGAGTTCGAACGTCATGTTCGCCGTCGAGGCAAGGTTGAGGTTGCCGTTGATGGTCAGGCTGCCGGGCGAGGCGCCGGCGGAGATCGTGCCGAGGTTGGTCACGTTGCCGATGATCGCGCCGTTGCCGGCGAGCGTGCCGTTCGTGGCGATGAGGACGTTGGTGGCGGTGACCGTGGCATTGCTGGTCAGCCGCAGGGTGGCGGCGTTCACCGTGAGACTGCTCAACGCGGTGAAGGTGCCGGGTGCGGTGACTTGGGCCGTGCCGGCGTTCAGGGTGAGCAATCCGGTGAGGGTGTTGGTCCCGAGGAACGTGGTCACCCCGGATCCGTTCTGCGTGATCGACCCGCCGCCGGAGATGTTGTTGGCCACGTTGTTCGAGTCGCTGCGGTTGAAGACCAGCGCCGCGAGGTCCGTCACGTCGCCGGTGCCCAGCGTCCCGGCGGTCCCGCCGGTGCCCACCTGCAGGGTGCCGAAGTTGATGAACGTGGACCCGTAGGTGTTCGCGCCGAGCAGCGCCGTCGTGCCGCCACCGTTTTGGAAGAGGGCGCCGCTGCCGGAAATATTGTTGGCCACGTTGTTCGAGTCGCTGCGGTTGAAGACCAGCACCGAGTTGTCCGTCACGCCGCCGGTGCCCAGCGTCCCGGCGGTGCCGCCGTTGCCCACCTGCACGATGCCGGAGTTGATGAACGTGGACCCATACGTGTTCGCGCCGAGCAGCACCGTCGTGCCCCCGCCGTTTTGCGTGAGCGAGCCGGTGCCGGAAATGTCTCCCGTTAGGTTCAACACATCGCTGCGGTTGATCACGAGCGCCGCGTTGTCGAGCACGCTGCCGGTGCCGAGCGTGCCGTTGGTGCCGCCGTTGCCCACCTGCAGCGTGCCCGCGCTGATGACCGTGTTGCCGTAGGTGTTGGTGCCGAGTAAGACCGTGGTGCCCGCGCCGACCTGCGTGAGCGAGCCGGTGCCGGAGATGTTGTTGGCCACGTTGTTCGAGTCGCTGCGGCTGAAGATCAGCGCCGCGTTGTCCGTCACGTCGCCGGTGCCCAGCGTCCCGGCGGTCCCGCCATTGCCCACCTGCACGGTGCCCGCGCTGATGACCGTGCTGCCATAGGTGTTCGCGCCGAGCAACACATTGGTGCCCGTGCCGATCTTGGCCAAGGTTCCCGAACCCGCGCCATTGTTCGCGACGACACCGGCGATAACCAGGGTCTTGCCCGCCGCCACCTCCACTGTGCCCGTGCCCGCGCCAGCGGCCGGACCGACGGCGACGCCGCGGTTGGCGTTCAACGTGGCATCGGCCGTGACCTGGAGAGTGCCGCCATTGATCACGACGGAAGCGGGGGTCGGCAAGCCGGACGCCACACCGAGGTTGGCATCGGCGCTGATGCTCAAGATGCCCGCGGTAATGATCGTGGAGCCCGTGTAGGTGTTGTTGGCCGTGAGCGTCACCGTGCCGGCACCGACCTTGGTGAGCGGGCAGCAATCGGAGCCGCTGACGATACTGTTCACCGTCAGGATGCCCGCGCCGCCGAAGGTTCCGCCGCTGGAGATGATGACGTTTCCGGCCAGGCTCGCCGGCGTGCCGCTGTCATTGATCAAGGTGCCGCCGTTCAACGTGATGGTCTCGGCGCCGACGGCCAGGCCGTTGACATCGAGGGTGCCGACATTTCCAACGGTCGTGCCGCCGGTCGTGTTGCCGAGCGCCGAGACGTTGCCCATGACGACCTTGCCGCCCGAGATGAGGGTCGTGCCCGAGTAGGTGTTCACGCCGTTCAAGGTGAGCGTGCCGGTGCCGGCCTTGGTCAGGCCCAGGGCCGCGACCGCGCCGTCCACGAGCGTTCCGTTGTAGATGCCCGCCGCCGAATTGTTGACGGTCAGCACCGCCGGGGTGACGGCGCTGTTGTTGGCCAGCACGCCCGCGCCGGACAAGCCGGCGATCGTGACCGAGTTGCCGTTGAGGCGGAGGGTGCCGTTGTTGATCACCGAGTTGACGCCCGAGGCGTTCAAGGCGCCGGCATTGGCCAGCTCGAGCGTGCCGCCCGCACCGTTGCTCACGCCGCTGCCGAAGGTGTTCGCGCCCGACAGGGTGAGGGTGCCGGCACCCACGCGGTTGAACGCGCCGGAGCCACCCACGCTGCCGCTCAGGGTCAGGGCGCCGGTGCCGCCGTAAGCGGCGTCACCGCTCTGCGTGATCGCACCGCTGAGGACGGCGCTGCCGCTGTTGTTCACCACGGCGCCATTACCACCCGCACCCGCGCCGGCGACGGCCGTGAGCGCGATGGCGGTGGAGAAGCTGTTGACGTCGAGCGTTCCGCCGCCCGTCGCCGTCACTCCCGCAGCGCTGCCCAACGCAGTGGTGCTGCCCAGTTTCACAGTTCCATTCACCACGTTGACGCTGCCGGTGACCGAGTTGGCACCGCTGAGCGTCAGGGTGTTCGCGCCGGTCTTGTTCAGGTTGCCCGCGCCGCTGATCGCGCCGCTGAGCGTCAGGTCGGCGGTGCCGCCGTAGGTCGTGTCGCCCGTCTGGGTGAGGTTGCCACTCAGGCTCGCCGCGCCCGTCCCGTTGTTGACGAGGGCGCCCGCGCCGCCGACGCCCGCGCCCGAGATCAGGGAGATCGTCTTGCCGGCGATGTTCTGCGCACCGAGGTCCAAGGTCGCCCCGCTGGCGATCGTCACCGTGCCGGCGGTGCTGCCGAGGGCGAGCGCGTTGCTCGCGACGAGCGTGCCCTGACTGATGAAGATGGTGCCGCCGAAAGTATTGGCCCCGGTGAGGACGAGCGTGCCGGTGCTGGTCTTGGTGAGGTTGAGCACGCTGCCCGCCGCACCGTCCGCGAGCACACCGTTGAAGGTGCCCGTCGCCGCGTTGCTGATGGTCAGCGTCGAGTTCGTGCCGAGGGCGCTGTTTTCCACGGTGCCGTTGCCGCTCAGGCTGGCGAGCACCGCGTTGTTGCCGTTGAGGCGGAGGGTGCCGAGGTTGGTGACGTTCATCAGGCCGTTGTTCGTGATCGCCTGGGCATTGTCCAATCGCACGACGCCACTGTTGATCGTGAGGCCGCCCGAGAACGAGTTGCTGCCGGCGGCGAGGATCAGGGTGTTCGCGCCGATCTTGGTGAGGCCGAACGCGCCGCTGACGGTGCCGGCGAGGGTGAGTTCGCCCGTGCCGCCGACCGTGGTGTCGCCACCCATCGAGAAGTTACCGCGCCACGCCGCCGCGGACGGGCTGCCGTTGATCATCGCACCAGTGCCACCGACGCCGGCACCACTGATGCCGCCGGAGTTGATCTGCTCGTTGATGTTCACGAACTGGCCGTTGAGGTCGAGCGTCGCGCCGCTGGCGATGACGTTGCCACCACCCGCGCCGCCAAGCGCCGTCGGGCTGCCGAGCATCACGATGCCCGCGCCGTTGGTGAAGGCGCCGCCAAACGTGTTGTTGCCGGCCAGCAGCAAAGTGCCCGAGCCGGTCTTGTTCACCTTGAGCGAGCCCGCCGCACCGTCGGCCAGGACGCCGGAGTAACGGTTCACGCCATTGTCGTTGATGGTGAGCACGCCGCCGAGCGTGGAGCCGTTCTGGATGGTGCCCGCGGTGCCGACCAGGTTCGACACGACCAGGTTGTTGCCGTTGAGGTTCAGCGTGCCGCCGCGCAGGGTCAGATTGTTGGTGCCCAAGGCGGAGGCCGTGTTGCTCAACGTGACCGTTCCGCTGTTGATCGTCACGCCGCCGGTGATGAAGCTGTTCGTGCGCAGCACGTTGGTGCCGGCGCCGGCAAAGACGAGGCCGACGGCGTTGCCCTGATTGTTGCTGAAGGCGACGTAGTTGGAGAACGCCACGCCGTTGGAAACAGTGACGATCATCTCGTAGGCGCCCGAGGCGTTCAGGCCGGCCGTCAGGATGCCGTTGGTGAGGACGTGGTTCGTCGCGCCGCTGACGACGATGCCGCCGGTGTAGTTGGTGACGGCATTGCCGCCGAGGTCGATGCTGGAGAGGTTCGTGGCGCTCTGGATGTTGAGCGAGTTGATTTCCAGATTCGGACCCGTGCCGACCAGCACGAGGTTGCTCGAGACCTTCACGTTTTGCGTGAGCGTCCAGGTGGCCGGGTCGTTGGTGTTGTATTGGCTCGCGTCCAGATTCGTCACCGAGCCGTTGGCGTAGGTGGCGAACTCGGTCTGGCCGACCGTGGCCCAGCCGCCGATGAGGTTGTTGGTCAGCGCGGGTGCCGCCAAAAAGGCGACGATGTTCGACGTGCTGCCGAGGCCGGTGCCGCTGAAGTTCACCGTGGCCGAGGCGCTCCGCGCCAGGCTGCCGAAGGTGAGCACCGAGTTGCCCGCCGAAGGCTGGGTGGCAATGGAGTTGTTGCCCATGCCCAACAACAGGCCGCCGACCGTTTCCGCGACGCCCGTGCTGCCGGCCGCCACGTTGAAGTTCACCGTGCCGCCGTTCATCGTGACCGTGGCCGCATCGTTGATGCGGTTGGCGTTGGTGGTGGTGAGGTTGTCGAGCGTCAGCGTCGCATTCGAGTTGATCGTGATGCCACTGGTGGCGATCACCGAGCCGTTGAAATTGCTCAAGGCCAGGATGCCGGCGTTGACCACGGTGGCTCCCGTGTAGGTGTTGGTCGCCGTCAGCATCGTCGTGTTGGCTCCCGCCTTGATGAGGCCGGAGCCGCCGCTGATGATCCCGACAAACGTCAGGTTCGCCGCGCCGCCCACGACAGTGTCGTTCGTCAGCACCACGTTGCCCTGAAGGTTGCCCGTGTTGGCCGAGGCGATGATGGCGCCCTGGCCGCCGAACCCGGCGCCACCGACGCCCCAGATCGGCTCGGCCACGGTCTGGCCGGTGAGGTCGAGGGTCGCACCGTTGGCGATGTAAGTGCCGGCCGGCGTGGTGCCGAGGGCGGTGCCGCTGCGCAGCAACAGCGTGCCCTCATTAATGAAAGTCGTGCCAGTATAAGTGTTCGCGCCACCGAGGGTGATGGTGTTGGTGCCGACCTTGATGAGCGCCGTGTTGGTGCCGCTGACGACGCCGCCCACAGCGTAGTTGCCCGTGCCGCCGATGGTCGTGTCGCCGATCATCGCGACGTTCATGTTGTTGGTCGCCGCGTTGGCGCTCACGCCGGCCGCGCTGCTGACGAGCGCGCCCTTGCCGCCGACACCGGAGCCGCTGATGGCGGCGATGTTCTTGCCGGACGAAACGGCGTTGCCGTTGAGGTCGAGCGTCGCGCCGTTGGTGATGGTGATCACCGGGCTGGCACCGGCGCCGCCCAAGGCATTGGTGCCGACGAGCACCAGGGTGCCGCCGTTGACGGAGACGAAGCTCGCGAAGCTGTTGCTGCCGGCCAGCGCGAGGATGCTGCCGCCGGTCTTGGTGAAGCCGCCGGTGCCGGAGAGATTGCCGGTGAGGACCAACGGCCCACTGCCGCCGTAAACGGTGTTGCCACCCTGATTGATGTTGCCGTTGACCAACGCGGGCGTCGCGCTGCTGTTGATCACCGCGCCCGCGCCCGTCGCGCCCGCGCCCGCGACGTTGTCGAGGAGTTGCGAGCCCGTGCTCTGGCCGTTGAGGTCGAGCGTCGCGGTCTGCGTGCCAAAGACGATCTGGTTCGTGCCCAGCGCCGTGCTGCTGCCGAGCTGGAGCGTGCCTTCGTTCAGAATGGTCAGGCCGCTGTAGGTGCCCGTGCCGCCGAGGTTCAGGGTGGCCGCGCCGTTTTTCACGAGCGACAACGAGCCCGCACCGGCGCCGTCCTGCAACGTGCCGCGGAACGACGTGTTGGCCGTCTGGTTGACCGCGAGCAGCACGTTGGTGCTGACGTTCGCATTTTCAATCACGCCGCCGTTGCCGGCGAGCGAGCCGAGGTAGGTGTTCAGACCGTTGAGCGTCAGGCGACCGGCACTGCCCATGTTCAACTGGTTCGAGCTGCTGTTGAACGCGCCGGAGGCGAGCACGACGATCGAACCGTTGGTGATCGTCACCGGGCCCGTGAACGGATTGATGCCGCTCAGGTAAAGCGCGCCGCTGCCGTCCTTGGTGAGGCCACCGGAGCCGAGGATCGGGCCGGAGATGATGTTCGACGGATTGTTGACCCGGAGCGTGCGGGTGACGGAACCGAGGTCCACCTGACCCGAGAACGTCAGCGGGCCGGTGCCGCCCGATGCCTGACCGAGGGTGAGGTCGCCGGCGAAGCTGAGGTTGTTCGCCACCGTGAAGGCCGAGGAACTGGAGGAGGCCAGCGTGCCCGCGTTGAACTGCGCGGTGCCCGTGCCCAGGCCGGCGTTGTTGCCCAGCAACACCGTGCCGCTGTTGAAAATGAAGCCGCCGGTGTAGGTGTTGGCGCCGGAGAGCGTCAACGTGCCCGTGCCGTCCTTGGTCACCGTGCCCGCGCCCGCGCCGATCACGGCGGTCGAAATGAGGTTGCCGACGCCGCCGAAGTTCAGGTTGAAGGCACCGTTGTTGATGGCGCCGCTCAGGGTCAACTGGCCGGCATCCGAGTTGATGCGCGCGCCGTTGGTCAGGATGACGAGGGCACCGGACCAGGTGTTCGTGCCGCCCAGGTTCCGCAGCGCACCGCCGCCGCCGATGCCCGTGCCGCCGAGCGAGAGAAGTTCGGCGACGGAGAGACCGTTGCCGTTGATGTGAACGGCCGCACCGCTGCCGGTCACGGTGGTGTTGTTCGTCACGTTGCCCGTCGCGCCGAGCGCGCCGTTCGCCATGAGTTCGACCACGCCCGCGTTGATGACCGTCTGGCCGGTGTAGCCGTTGGCACCCGCCAGCGTCTGCGTGCCGGCACCGTTCTTCACGAGCGCCAGGTTCGTGCCGGCAATCACGCCGTCATAGCGGTTCGACCCGCTGTTGTTGATCGTGAGCGTCACCGCCGTGGCGCCGGGCACCGTGTTGGTGATGATGGTCTGGCCGATGCCATTCAGGCCGGCCACCGTCACGCTGTTGCCACCGAGATCCAGCGTGCCGCCGTTGACGGTCAACTGGTTGACGCCCGACGCGTTGAGCGCGCCGGCGTTTGCCAGATTCACCGTGCCGGCGTTCACCGTCGCCCCGCCGGTGAAGGTGTTGTTGCCCGCGAGGATGTTCGTGCCGGGGCCGGCCAGCACGAGGCCCACGGCGTTGGCACCGTTGTCGGCAATGGTGGCGCCGATCGCCAGCGCCATGTTGTTCGAGGAGATCGCCACCAATTCGTAGCCGCCCGCGCCGTTCGGTCCCGCCGTGAGCGTGCCGTTGGTGATGCTCTGCGCCGAACCGCCGGCCAGGATGCCGCCGCTTGCATTGGTCAGGGTGAAGGCGCCCAAGTCGAGCGTCTGCGCCGCGCCGCTCTGCATCGTCAGCGAGTTGATCGCCGCGTTGGCGAGCAGGAGGTCGCCCGCCGTGACCTTGGCGTTGTCGGTGCCCACCCAGGTGCCCGAGCCACCGATGTTGTAAACCGAGAGGTTGGTCACCGACGGTTGTCCAAGCGCGTTGGTCACGTAGGTGGCGAAGTCACCGAAGTTCACCGTGGTCCAGCCGCCGAGGAGGCCGTTCTGGAGTGCCGGGGCGTTGAGGAACGCGATGAGGTTGGTGCTGCCGCCCAGACCATTGAGTCCGGCGGCGGCGAAGTTGAGCGTCGCGGCACCCGCGCGGCTCAGGCTGCCGAAGTTGAGCACGGAGCTCTGGCCCGAGCCGGCGTTGGAAGAAGTGATCGAGTTGGCGCCCAAGCCGAGGTTCAAGGCGCCGACGGTCTCGGAGTAATTCGCCGCGCCGCCGCCATTGACAAAGGCGAAGGTGCCGGCGTTGAGATTGATGGCCACGCACCCGAGGCGGTCGCCGTTGTTCGCGACCACCGTGTTGGAGAGCATGAGCGTGGCGTTCGAGGTGACCGTGAAGCCGGACGAACCGAGCGCCGAGCCGTTCACGCCGTTGAAGGCCAGCGTGCCGCCGTTGACGAGGGTCGCGCTGGCGTAGGTGTTCGACGCCTGGAGGTTGAGGAAGCCGGCGCCGGTGCCGTTCTTCGTCACCGTGCCGGATCCGCCGACCGCGCCGGTGAGTGTCAACGCCCCGGCCGCAGTGACGCCATAGGCCGTGTTTCCGCCCTGGGTGATCGCCGCATCGAGGCTGGCGGCGGTGGCCGAAGTGTTTTGCACGGCCCCGGCACCGTTCAGACCCAGGCCGGTGACGCTGAGCGCCTCGCCGCCGGTGACGGCCTGTCCGTTGACGTTGAAACTCGCGCCGTTGCCGATGGTCGTGCCGCCGGCCGTCGCGCCCAGCGCCGAGGCGCTGCCCGCGGCGAGCGTGCCCGCCTGGACGCTCAAGGTGCCGGTGTAGGTGTTCGTCGCACCGCCGATCGTCAGGGTGCCGGCCCCGATTTTGGTCAGGTTACCGACCGTCGAAACAGCCTGCAAGTTGCTGATCGTCAGGTTGCCCGCGCCGCCGAACGTCGTGTCATTCGTGATCACCAGATTGCCCGCCGCGCCGGTGCCCGCGCCGCTGATCAGCGTGCCCTGGCCATTGAAGCCCGCGCCGCCGATCGTGATCGGCTCGTGGCTCACGTTCTGCCCGTTCAAGTCAAGCGTGGCGCCGGCCGCGACGACGGTGCCGGCGACCCGGTCGCCCAGCGCAGTGGCATTGCCCACTTGCACGATGCCACCATTGTTGGTGACGGGGCCCAGGAAGGTGAGGCCGTTGGCACCGCTGATCAACAACGTGCCGGTGCCGGTCTTGGTGATGGAGGCGGAGGTGTCCCCCGGCCCGGCCACGGCATTGAGAGTGAGCAGGGTGTTCGCGCCCTGGGCCGCGTTGCTGACGACGTTGAAGATCGCGTTGTTGCCCACGTCGAGGAAGAGGTTCGTGAACGCGATTGCCATGCTGCCGGAGTTTGCGTTGGTGCCGGTCACGGTCAGGGTGTAAGCGCCCACGGCGTTCGTCACGTAGAGGTTGCTCATGCCCTGCGCGACGCCCGCGCCGAGGGCGGTGCGATCCAACTGGATGGTGGCGCTGTTGGAGAGCGTGACATTGCGGTTGTAGGCCGCGACGGCCGGCGCGGCCAGTTGCAGCGTGCCGCCCGACATGGTGATGGCCGTGTTGTTCGTGCTGAGGCCCAGCGCATTGGTCCCGGCCCGCACGATGCCGTTCAGGATCAAAAAGTCGTTGGTGAAATAATTGGTGCCGGACAGCAAGAGCGTGCCCGTGCCCTGCTTGATGAGGCCGAAGGCATTGGCCGTCACCGCCGCGGTGTTGTCGTTGGTGATGCCCGTGGCGCCGCCCGCGATGGTGGTGTTGCCCGAGCCGTCCACCGTGAGCGTATTGGTGCTGAGCAGCACGCCCGTGGTGATGTTCGCCAGCGTGGTGGCGCCGAGGCCGTTGTTATTCACGAGCAAAGTGAAGTTGGTGCTCGCGGTGACGAGAGTGACCGTCGGAACGTTCAACTGAAGCGTTCCGGTCGTGGCCGTGGCGCCGGCCAGGGTGAGCGTGCTGGCCGCCGCATTGGTGACCACGACGCCACCCATCGTCTGCGCCACGCCGACGGGGTTCGGCAACGCCAGCAGGCCGTCGATCGTGACAGTGCCGTTCGACAAGACGTTCAACGCGCGGCCGAAGCTGACGTTGTTGGTGCTGCCCAAGGTCAGGTTGCCGCCGGACAGCGTGACCGCGCCGTTGCCCAGCGCGTTGGCGTTGCTCTGCGCGACAACCGTGCCCGCCTGGATGAGCAGGTTGCTGAAACTGTTGGTCAGCGCCGCGAGGCCGGCGCCGGTCAGGACCTGCGTGCCGATGCCGGTCTTGACCACGGTGATGTTCGTGCCGATGACCCCCGCGAAGGTGTCGAAGTTCGTGGTGTTGATGGTCAGCGTC
Organism: Verrucomicrobiota bacterium; assembly: GCA_016199935.1. GTDB lineage: Bacteria > Verrucomicrobiota > Verrucomicrobiia > Limisphaerales > JACQFS01 > JACQFS01. Next base: position 22,870 of record JACQFS010000120.1, read on the forward strand.
GCCCGGGTGCCGGTCACGGTGTTGCTGAAGACGCCCGAATCGAGGCCGTTGAGGCCGCCGTTGGTGGTGCTGAAGCCGTTGAAGTTGATCGAGCCGAAATTGTTCAGCGGGTTGTTCGTGCCCAGGCCGCCCGCACCGCTGAGGACCACGCGGCCATTGAGCACGCTGACGGTGCCTTTGATGGCATTGTTCGTCAGCAGCAGCGTGGTGCCGGCCTGATTCGGCGCGAAGGTGAAGCCGCCCGCCGAGTTGCTCATCGCCGCCCAGTTGGTGACGGTGATCGAGTTGGAACTGATGACGTGGAAGATGATCTCCTGGTTGCCGTTGGTGCCACCGACGATCAGGCCGTTGGTGATCGTGAAGCCGGCGGTGCTGTTGGTCTGGAGGAACAGGAACGTGCCGCTGTTGTTCGTCAGCGTCGCCCCGCTGAGGTCAATGACCGGGCTGCCCGCGTTGGTGCCGAGGCCGCCGGCGTTGGTGATGGTGCTCGCCGTGGCCCACTTGAGCGCGTTGACGGTGGCGTTGTTGCCCGCGCCGTTGGTGAAGCCGAACACGGTGAGGAAGTTGGTGGTCGTGGACGCGCCCGGGCCAGCCAGGGGCGCGACGCCGTTGGTCGCAAAGAGTTCGGTGTCCGCGAGCACGCGGAAACCGGTGCCGGTGACGTTGCTGTAAGTCACGAAGTTGGTGCCCAAGCCGGTGGCCGTGCCGTCGGCGATGATCCAGGGAACGATGCTGTTGGAGAACGTGCCGCCGTTGGTGGAACCGCCACCGATCTGGAAGTTGGCCGGCAGACCCGCGCCGTTGACCGTGTAGCGCGTGTTGTTGGCCGCGACGGCGACCGAGTTGGTGCCCACACCCATGTTCGTGCCGCGCAGGAGCAACGCCGCACCGACGGCGCGGCTGAAACCCGTGGTGTTGCTCACCGCCAGCGAAGAGCCGCCGCCGGCGTTGTTGGGGTTGAGGGTGACGACCGACCGGCCGGCGAGCGCGAGGGTATCGAACACTTCGGTCGTGTTGGTGCCGTTCGCCAGCGTGAAGGTCGCGTTGGTCAACCCCACGGTCGCGCCGTCACGGATGCGGTTGATGTTCACCGCCAGCGCGTCGGCGGTGGAGCCGATGTTCAACGTGGTGCCGGTCCCCGCCGCGATGCTGCTCGCGTTGGCCAGGCCGCCCGCGTTGCCGTTGACCGTCAGTGTGCCGTTCTCCACCCGCACCGCGCCGGTGAAGGTGTTCGAGCCGGTCAGGGTCAGGGTGCCGAGCGTGTTGGGCACCAGCGCGCCGGGGCCGCTGATCACGCTGTTGATCGTGATGTTCGTGCTGCCCACAAAAGTGGTGCCCACCAGGGTCACGGGGGCGTTGACCGCGAAGTTGGTGCTCGACGTGTTCACGATCGCGCCGTTGCCCACACCGGCGGTGGCGCCGACTCCGGAGATGACGAGCGCCTCGTTGTTGTTGGCCTGGCCGTTGAGATCCGTGCGCGCGTCGTTGTTCAACAGGCCGCCCAGCACGAAGGTCGAGCCGTTGGTGGAGCCAAAGGCCGCCGGCGTGTTCAACGACAGATTGCCGCGGATCACCATCACGGGGCCATCGAACGAGTTGGTGTTGTTCAGGCCCACGCTGTCCGCGCCGTCCTTGATGATGCCGCCGTTGCTCACGGGTCCGGAGAACGTCATCGTCTGGCCGCCACCCGTGCGCAGCACGCGCACCGCGCCGCCCAGGTCCAGCGGCCCCTGGAACGTGGTCGCGTTCTGCGCCCCGTATTGCAGGTTGCCGCCCAGGCGCACCGGGTTCGGGAGGGTGCGCGCGTTGTTGCCGGTCGGGTTGATCGTGCCGCCGTTGATCACCAGCGTGCCGTTGCCCAGCGCGTGGTCGGAACCGTATTGGAAAATGCCGGAGTTGACCACCACGCCGCCGCTGAAGCTGTTCGCAAAGCTCAAGTTGTTGCCGACCAAACTCAGGGTGCCCGTGCCGTTCTTCACCAGCCCCAGCGTGCCGGCCCCGCTGCCGTCCGCCAGCAGGCCGTTGAAGGTGCCGCTGAACACCGTCAGGTTCGCGTTCGCGGCGGCGCCGTTGTCGATGATCGCCGAGCCGTTCATGTTCAGCGCGTTGATCGTGACGCTGTTGCCGTTGAGCGCGAGCCGGCCGGAGTTGATCGTCACGCTGTTGGGCGTGAAGCTGTTCAACGCGCCCGCGTTGCCCATGACCAACGGGTCGCCGTTGATGTTCACGAGGCCGACGAAGATGTTGTTGCCGCCGAGCGTCACGCTGGTGCCGGGGTTGTTCGCACTGAACGTCAGGCCGCCCGTGCCCGCGATCACGCTGTTGATGACGTTGGCCTGCGCCGTGCCCCCCATCGAGTGGATGACCGCCTCACGGTTGAACAGCAGGGTGCCGCCCGTGATGGTCGTGTTGTTGGTCAACAGGATCGCGCCGCTGTCCACCGTCAGCACGCGGCCCGCACCGATGTCCACCGTGCCGCCACCGGCGCGCAGGGCGTTGATGACCGGCGTGGCCGAGCCGGCCAGCGCCTGGCCGCCGACGCCGAGGCTGAAGTTGGAGAGCGCAAACGTGTCGGGCGCGAACAACGGGGCGAGGGTCTTCGCGGCGCTGCCGAGGTTGTTGACGGACTCATACTCCGCATCGGTCAACGGCCGGTAGCCGTTCGTGGAAACGGCGGCGTTGGTGGTGTAGGTCAGGAAGGTATTGCCGGCACCGGCCACGTTCGTGTCGCCAATCATGAACGAGATGATGCTGATGGTCTTGCTGCCGGTGGCACCGCCACCACCCAACTGCGCGGCCGTGGGTCCGACCGTGTTGCCCAGCGCCGCCGAGACATAGAACCGCGAACTGTCGGCGGTTCCGACGGCCTGGCCGAGGCCGGTGCCCCGGACGAGCAGCGTGGAGTTGCCGCTGCGGGTGAAGTTGGTCTGGTAAACGAACTCCACCTGATTGCCCGCCGTCGGGTTGAGCGTGATGGTCTGCATGCCGGTGTTGATCGTCAGGTTGCTGACGATTTCACGGGTGACCCCGGCCGCGTTCGCACCGTTCAGGTTCAGGAAGTTGTTGCCGGTCTGCATCGCCAGGGTCGAACGATCCGCCAGGCGGTCCACCACCACGGTATCCACGCCGCTGCCGAGCGTCAGCGTGCCGCCCGTCTGGATGACCGTGCTCGCGTTGCCGCTGACGCGAGCGTTGTTGCCCGCCACCTGCAGCTCGCCGCCTTCCGTCGTCGTGAAGATCTGGTTGCCGCCCGTCACCGTCAGCGCGCCGCCAAAGGTGTTGTTCGCGGTCAGCGTCAGCAGGCCGGTGCCGCTCTTGGTGAAGATGAGATTGGTCACGCCGTTGCCGCTGTCCGTCAGCGCCGCGCCAATCGTCGTCGGGCCACTGGCCGCGTCACGCTGAATGGTCAGCGTCGGCGCATTCTGGCCGCCAAACACCGCGCCCAGGTTCGCGGTGATCGTCGCATTGGTGCTGTTGATCTCGCTCACGGTCAGGTTCGTCGTGAGGTTGAGCGTCGTGCCGTCCGCCATGAAGAGCCGGTTCTGCAGGCGGAACGCGTTCGCATTGGAGGTGACGAGACTCACCGTGCCGTTGAGGTGAATGTCGCCCGCCATCGCGCTGTTGTCGCCGATCACGACGTTGGTGCCGCTGCCGTTGAAGATCCACCCGCCGGTGCCGGAGCTGTTGCCCGTGATCGCCAGGCGACCGCTGTTGCCGGCGGTCTCGAAGGTGACGTTGTAGCCCTGGTTGTTCACCGCGCCCACGTTCAACTGGTTCTGGATCGCCGCGGAACCCGAGCCGACGCTGAAGGCGGCGCCGCTGTTCGTCACCGTCACCGTGCCGTAGGTCAGGCTGTTGGTGCCCGAGGTCGAGCTGCCGCCATTGGTGACGCTCAGGCGTTGGTTGCCGATGTTCAGCGCGCCCATGGTGAAGGTGTTGGTGGAGACCAGCGCGGTCAGGTTGCCGACGGCGTTGGTCGTGTTGCTGTTGAGGATCACCGCGCGGGCGTAGCTGATCTGCGTGTCGTTGATGAATTCAAGGTTGCCGCCGTTGATCACGACGTTGCCGGCACCGAGCGAGCCGCCCACCGTCGTGCCGCGGACGGCACCGCCATTCAGGACGAGGCTGCCGGTAAAGGTGTTCGCGTTGGTCAGGGTCAGCCGGCCGGTGCCCACTTTCGTCAGGTTCTGCGCGCCAGAAATCACGCCACCGTAAGTCTGCGTCTGGTTCGTGGTGTCAATCGTGCCGCCGCCGCTGCCCAGGACGATGCTGTGCGTGCCGGGGGTCGGAGTCGAAAAACCCGACGAGGGAGCCAGGGTGCCGCCGGCCAGCGTCACGGATCCGCCACCCAGGTTGGTTTCCGCGTCGTAGCCCAGGCGGATGTTGTTCACGATCAGGTTGGTGAAAGTATTGTTCCCGGCCAGAATGAGCACGCTGGCCGGGTTGTTGCCGCTGGCGACCACGTTGGTCGCGCCGGCGATTACGGAGCCACCGCCGATGACCGCCGTAATCGGAACCGCACCCTGAAGGCTGATGACGCCTTCGGTCATGACGCGGTTCGCCCCGACGAGATTGGTCGGGAAGCGCAGCGTGCCGTTCTGGATCGTGGCGTCACTGGTGAAGAGCAGCGCGCCGCTGTTGTTCGTAAGCGCAGCGCCGCCGAGGTCCAAGATCCCGCCGGTCACGCGCAGGGCATTGAGCGTGGACGCCACCGCCAGAACCTCGCCGCCGGTGGTGAAGTTC
>JACQFS010000121.1 GCA_016199935.1 Verrucomicrobiota bacterium
AGGCCGCGCGCGCCGTCGGCTGGCAGAAGGTGAAGCTCGACGCACACGCGCAGACGGTGACGCTCGCCGCGCCAAACATGAAGCTCGATCTCGGTGGCATCGCGAAGGGTTACGGCGCGGACGCGGCGCTCACGGTGCTCAAGCAACGCGGACTTCCGCGCGCGCTCGTCGCGGCGAGCGGAGACCTCGCGGTCGGCGATCCGCCGCCGGGCAAACCCGGCTGGATCATCGGCATCGCCGCGCTCGACGAGGGCGACGGCGCGCTCACGAAACTCCTTTCGCTCCGCAACTGCGGCGTCTCCACCAGCGGCGACACGGAACAGTTCGTGATCATCGGTGGCGTGCGCTACTCGCACATCGTGGACCCGCGCACCGGCATCGGCCTCACGAACCGCATTCAGGCGACGGTCATCGCGCGCGACGCGACGACCTCGGACGCAATGGCCAAGGGCGTGTGCGTGTTCGGCCCCGAGCGCGGCCGGGCGCTGATTGACGCGCTGCCCGGCGCGGCGACGCTCGTGCTGACGGCGGGCGACGGTGGAAGAAAGCAGTTCGCCTCGAAACGTTTCCAAAAACTTCCCTCGGTCGAATAGCTGGAAAACTCGCTCCGCCCTTGATTCAATGCGTCGTCTGCATTTCTCAGATGAACGAACGCCGCCGCACCGAATCGCTTGACGTGACTCCACGAAGTCCCCGTCTCCGGCTTGGCGCGCCAGCCGTGCTCGCGACCCTGCTGCTCTGGCTCGCGGCGATCCCGTCATTCGCCCAGCCTTACGGCCTTGCCTCCCGTCCGCAGATCGGCCCGTTGCTAAACAACGTGATGCCGGAATACGTGCCGGCGGTTTCCGGCAACTGGTCCGCGGTGGTCGCGTTCAGCAACCTCACCTTCGTCAACGCGCTCGGGCTGTGCGCGGTGCCGGGCACGTCGAATCTCCTGTGCGTGTGGGAGCGCGAGGGGCGCGTCTATACTTTTACCAACTCGCCCGACGTGAGCAACAAGACGCTCGTGCTCAACATCACCAACCAATGTCAGGGCTGGGACGATTCGGGTCTGCTCGGGCTGGCGTTTCATCCGGGCTTCGCGACCAACCGCCAGATGTTTGTCTATTACACGTGGGTCACGCCGGGCACGGTGCAAGGCGATCCGAACACGCGCCCGCCCACGTTCAAGCCCACGCGGGACCGGCTCGCGCGCTTCACGCTCGACACCAACGGCGTCGCGCTCCCGGGCTCCGAGACGGTGTTCATTGACCAGAATGCAAACTCGGTGTGGCACAACGGCGGCGGGATGTTTTTTCATCCGACCAACGGCTTCCTCTACCTGACCGATGGCGACGACGAGGACGGCAACAATCCGCAACGCATTGACCAGAATCTTTTCTCCGGCGTGCTGCGCATTGATGTGGACCAGCGCGGCGGCGCGATCAGCCACCCGCCGCCGCGGCAGCCGAACAGCGGCAGCACGTCGAATTATTTCATCCCGAACAGCAACCCGTGGGTCGGCACGAACAACGCGCTCGAGGAATTCTACGCCATCGGCCTGCGCAGCCCGCACCGCATGACGCACGATCCGGTGAGCGGTCGCATTTTCATCGGCGACGTGGGCGCGGGCGCGCGCGAGGAAATCAGCGTGATCGAGCCTACCGATCCGGCGGGGCTCAACTTCCAGTGGGACCGCATCGAGGGATTGAACGGCGATCTCACGCCGCCTTATCCCGGCGTGAACAAACGTCCGCTGCACGACTACGATCACGGCGTGGGGCAGGCGGTCATCGGTGGCTACGTGTATCGCGGCGCCGAGTTCGCGGCGGACCTCGGCGGCAAATACATCTTCGGCGACAACGTGCAGAAAATAATCTGGGTGCTCGACGAGTCCGCCTCGCCCACCGCGCGCATCCCGCTGTGCGTGCTGCCGACGGGCTCGGGGCCGAACTCCGGCAGCGACTACACGGGCCTCTCGTCCTTCGGGCTGGATCAGAACAACGAAATTTTCATGTGCCAGATGTCGAGCCTCGGCGGGCGCATCTTCAAGCTCGCGCGCACCGGTTCGCCGCCCGCGACGCGGCCGATGCCCGCGTTGCTGTCGCAGACCGGCGCGTTCACCAATCTCGCGACGCTCACGGCCAATCCGGGTCTGCTCGCCTACACCGTCAACTCGCCGCTGTGGTCCGACGGCGCGGTGAAGTCGCGCTGGCTCTCGCTGCCGACGAACACGACCATCGGCTTCGCCGCCACGGGCGAGTGGACGTTTCCGCAGGGCACGGTGTTTGTGAAACATTTCGAACTGCCGGTGGATGATCGCGATCCCGCCGTGCGCCGGCGTCTCGAAACGCGCCTGCTCGTGCTCGACACCAACGGCTCCGCCTACGGCGCGACCTACAAATGGCGCGCCGACTACAGCGACGCCGATCTGCTGACCAACTCGCTGCTCGAAGACCTCCTGATCACCAACACGCTCGGGCTCTTGCGCACGCAGCAGTGGTATTACCCGAGCCGTTCGGATTGCCTGCGCTGCCACACCGCCGCCGCCGGCTGGGTGCTCGGGGCGAAGACGCGGCAGCAGAATGGCAATTTTGTTTTTCCAACGAGCGGCGTGACGGACAACCAGCTTCGCGCGTGGAACCACGTCGGGCTTTTTTCACCCGCGCTCAACGAGGCGAACCTCACGAACTACGACGCGCTCGTCACGGTCACCAACACTTCCGCGTCGCTGGAGTTCCGCGTGCGCTCCTACCTCGACGCGAACTGCGCGCAGTGCCACCGGCCCGGCGGCGTCCACGCGTTTTGGGACGCGCGCTTTGACACGCCGCTGGCCGGCGCGCAGATCGTCAACGGCATCGTGCAGGCCACCCTCGGCATTTCCGGCGCGAAGATCGTCGCGCCGCAGCACGTCGAGCGCAGCGTCATGCACGTGCGCGACAGCAGCCTCGACCCGGCCATCAAGATGCCGCCGCTCGCGCGCAACGTCACCGACACCAACGCCGTCAACGTGCTGGCCGCGTGGATCGCCACGCTGCCGTTGCCCACCAACTCGCTGCCGCCGCCGTGGGCCGCGCAGGACATCGGCGGGGTCGCCTACGCGGGCGACGCGACGTTCAGCGCCGGCACGTTCAGCCTCGCGGGTTCCGGCGATGACATTTGGAACAACGCGGACGCGTTTCAGTTTGCGTATCAGCCGCTCACCGGCAACGGCCAGATCACGGCGCGCGTGCTATCGGTCGCCAACACCGACGCGTGGGCCAAGAGCGGCGTGATGATCCGCGAGACGCTCGACGCCGGCGCGCGCCATGCGTTCGCGTGCGTGACGGTCGGCAACGGCGTCGCGCTCCAGCGGCGCTACGATCCCGGCGGCGGCAGCGACCACACGGCGGGCGTGAATGTCGTCGCGCCTTACTGGGTGCGGTTGTTGCGCAGCGGAAATGATTTCTCCGGCTATAGCTCGCCCGACGGCACGAACTGGACGCTCATCGGCGTGACCACGGTCGGCATGGGGAGCAACGCCTTCGTCGGCCTCGCGCTCACTTCGCACAACAACGGCGCGCTCAACGCGTCGGCCGCGGACAACGTCACGATCAGCGGCGGCGTGAACCAGTCCCCCGTCGCCGCGCTCGCGTTCCCGCCGTCGAACACCGTCTTCCTCGCGCCGGCGAACATCCCGCTCGCCGCGACCGCGAGCGATCCCGACGGCGCGGTGGCGAAGGTGGAGTTCTTCAGCGGCGCGTTGAAAGTGGCGACGGCGACGAACGGCCCCGCCTACTCCGCGACATGGAGCAACGTCGCCGCCGGCACCTATCCGCTCGCGGTCATCGCCACCGACAACCTCGGCTCCGTGTCCACGCCCGGCGCGGCGGCCAACATTTTTGTCACCGATCCGGCGGGGCTTTCGCTGAAGATCAATTTTCAAACCGCCGCGTCCGTAACGCCGTCGGGCTATCTCGCGGACGCGGGCTTCGCGTTTGGCGACCGGAGCAACGGCTGGTTCTACGGCTGGAACGGCGACAACACCGCCAACGCCCGCGAGCGCGGCGCGACGAACTCGCCCGACGCGCGCTACGACACGTTCAACCATTTGCAGAAGCCGGCCAGTCCCGACACGTGGGAGATCGCCGTGCCCAACGGCCGCTACTCCGTGCGCCTCGTCGCCGGTGATCCGCAGAACACCGACAGCGTCTTCCGCCTCGCGCTCGAGGGCGCGTTCGCGATGGACGCGACGCCGGACGCGGGCCATCTCTGGGCCGACACGACCAACGTCATCACCGTCAGCGACGGGCGGCTCACGCTTTCGCCGGCGTCCGGCGCGAGCAATGCGAAGATTTGTTTTCTCGAACTCACACGCCTCGGCGCCGTTCCGTCGGTCGCGGGCCTGACGTTGAGCGACGGCCAGGCGCGCGTGACGTTCGACGGCGCGCCAGGGAACATCTACGTCATCGAGGCCTCGACGAATTTGTTCAACTGGCTGCCGCTCGACACCAACATCTCGCCGGGCGCGCCGTGGCTGTTCGTGGACCCGGCGGGCAGCAATTTCCTGCGCCGCTTCTACCGCGGCCGCGGCCAGTAGCCGGCTCGGGGGGCGCGGCCCGTGCTGAAGACGCATTCGGGCACGACCCCGGACCGCGAGCCGTCCCGGCTCGCAGCGGCAACCCTGGCGGAACAGTCCGCAAACTTTTCAAGGCCGGTTCCATTCGCAACCGCTGCGAGCCGGGACGGCTCGCGGTCCGCCGGGGCCACGCCCGGATACGCCCCGCGCCGAAAACGGGCGAAAAACCAGTTTGACACCCGCGCCTCCGTCTCGGCGTAATGTGCGCCCGGTTGCCAGAGTAGCTCAGGGGTAGAGCAGAGGACTCATAAGCCTTTGGTCGCAGGTTCAATTCCTGCCTCTGGCACCATTTCATCCCGCACTCGCCCGGAAGGGCCGGTTGAAAAACATTTCATTTCCTGCGCCGGGTTTCACGGCTACGTTTCCGTCGCAACGATTCATGAAAGCCGCCTGCCTTTTCCTCCTTGTCACCACGCTTGTCGCATCCGCGCAGACCAACGACTGGGCGCGCGAACTTCAGAACTCCAAGCGCATCGTCAGTGGCCGCACCATCGACATCACGCCGCTCGTCAACTGGCAGTCGAAGCAACTCCAGTCGCCACGCCCGCTCACGGCGTGGGTGCAGATCACCGGCCGGATCACCGCGACCAACATCCACGGCTGGGCCGTGCTCGGCAGCGTGGATGGGCAGCCGCAATTGAAACCGGTGATCATCCGGAATCCGCCGAAGGAATTGACCGACGAATACAATCGGATGAAGGCGCAGTTCACGGTGCTGGAGCGAACGCAGGCGCGGGCCAGCGCGGATCTCGAGACGGCGCAGCAGCGCTACGAACAGACAGACGCCGAGTTCAAGCGTGCGCAGTTGATTCGTTTCTCCGGTGACGCGCTGGAAATGGCGCTCGACAATGTGAACGCCGCCCGCGCCGCCGCCACGCGCGCATCGGTGGCCGCGGAGGCGTTCGACTGGCGCGGGCAGAATCCGAAGGGCGATTTTATTCTCCAATGCTACGCAGTGAAGACCGGCACCGCGTATCAGGGCCTCCTGATTTACGATCACGGCGTGGTGACCAAGTAGCACGGCCGCGTCGGCGAGAATTCAGGGCTTCGGCGGTTCTGTCTTCGGCAGCAACTTCGCGAGCACCACGAGCAGCAGCACAACCACGCCGCCGAGCACCAGCCAGAAAATTTTCCCCCCGCCGCCCGCACGTTCCGTCTCGCCCCACGTCGGCTTGCGCAAAGTTTCCTCCGCGCCCAGCGACGCCTTCGCCTTGTCCGCCGCGAGAAGCCGGGCCGCGATCAACTGGAGGTCGTAACTCGGAGCGCGCGTATCGGGGTTGCCGTAGTAGAGCTGAAGCGGCGAACCGGTGGGCGCCTTGAACAGCAGCCGCGAAGTCGAGTGCCACGCGGTGAACTCGCCCAACGCCAGCGGCGCGTTGTCGCCATTCTCGACTTCGAGCCACACGCGGTCCGTGCGCGGCGCGCGGGTGAGCGCCAGCACGAGCAGGCGCGGTTTGTTTTCCGGCGTGCGGAGCCACGTCGCCTCGCCGAGCACCGCGCGATCCTTCTCGCCGCGCTCGTCCTTCACCTCCTCGATCAGCGTGGCGCGTCGCTGGAAAAGCGGATCGGCCGACGCGCAGTCGAGCCGCGTGAGCGGGAGGTTTGCGCGCGGCAGCTTGAACTCCCAACGCGAGACGCTCGGCCGCTTCGGGTCGTTGGCGGGTTGCGGCGTGAGCGCGAGCGCGCGTTGCAGGCTCGTGCGCTCGATCACGTAGGGCAGTTGCTTTCCGTCCGCCACCACGCGCAGATCGGCGAGGCTGCGCGCACCGCGGGCGAGCACGTCGAGATCGAGTTCCAACTGCTGCACGCCGGCACCCGCGAGCTGGAGCGCCTTGCGGAAACGCCACTTCGCGAGATCAATCGCCGCGCCGGCCGGCTGGAGGTCAGGTAAAAGTTCCGGCGCGCGGAAGCCCGCGTTCGCCACGGGCGCGCCGAAGCGAATGTCGTCGAGCAAGGTCGCGCGGACGTTGCCGCCGAGCGCCGCGAGATCGTAGCGCGGCGCGGAGACTTTCGCGTTGCCGCTCGCGAGTTGAAACGTGCCGGGCGCTTGCGCATTGAACGCGAGATAAACCGGCCGCTGCTTCGCGCTGACGCCGGTGATGGCGAGCGGCGGGCTGTCGCCGTTCTCAATCGTCAGCACCAGCTCGCGCGCGGGCAGGCGCACGGCGTCGAACTGCGCCGCCTTCTCTGCCGCCGGCTGGCCCTCGAGCGCGATGCGGCTGACGCTGTCGCCGGCAAAAACTTTTTCCCGCACGCCGTCCTCGGCCACTTCGCGCACCGCGAGCCGCACCGGCCGCGCGAAGAGCGGGTCGGAAGTCTGGAGCGCGAGCCGCGTGAGCTGAACATTCGCGCCGGCGAAACGGAGCGTGAGCCGCGTCTCGCCTGGCTGCTCGTCGCGCTCGGCGATGCTGACGGCGAGCGGTGTTTCCGGCGCGGGTTCGCCGACGGCCGCGTGCAGCGTCGCGCCGGTGAAGATGACGGGCGCGGTGCGCTTGTCATCGAAGGTGAGGCGGAGGAACGCCCACGCGCGCGGCGGCAGCGGCAACGTGAGCCGCGTCGCGCCCGCCTGCCGGTAGAGCGGTTCGCCGACGCTGATCGCCTCCCAGCGTGCGCCGTCCATCGAGCCTTCGAGCACGGTGGACTTGAGGAAACTTTGCGCCGCCGTCTGCAACCCGAGGCTCGCGAGCGGCTGCGCGAGGCCGGTCTCGATGACGAGCACGGTGGACTTGTCGCCCAACACGGCGCGGAATGATTTCGGCGCGCGCGTGACCGGCGGCTGCGGCGCGGGCCGCTCGATGAGGTAGGGCATCTCGCGCCCCGCCTCGTCGAACACGCGCAGGTCTTCGAGGCCGGGCCGCGCGGCGTCGAGCGTCTCGGGCGGCAGCGCGAACTTTTGGAAACCGGGTTTGGAGATTTCGACTGATTGGGAACTTTTCCACTCGGCGGGAATGGCGGCGGCGAGACGAAGCTCCAAGCTCCAACCTCCAAGGACCAAAGAAATTCCAAACATCAAACTCCAAACGGTGCATCGTCTCGGCGGGCTCGTTGGAGCTTGGACCTTCTCTGGATGTTGGAGGTTGGAGGTTGGTGCTTTCATTTGCCCGTCTCCTTGTGCGCCTGCCCCGAGAGGAAGTGCTGATAGAGGAACGTTACCGCCAGCAGCACGACGGCAAGTCCGAAAATCGCGCCGATGCGGAACAGCCCGTCGAGTTTCAAGAGGTCGTGGAGGAAAAGTTTCCCCAGCGTCACCACGAGCAGGCCGAGGCCGGCGTAGCGGGGCGCGGCCAGATTTTTCCAGATGCCGGTGCCGAGCAGCACGATCGCGAACACGCCCCACGCCAGCGAGTAGGTCATGTCCTCCGCCAGCTTGCCGTGGAAGCTGAACTGAAGCCGCGTGCCCTCGGTGAAGTAGTCGGCGATCTCGATGTTCAGCAGCAGAAACGCGAGCACCGCGCCGAGCGTGCAGAACAGCACGGGCAGGCTGACTTGTCCCAACCGGTCGCGCGGCGGCGCGGCGAGGCGCGCGGCGGCGAACAGCGCGACGGTCGCGAGCCCGTAGCTGTAGAGCCACCAGTTGAGGATCGGGCGGTCGCCGCGCGCGTGATATTCAAGCACCGCGGGATTGAGCGCGAGCCGCGCGAAGGCAACGACGAGCAGCGCCGCGCCGACGATGCGCAGCCCCGGATGCGGCACACGGTGGAAAAGCCAGAGGAGCGCCGCGCCTTCGAGCGCCCACGCGATGGTGAGCCATTGCTTGCTGAACTGGATCGGAAATATCAGCGTGATGAACAGCAGCGCCACGCCGCCGAACAGCGCGAGTTGCGTGTTGCGCTTCGGAGCGTCGGCGGGGAGCGACTTCACGAGAAACACCACGCTCAACAACGTCGGCACCGCGAAGGCCGCGGGCACGAGCCCCATCTGGTCGTTCGGCCACGCCTTCTTCACCACGTCATACACGATCACGAACTGCAACGGCCACGCGAGCGCGGACACGGCCCACGGAATCGTCCGCGCCGCGAACCGCGATCGGAAGATGAAGGGGAACAAAAAGAACACCGCGCCGAAGCCGAGGTTCCACAGCAGCGGCACGAGCGGCGTCTCGGTGCTGAAATGATTTTCGTGCCACACGAATTGCAGCAGCCACGCGCAGAGCAATCCCACGCCCGCGAGCGCATCGAAGCCGTAGATGCACACGACCGCGAGCAGCAGCACCGTCAGCGCCGCGCCCAGGCCGAACACCGGTGACGGGTCGGCCAGCGGCAGCCGCAGCGTCATCATGATGAGCAGGAGAAACGGCAGCACCGCCGACATCGCCGGCAGATGCGCGAGCGACTGGCCGCCGAAAGTTCTCTGGAGCGTGTCCGTCACCGGACTGTCCGTGCCCGCGCGGCGCGAGGCGGCGAGCTTCGCCAGAATTTTTTTGCCGGCAAAAATTCCGGCCACGAAAAATAAAATCGCGAAGCCGCCGATGACGATCAGCATTTCCGGCAGATGCGTCAGCTCCGCCGGGATGCGGAGAATCCAGCAGAGCGAGACGATCATCGTCAGCAGCAGCACCACCGCGATGGCCGCGAGCGAGGCGGTGAGCACCGCGAGGCCGATGGCGAGCAGGTCCACGAGCAGCACCACGGGCCAGATGAGCATCGAGCCCTCGGTCAATTTGAAGAGCGGCAGCAGCACCATGAGCAGCACGACCGGCGGGAACAAATGCGCGAGCCACATCGGCTGGCCGGACGGATTACGCCGCTCGACCACGACGGGGAACACCGAGTGCAGCACGCCGAAGACGAGGTAGAGGCTGAGCGCCCAGTTGAGCAGTTCGGCGGTGAGCGAGTTCGCGGTCCAGGCCGCGAGCAGGGCGAAGCTCGCGGCGCCGGCGGCGAATTGTGCGAAGCGCAGCTCCCTCCGCGCCCACGCAAGCGCGAGGACGATGAGGTCGGCGGCGAACGTGAAGCCGAACATCTTCGCCGGCTCGGCGGCGAGTTCGCGGAAGCGCGGCGCGAGCAGCGAGAACGCAAAGAGGAACGCCATCGCCGGCGCGGTGAGCGCGGCCCCGGCGGTGAACCAGTTCTCGCGCTGCCACCGGCACGCCAGCGCGTGCGCGACGGCGAACAGCACCGCGAAGCCGAGGAAGATGACGGTGGCCGTGGGAAATTTTTCGGCCTCGAAGAAATTGCCGGCCCAGATGAGTTGATACAGCGCCGTGCCCGCACACGCGAGGGCCACGAGATAATTCCAACGCTGACGCAACACCACGGCGATCAGGCCCACGTCGAGCAGCGCGATGTAAGCAAAGAGCGCCAGCCCCGGGTCCGCGCCGCTGCGGAAGAAGACCGGCGTGAGGAATCCGCCGAGCAGCCCGAGCACGGCGACGACTTGCGCATTGAGCCGCACCGCCAGCCCGAAGGCCACGGCCGTGATGAGCGCCATCACGGCGAAGGTCGGTGTCGCTTCGAGGAAATTGTAGTAGCGGTGGCACGCGAAGGTGTTCGCGTAGAAGATCAGCACGCTCGCTGCGCAGAGCGTCTGCACGAGGACGGCGTAGCGTTCGCGCCGCATCCAGAGCGCACCGATCATCAGGCCCGCGCCGAGCACGTAGGCGAGCGCGACGCGGAGCTGCGGACTGATGAGGCCGCGCTCGAAGGAATATTTGATGAAGAACGCGACGGCGAGGAACAGCAGCAGTCCGCCGATCCACGCGAAGAGTTTTACGCCCAGAAATTTTTCCCGATTGATCGCCGGCTTCGGCGGGGCAGGGGGGATCGACGGGACGAACGGCGGGGGCTCCGCCGTTTCGGCCGGAGGCGGCGGGATTTCCGCCGGCACCGCGCTGAGCGCGGCATGCAGCGCTTCGGGTGTGAAGACCGGCGGGAGTGGCGGCGGAGCCGTCGGCACCGGAGCCGACTCGGCCACCGGCACGACTTGCAACTCGGTCGCGGGTGCGGCGGCCGGTGCCGGGGTCGCGGACTTGCCGCGCAGGAGTTCGATGCGCAGATCAGTGAGGCGCGCGTTGAGTTCATCCACCCGGCGCTCGGCGCGGCTCGCGCGTTTGAAGAGCCAGTAGAGCAGCGCGGGAACACCGATCCAGACCCAGAGCCACATCAGGGCGTTGTGCATGGCCGTGGTTCTACTCCTTCGGGCCGGGCTTGGGTATTTGAATTATTTGGCCGGCTCATCGAACGCGGCAATGGGCTCGCGGGGACGTTTCCTGTTGTCTCCACCCCGCCGCGTGGCAACCTCCCGCGCGATGAGCAAGATTGTCGGCATTGATCTCGGCACCACCAACTCCCTCGTGGCCACGGTGGACGCCGGCATTCCGTTCGTCATCGCCGATGCGGACGGGCAGCGGCTCACGCCGAGCGTCGTGCATTTCGCGTCGGCCGACGCGGCGCCGCTCGTCGGTCGCGCCGCGGGTCGCGTGCGTGTGCTCAAGCCGGCGGAGACGGTCTATTCCGTGAAACGCTTCATCGGCCGGCGCGCGGGGGAAATTGCGGCGGAGGAGAGGAGCGTCGCCTACTCCGTCGGTGGCACGGGCAACGGGCCGGTGAAGATTCCCATCCACGGCCGCGAGTTCACGCCGGAGGAAATCTCCGCCGAGGTTTTGAAAAAACTCCGCGCCGATGCCGAGGCCACGCTCGGTGAAACCGTGACGCGCGCCGTCATCACCGTGCCCGCGTATTTCAACGACGCGCAGCGCAACGCCACGAAGCGGGCCGGTGAACTTGCCGGCTTCACCGTCGAGCGCATCATCAACGAGCCCACCGCCGCCGCGCTCGCCTACGGGCTGAACCGCCTGCGCGAGCGCGCGAAGATCGCCGTGTATGACCTGGGTGGCGGCACGTTCGACCTCTCCATCCTCGAACTCAACGAGGGCGTCTTCCAAGTCCTCGCGACACACGGCGACACGCGGCTCGGCGGCGACGATCTCGACCGGCGCGTGGTCGCGTGGCTGTGCGCGGAGATCGAGAAGGCGGGTGGACCGCAGTTGAACGCGAAACTCGAAACGCGAAACTCGGAACACCTCCCCGTGCTCGCCCGCATCCGCGAAGCGGCGGAGCAGGCGAAGATTGCGCTCTCGACGGAAGTGGAAGTGGAGGTCGCGCTGCCGTTCCTCACGCCGACGTTCAGCTTCTCGACGCGCTTCACGCGGGAGAAACTGGAAAGCCTCACGCGCGATCTCATCCAGCGCACGCGCGAACACTGCCTCCGCGCGCTCGCCGACGCGAAGCTCGAATCCAGCGCGCTCGATCAGGTGATCCTCGTCGGCGGACAGACCCGGATGCCGCTCGTGCGCAAACTCGTCGCGGAATGGTTCGGCTGCGTCGAGTTTGCGGAGACGCGCGGCGGGCTGCGCGTGGGCGCGGACGTTCACCGCGCGAAGGGACCGCAGTTGAATACCAGCGTGAATCCCGACGAAGCGGTGGCGCTCGGCGCGGCGATCCAGGCGGAGATTTTATCCGGCGGTTTCAAGGACGTGCTCCTGCTCGATGTCACGCCACTCTCGCTCGGGCTCGAAACCTTCGGCGGCCTGATGAACGTCCTCATCCCGCGCAACTCCACCATTCCCGTGAAGGCCGGCGAAGTCTTCACCACCGCCGTGGACCATCAGCCCGCGATGCTCATCCACGTGCTCCAGGGCGAGCGCGAGCGCGCGAAGGACAACTGGACGCTCGGCCGTTTCACCCTCGACTTCGAGCGCGCGCCCAAGGGCGTGCCGCGCGTGGGCGTGCAGTTCGAGATTGATGCCAACGGCATCCTCCACGTCCTCGCGCGCGACCTTCGCACCGGCACGCAGACCGTGGTGGAAATGAAATCCGCCGTGGACGTGGACGACGCGGCGGTGCAGCGCATGGTCGAGGAAAGCGTCGAGCACGCCTTCGACGATCTCGCCGCGCGCCGGTGGGTCGAGGCGAAACTGCGCGCGGAGGAAACGCTCACCGCCACGCGCAAGGGCCTCGACGCACTCGGTCCCGAACTCGACCTCGCGCACCGCGCGGACATCTCGACCGCGATGCAGGCCGTGGCGGACGCGCTCGCCACCGAGCACGCGGAGACGAAAATCGGCGAGTTGAACAAGTTGAAGTCCGCCCACACCGCGCTCGACTCCGCGACGCAAACGATGGCCGACCTGCTGATGGAAAAGGCGATGGAGGCGGTGCTGAAGCGGCGCGGGTTGGTGGCGTGAACGGTTGGAGCGGTTCCCCTCTCCCCTCGGAGGGGAGAGGGTCAGGGTGAGGGGCTTGGCGATTGGTGTGAAATTGGAAAACCCTCACCCCGGCCCTCTCCCATCCGATGGGAGAGGGAGGCGGTTTCGCGCGACCGCTTCCCTTGCCACTTCCCACTTACCGCTTACCGCTTCGCACACCTCAACAGGGCTGGTGGCCCCAGTCGTTCTCCTTCAGATCCTTTTCAAACAGCGCCATCTGCTCCTCCGGCGAGAGCGGGGGGGCGGGCGCGGGCGGGGGAACGTTTGCCGCCGGATTCGCCGGCGGCGCGGGCGCCTCCGGCTGGCCGGTGGCGGGCGGGGAACCGCCGGCCGGCGATGGTTCGCTCATGGACACGTTCAACTTGTAGCGCGAAGACCTTCCGCTGTCACGCCCCGCCGACTGGCTGACGCCCCCCAGGCTCGGCGGCGCAACCCGTCGCTGCGGTGCCGCCCTACGTGCCGCCAGCCGGCGGGTGGAGCCTGGCAAACACCCTGGCATCCGGCACGGACGAAAGGGCAAGCCAGTTCAGCGCCTCCTGCATCTCCCGGAAGACCAGGATTCCACCCTCGCCCAGCAGCTCCCGATGCGTGGCGAACACCCGGCTCAGGCCAAACTGCAGGTCCGAGGACACGACAAACGCCCGGCGCGAGAGCGCGCTGAAAATGTTCTTCCTCGCCAGCCCCCGGACCTCGTCGTTCGACAGGGCCATGTTGGTGGCCTCGCGGAAATCCAGGAGCTGGTTGAACTCCGGGCGGAAGTCGGGATGGCGCACCAATCGCTCCATGTGATCCAGCACGTCGGCCAGGGTCAACACGCCCGTGACCTTGGAGAAGACCACCCCGAGCTTCGCATCAATGTAGAAATCGCCTGGCATCTTGAAATTGGTTTAGCGACCCAAACTCGGCGACGCGGCGCGCGAGGGGGCACGCTGGCAACCGGTGGCCAGGCGCAAGCACCGCACGGTCTGGGTGAGATGCCGCAAATGGTTAGACCACGTCGTTGTCATCTGGAACAATCTCAATCTTCGGATGCAGGTTAAGCTTCACTCTCGGCCCGAGCGAAACCAAATAATCCGGCGTGAAACCCTGAATGCGCTCCCACGTCGAGCGCAGGTCTGCCGCGAGTCTCGAACTGAGCAATCGAAACGGCAATCGCTGAAACGCGTCAACCCTCTCTGAGCCGTAACGGTAGCCGTCCA
>JACQFS010000127.1 GCA_016199935.1 Verrucomicrobiota bacterium
CGATAGCTCTGCTTTGTATCCGGGTTCACGCGGTCGTCAATGAAGTCCTTGCCGTCCTGCTCGAACGTCTCGAAGCCGTCCACGATGTCGAGATACACGCCGTCGAAGCCGCGCGCCATCGCGTCGTCAATCGCGGCGAGCATGAGCCGCTGCCACTCGGCGTTCCAATACTTCACGCGGTAGTTGCCCTTCCACTCCGGGTTCTCCGCGCCGAGCCACGCGGGCGCGGCGGCGGTGAGCTTGCCCTTGCTGCCCCACTCCTTGCGCCAGTAAGGCCGGTAATCCTCCGCCTCGCCGATGGAAATGTAGGCGATGACCTTGCGCCCCGGCTGACCGCGGCGGATCGCGTCAAGTTCCGCGCGCTCCCACGGCGTGTCGCCGCCGAACGCCGCATCGAGCACGATCCAATCGCGCCCGCACGCCGCGAGCCGCTCGACGGCTGCGGGCTTGGTCTTGGCAAACGAGTCGGCTTGGAGGATGTAAGCGAAGGAGGAGGGAGCCGATTCGCCATTGGCAACGCGGGCCAAAAAAAGAATCGCGACGAGCACGAGGCGCAGGCGAGGTTTCACGCGGGGAGTTTTAACGCAAAGACGCAAAGGCGCAAAGACGCAAAGTAGCGGAGGCTGCGGAGCGCGGCTCGAAGGCATGGACGCCGGACCGCGAGCACCTTTGCGGGGGGGAATGTCTTGGGGCACGAGTTGCGAAAACCCTAAGCTGGACGGGCCAAAGTGGCGAGTTTACCGTGCCTGCGATGAAACAGGATCGGCTGCAAATTTGCCGCTCATTCACCAGTTAGGCCGCCTACGCACGTCATGCCACCTTACGCACAAGACGCAAAGCGACTGAGCCTGCTCTTCGACTATGGGGTGGCTACCGACCGCGAGGTCATCGAGTGGGCCGATTCGCAGATTGTGACGTTGGACTCACCACCGGACGCACTCATGCAGCTTGCTGTCACTCGACCGACCGACACGGCGGCCATCATCTCGCACTTGCACACCCTCAGTGCAGAGGCCGAGTTCTGGCCAGCGTTCAGAACTGCACTCGCGCGGCTTCATCAGCATGTGCTTGCTCACCCTGACGATGCCGAGCGCATCGCCAACGACATTTACCGCACCGTTCTGATGTTCACCGATGTTCCCGCCGAGTTTTCTTTCGCGTATCGCTTCGACGACGCGTTTTCGCTGGCGCGCGAGGGCACGTTCGGCGATGAGGGCACAGTTCGGAGAGAGTTCACAGATGAGCTACAGAGATTCACGACGGCGGCCTAATATCAGGATAGGCTGCATTCACTCGCACCCTTGCCCACGGCTTTGCGCCTTTGCGTTGAAAGAAAACCTCACTCCCCCTTGAGGAACCCGATGAGGTCGCGCAGGTCCTGCTTGCTCATCGTTTTCTCCAACTCATCCGGCATGAGCGAGAGAGCGCCGGCTGCCATCGTGGCGATGTTCGAGCGCAGGATCGTCTCCTCCTCGCCGAGCGCGCGGCGCAACATCACGCTCGTCGGCGTCTCGGAGGCGAGAAGGCCGGTCGCGGTGCGGCCGTCCTTCGTCTCGATTTCGTAGGCGTTGAATCCGGCCACGATTTCGTATGACGGCACGAGGATGTGCAGCAGCAACACCTCGGCGGGCTGGTTGCGGACGCCGGTCAGATCGGGGCCGACCTTCGCGCCCTCGCCGTTGAGCTGGTGGCACTGCACGCAGACCTTCGCGAACGACGCGTGGCCGTTCGCGGCGTTCGGCTTCAGCGTGAGAATGGATTTGTATTCCTCATAGACCTTCATCCGGTCGCTGCCCTGGAGATTTTTGAAAAGCTCTTCCGCCTTCGCGGCGACGGCCTTGTTGCGGTTCTTCAAAAGCTGGGCGCGGCGCGTGGGGTCAATGCCCGTCGGCGCCACCGCGCCCGATTCGACGGCGGCGAGCAGCGCCTCGACGCCGGCGGTTTGCGACATGAGCGCCGCGAGCACGGCCTCGCGCACGGACGGGGAGAAACTTTTCCAGCGCGCGGCTTCGAGCAAAAACTTCGGCGCGTCGGAGCCGGCGAGGAGCGGCAGCACTTTGACCACGGCGGTCTGAATCTCCGTCGGCTGCTGCGGGTTGATGAGGCTCTGGAGCGGCTGGCCCGCGGTCGCGAAATCGAAGAACGCGAGCATGCCAATCGCCGCCTGCCGCGCGGGCACGGGCTGCGCGCCGTCGGTCGCAAGCTGGAGCGCGCCGCGCATCAGGCGGGCAAGACCTTCGCGGGCCTTGATGGCATCCACAGTGGAGGCCGAGGCGATCTGCGTGAGCGAAAGTTTGCGGCTGCGGAGCGCCTCGCCGAGGCCGGTGACGGCGGCGGATTGCGCGGCGTAGTCCAAGCCGCGCGCGGAGGTGAGCTGCGCGAGGATGGGCACGAGCTTTTCCGGCGGCTGACTCGCGCCGACGACGCGGCAGGTTTCGCCCACGAGCGCGGAAATGTTTTCGGGGCTGGCGGCGCGCGGGTCAAACGCGATGCGCGCGAGCACGGCGTCGAGGAACTCCGCTGATTGCCGACCGGCGGTGGCCAGCGCGGCGGCGCGCGTCCAGCGGTCGCCCGAGTCGCGCACGGCGACCTCGGCGAAGCGCCGCTGCGCCGAGCGGTAGTCGTGCGACCCGAGCGTGAGCAGCGTTTGGAAACGCACGCGCGCGTCGGAGTCATCGGTCAGCGAGAGGGCGGCGAGCACGAGCCGGCTCGCGTCGCTCCCGCCGCCGGCGAACGGCTCGCCCAACGCAAGCTGCCCGCCCGCGCGCACGGACTCCGGCGCGTCGAGCACCGGCTCGGCGATCAGCAACGCGTTCTCGCGGACGCCGGGGTGCCGGTCGTGCATTGCGGCGGCCAACTGGTCGGTCGAGAGCACGGCGAGCGCGTCGAGCAGGCGCAGCGCGAGCACGCGCGCCTGCGGCGATTTACTTTTTTCGAGCAGGGTGTTGAGCGGCTTCACAGCGGCGGGGTCGCGGCGTTCGAGCAGGAGGCGGAAGGCGGTTTCGCGCCACCAGACTTTCGGGTTCTCCAGTTCGCCGACGAGCTGCTTCGTGCTGGCCTTGCCGAGGTCGAATTTTTTGCGCGCGATTTTTTTATCCTCGGCGACGAGGCGGTAGATGCGGCCCTGGTCGCGGCCGGAGTTGAAGTCCAGCTTGTCGCGCATGTCGGCGGGCACATACTGCGGGTGGTCAATGAACTTGCGATACATGGACGCGACGTAGAGCGCGCCGTCGGGCGCGTTCTGCGCGAAGACCGGGCGGAACCAACTGTCCGCCGACACCATCACCTCAGTGCCGGGATGCGCATGCACGGCCTTGAGGATCGCGCCGCCGGACGAAATAACCTGCCGTTGAACGAGCGACTGCGCAGGCTCGCACGTGAAGCTGCTGCCGTAAAAATTTGTCGGCAACGCGTCGCCGCCGTAGATGCGGATGCCGCACGACGAGGTGAACGTGCCCGCGTGCGGCGCGTGCAGCAGCGTGGGCATCATGCCGGCGGTGGTCTGGTCTTTCGCGAGTGGATAGACGGCGCCGCGTTCAGCCGACGCCGCGACATCGGCGATGGTCTCGCTGAAGGCGAGGTAGGGATTGCGCTTCAGATAACGCGGCTGCATCGCGACCATCTGGAGCGGGTGGCGGTTGTCCACGGTGAACTTGCGCCCGAAATCATCGAAGCACTCACCGAACTGCGCGAGGCCCGGGACGGTCTCGAACTCCAGCGTGTCCGGCCGGAAGCGCGTGTCGCTTTTCGTGAACTCGACCGCCGGCCGCTCGGGATGCTCGGGACACGTGACCTTGCCGCCGGTGAGTCCGCTCGTGAGATAAATCCAACCGTCCGCCGCGAGCGTCGGATGGGCGACGCGGATTTGCGTCGTGGAGTTCGTCATGAAACCGGTGAAGAGCACGCGCTTCACGTCAGCGATGCCATTGCCGTCGGTGTCCTTGAGGTAAAAAACTTCCGGCGCGCAGGTGACGATGAGGCCGCCGCGCCAGCACATGAGGCCGTTCGGATAACTCAACCCGCTCGCGAACACCGTGCGCTTGTCGAAGGTGCCGTTGCCCTTCGTGTCCTCCAGCATCGCAATGATGCCGAGCGGTTTCGCGGTCGTGGAATTGGTGGGATAGCCGTGGTTCTCGGCGACGAAGAGGCGGCCCTTTTCGTCCCACGCGAGCGCGACGGGATCACCGACGAGCGGCTCGGCGGCGGCGAGTTCCACGCGCAGGCCGGGCTCGGTGCGCATCGCGACGAGCGCCTGCGCGGGCGTGAGCGGTTTCTCCGCGGCGATGAGCGCGGCGATGTCGGCGGGCAGCGGCACGGGTTGCGCGCGCGCGGCATCGAGGACGAGGACGAGGACGAGGACGAAGGAGGAAATGGGTTTCATGCGCGGCAGATTTCTGACGGAGCATTTGCCGGCAACATTCGGAAGGCAAGCCGTTGCATGAGCGAAAGCGGCAGAGGTCCGCGAGAGACGCCTCTTGGACTGCGCCGGCAGAGCGCAGCGGCGACGGCGCTTTTTGACGAACGCAAGACGCCCGACAACGGAAAACTTCCCGCCGTCGCGAAAGCGGCGTGGCGCTTCGCTTCCCGCCGCAGTCCAAAACGCTGACGCGCCAGCGGTAATCCTGCGGCTCGTGCCAACGTCCCGGACTGCGCCAGCACGCCGCCGCTGGCTTTCCAGTCCAACTTACTTTGGAACCATGCGCGCGACTCCGCGCTTGACCGGCGCGCGCGGGAATGACTGAGTGACGCCGTTCCCGCAACCGCACATTGCGCCATGAATGCCACCGCCTCGCCCGAGTCCGCCACGGCCACGCAACCCTTCGCCGGCCTCATCCTCCGCGACAAGGAACCGGAGAACCTCGAGTTCCCCTTCGCCACGCTCAACGGTTTCATCACGACCAACGAGCAGTTTTTCGTGCGCAGCCATTTCGCGGTGCCGAAGCTCGACGCGGCCACATGGCGGCTCAAGCTCGAAGGGCTGGTCGAGCGCCCGTGCGAATTCATCCTCGAGGAATTGCTCAAGCTGCGGACGCGCACCGTCGCCGCCACCATCGAGTGCGCGGGGAACAACCGCATTTTCCTCTCGCCCAAAGTGGACGGCCTCCAGTGGGAACTCGGCGCGGTCGGCAATGCCGAGTGGACGGGCGTCCCGCTCGCCGCCGTGCTCGAACGCGCCGGCGTGCAGCCGGGCGCGGTCGAGGTCGTCTTCGAGGGCGCGGACAGCGGCAAGCTCGCCAAGCCGCCCTCGCCCGGCAACATCCACTACGCGCACAGCATCCCGCTGGCGAAGGCGTTCACGTCCGACGTGCTGCTCGTGCACACGATGAACGGCCAACCGCTCGCGCCGTCGCACGGCTTCCCGCTGCGCGCGGTCGTGCCCGGCTGGTATGGCATGGCGTCGGTGAAATGGCTCCAGCGCATCGTGCTCGTGGACCGGCCGTTTCGCGGCTACTTCAAGACTGCGGACTACACTTACTGGGAACAGCGCCCCGGCCTGCCAATGCAACTACTGCCCGTGACCGAGAACGAGGCCAAGGCGCAGATCGCCCGCCCCGCTCCGCGCGAACTCGTGCCCGCCGATTCGATTTACCGCGTGCACGGCGCCGCGTGGGCCGGCGAGGCCACGGTCACGCAGGTGCAAGTGAGCACCGACGGCGGCGCGACGTGGGAAAAGGCAAACCTCCTCAGCACGCCGGTGCCGCACGCGTGGCAGTTCTGGGAATTCCACTGGCGCACACCCGCGCAACCGGGCCGCAGCACACTGATGGCGCGCGCGCTCGATTCGCGCGGGCGCGTGCAACCGCTTCAGCGCGATCCGCACCGCGGCTCCTACGTCATCAGCCACAGCGTGCCCATCGAAGTGGAGGTTTCCAAACGCGCGGCGGGCGGCGGGCCGGAGCCGTTCGACATCTGACGAGCACGAACCGAGGACACGACCGCAGTCCAGTTACTCCGCATCATCCGATTCCATGAAACATCCACTCACCGCCATCGCCCTGGTCGCGTTGCTTTCACCCGCATTCGCCGGGGACTTTCAGGCTGGCGTTGCGCGCGCGGACATCACGCCCGCCGGCCCCATCCGCCTCGCGGGCTACGCCGGGCGCAACAAACCCTCCGAGAGCGTGGACCAGCATCTGTTCGTCAAGGCGCTCGCGCTCGAAGACGCCACGGGCGCGCGCACGCTCATCCTCACCGCCGACACCATCGGCACGCCGCGCTGGTTCAACGACGAACTCACCGACCGCATCGCGCGCG
Source organism: Verrucomicrobiota bacterium (assembly GCA_016199935.1). Classification (GTDB taxonomy): domain Bacteria; phylum Verrucomicrobiota; class Verrucomicrobiia; order Limisphaerales; family JACQFS01; genus JACQFS01. The sequence goes on from JACQFS010000127.1 coordinate 6,256, forward strand.
AGTTGCACGTGCCGCGCGAGCGTTTCCTCTTCGCCTGCTCGCACAGCCACAGCACGCCCATCATCCACGGCTGCCTCACCACGATGTATGGGCTGAACGAAAAGGAAGCCGCCGACGTGGAGGCTTACACGAAAATGTTTCTCGCGAAGTCCTTCGAGGTCGCCGCGGCTTCACTGAAAGATTTGCAGCCGGTGAAACTCAGCCACGGCAAAGGCACGGCGAACTTCGCCGCCAACCGCCGCGCCTTCGGCCCCAAGGGCGTCGGCTTCGGCGTGAACCCCACCGGCGTGGTGGACCACGACGTGCCCGTGCTGCGCATCGCCGGCACGAACGGCGCGATGTTGGCCGTGCTGTTCGGCTACGCCTGCCATTGCACCACGCCCGGCGCGAGCTACGAAGTTGGCGGCGACTGGGCCGGCTACGCGCAGGCGAACCTGGAGCAGACCTATCCCGGCGCGACCGCGCTCTTCATCACCGGCTGCGGCGCGGACGCGAATCCCGAGCCGCGCCCCGGCGGCACGATGCTCTTCTCCCGCGCACACGGCCTGCAACTCGCCGGCGCAGTCGCGCGCGTCTTGAGCGAGCCGATGCGCCCGGTGGGCGGCCCAATTCGCGCCGCGTTCGACCGCGCCGAGCTGCCGCTGGAGAAAACGCCGGGCAAGGATTACTACGAGGCGAAGCTCAAGGAGAAGGCGCCCGCTACGCAGCGTTACGCGCAGGATCATCTCGACCGGCTCGCGCGCGGCGAGAAACTGATGACGAGCTATCCCGCGCCGTTGCAGGTGCTGCGCTTCGGCGGCGACCTCACGCTCGTGGCCATCAGCGGCGAGACGTGCGTGGATTATTCTTACCGCCTGCGCCGCGAACTGCCCGATGAGCGGCTGTGGGTCGCCGGTTACTGTAATGACATCTTCGCCTACGTGCCCTCAATGCGCATCCTGCTCGAGGGCGGCTACGAGGCGGACGCGAACCTCATCTACTACGGGTTCCCCACGCGCTTCGCGCCCGCGGTCGAGGACACGCTGGTGAAGAAGGCTCGCGAGTTGGTCCGCCAAGCCGGCGGCGGCGCGGCGGGGAAATGATTCACAACAACGGCGCGCGCAGACGATCGCAGCAAAGGAGCAAGCGCACCGCGGGCGGCCTGAATCGGCGGCCAAAGTGCCAAGCCTTCGGACACGGACTGCACCGAAAGTGGAACGTGCCGATTCTCAATCACGGGAACCAACTCTCCCCGCGGCCGGCACAACGCCCGCCGAAATCACCGGCATCGGGTTGCTTCGTCCGTGAATCATTGAACCTCCGATTCTCCCCGCCGCGAAAGCGGTTTCGCAATCCGGCGGAGAGCACGCGGGGCGCGCGCGGGCACACCGGGTGCTGAGAGGGCGTGACGCTTTGTATCCTGGGCCGGCTGGAAAAACCGGGGATGCTGCGGGTGGCGGACCCGCGGTGCCCGAACGGCGGCCGGGCAGGACAGCGGAATATGATCGTGCGCATTCCAACCAACCAACCGGGGTCCTCGGCGAAGGCATTCACATTCGTGGAGGTGCTGATCTGCCTGTGGATCGTGACCTTGATCTTCACCGGCATCCTCTACGCCTACGTGCAGTCGGCGCGCCGGGCCGAGTGGTCCGCGTATTCGCTGGCGGCCCAGGCGTTCGGAATGATGCGCATGGAGCAGATCCGTTCCTGCAAATGGGATCTCCAGGCGGTGCCGCAGGTGGATCAGCTCACCACCGCCTATTTTCCCGCCACCAACGGCGTGCTGGACATGCCGATCGCCGGCACCAACGGAGTGGTCGCCACCAACTTCACTTACATCACGGTCATCGGCACCAACCCGCCGCTGAAAAAAATCCAGGTGGATTGCGTGTGGACCTATGCCGCCATGCGCCCCTGGACGGTGTTCACCAACACGATCATCACCTATCGCGCGACGGACAACTGACATGAACGTGGCCCCTTGCATCCATCCCGCGGTCGCTTCGCGCCGCGGCATTCACGCGTTCACGCTCCCCGAAATGATGGTGGTGATGGCGATTTTCACGCTGGTCGTCATCGCCTTCATCGGAGCGCACATCACCGGCCAGAGGTTCTATTCCATCAGCGAGGCCAAGCTCGTGGCGGCCGACCAGGTCCGGCAGAGCTTCGCCGATCTGGTGGTGGACGTGCGGTCGGCCAAGCTGGTGCAGGTGGGAACCGGGACCGCCTCCAGCTTCACGCAGGTCACCAACGGCGGGTCGCAATCCGGGGTGGCGATCCAGATTTTTCCTTCGACGAACACGAACTACTACGTGCGCTATTTCCTCGACACCTCGGCCCAGCAGTTGAAGCGCATCACCAACGGCAACGCGGCGACGGCGAAAATCATCGCCTCCTCCGTGACGAACACGGTTCCGTTCACCGCCGAGGATTACGCGGGGAACGTGCTGACCGGGAACAAGAACAACCGCGTCATCGGCGTGCTGCTCCAGCTCAACAAAATCGAATTTCCCGAGGTCCGCGTCGGCGGCACGAACAACTACTACGATCAGTTTCAACTGCGCTCAAAAATCACCCGGCGCACCCTCGAATAACGCATGAAAACTCTCCACTCCTCCCGCGCCCCGGCCCGCGGCGGCTATGCCCTCCTCATGGTCATGATCTTCTGCGTGGTGGCGATGATCATCCTGGCCGGAGCCATGCAGTGGACGGCCTCGAGCACGAGCCTGAACGCCCGCAACAATCAGTATTACGCCACCCTGTATGCGGCGGAGGCCGCGACGGAGAAGGTGCTCGGGCGGTTGAGTTCCGATTACCTCTACTACGGCGAGGCCACGGTTTACAACAACCTCGACACTTACCGCACGTTGATCCCGACCACTTCCGAGGAAGCGTCCTGGGTCAACTACCAGTTCAACAACGCCGCGGGGACGGTGGACCGGACCTACGTGGCCCGCACCAGCACCTGGCAGTATGTGGCGTTGGACTCGCAATACAAAGGCATGTTTGGCAACGCGGCGAGCTACCGCATCCTTTCCAACGCCCGGTGCACCAACAGCACCATCACCAACCTGACCGTGGGCGTCCAGCAGGACGTGCAGGTCGCCGCCATCCCGATCTTCCAGTTCGCGATGTTCCACTCGCGGATCATGGACTTTACCGGCTCGGCCACGCTCACCGTGCGCGGCCGGGTCCACAGCAACTTTGACATCTACGCCGGGTCGAGCGCCAACCAGACGTTTTACGACGACGTAACGTCGGTGGGCATCGCCGGAAAGGTGGCCTATGCCGGTTACGCGTTGAGCAGCTACACGGGCACGTTGCAGTTTAACAGCGGCCCCTTCACGAACTCCACCTCGCTCTCCCTGCCCATCGGGACGAACAACACGGCCGACGCCGTCCACGATGTGCTCAACCCGCCGCCCGCGGCGGAGACGACCAATTTCCCGATGTCGTCGCAGCGGTTTTACAACCTGGCCCAGTTGCTGATCCTCGTGAAGGACACGGGCGTGGTCGTGGCCGCCAAGGCGCCCTACAGCACGACGAGCAACGCCATCCCCTATCTGACCAACCTCCCCATCGCCACTGTCATCAGCACCAACAAGACGTTCTACGATCTCCGCGAATACAAAACGGTCAAAGTGACCGAGTTTAACATCGGCAACTTCAACGCGTGGGCCCAGACCAACGCCGTGTTCACCGGCATTCCCGGATTGAGCAACTACCTGGGCACGGGAAACTCGACGCCGAACATCGTTTACATTGACGACCAGCGCACCGTCGCCACCAACCAGTTGACCGCCGTGCGCATCGTCAACGGCAAATCGCTTTCCACGAACGGCCTCACGGTCGCGACGCCCGATCCGCTTTACGTCCAGGGTCATTTCAATGTTCCGGTTGACGCGGACATCGGCACCACCAACACCGCCAACACCAGGCCCTCCTCGCTCATTGCCGACTCGCTCACCGTGCTCTCCCAGAATTGGGCCCCCAACAGCAGCGATACCAAGGGCGCCAGCACTCCGCCCAGCGCCCGTCCGGCTTCCAGCACGACCATTAACACCGCCATTCTGGCCGGTGAAGTCTATGGCGGCACGAACAGCGCCAGCCCCGGCACCAGCCCCTACAGCGCCGGGATGTTCAACCTGCCCCGGCTGTTGGAAAGCTGGTCGAGCCAAACGCTCACCATCAACGGCTCGCTGGTCTGCATGTTCAACAGCACTAATGCCACCAGCGCCTTCCGCATGCCGGGCGACTACTACAACGCCCCGACGCGCGCGTTCACGTTCGACAACAATTTCAAAGACAGCACCAAGCTCCCGCCGGGCACGCCGATGCTGCGCACGCTCATCCGTGGAAAATGGAGTGTGCCGCCCGGCGGCGTCACCAACTACGTAGCCAATTGACCACCATGCTCCGCCAACTGCTGCTGGCCGGCGTCCTCGCCCTCGCCACCTTTGCCACCGCGGCCGCTGAACCGGCCGCCACCCCCGGCGAGGAGCCGCTGCTGCGCGTCCTGACGTTCACGGAGAAAACCGTCCGCCTGCCCGTCCTGCGCGCCATCATCACGGCGCAGACCAACCGCTTTTCGCTGGTCGTGCCGTTTGAGTTTCACGTCGGGGGCGACGCGAACACCAAAAAGGTCACGCTCGTGTCGGATGACGGCAACTGCGTCTTCACCATTTCCGTCCACGAGTCCTTCGGCGGACGTCCCCTGCCCTCGCTCAAGCCCGAGCCGGCACGGGCGAGCGCGCTCAGCCGGATTCCCGGCGCGAAGGTCCTCGCCGAATACACGCTCAACGTCCTCCAATACACCGGGCCGGTTTTCGATCTGGAAAAGGACGTAGCCAACGGCACTCCGCTCCTCGGCCGGTTCGCGCTCATCCCCTACGCCAACGGCGTGCTCGAGTTCCAACTCAACAGCACCGGCCCCAATGCCGGCCAGCACGTGCGCAGGTTCAATGAGGTCATCAGCTCCCTCCGCATCTCGCCCCTGACCGGTGAACTGGAAGTCCTGCGGATCGAGAACGAGATCTGAATCACCGCCCGCCGGCGCCGATCCGCGCCACGACCAGGCTCGTGCCGCGCACGTGCCGGAGCGGCAGTGCCGGTTGCTCCTTCAGCAAATCCTCGAGCGCCACCGCCACGTCCGGCCACACCCCGTAATCGTGCCACACGATCACGCCGCCGCCCGACCGGAGCAGCTTGAGCGCGACGCGCGAATCGTTCATCACGAAGTCATGACTGTGCGCACCGTCCACGAAAACGAAATCCATCCGCCCGTGCCACGGCGAGAAATCGAAGGACGCCGAGTCACCGTAAAGCTGCGTGATGCGCTGCGCCGCGGGCAGGCGGCAGTTCGGCTCCGAGGTGAAGCGCGCGCCCGACGCCGGCTTGTTGACATACTTGTTGTCGCCACCCACGACCTCGAACTTCGTCGCGTGCCCGGCGGGCAGGTCGAGCGTGAAAACGTTCGCCTCGCTGTTCGCCGCGAGGTTCAGTGTCGTGCGTCCGTCGAACGTGCCGATCTCGAAAAGCTCGCGCGGGCGGCAGGCGCGGCAGAGTGCGTTGAGCACAGCGAGTTCGGCGAGGTTCACGTTGCCGTCCGCTTTGTCCGATTCGTGAAACACCACGCCCGAAGCGCGGCAAAGCTCGCTCCACTTCACCGTCGGGATTTTCTCCGACGTCCGCGGCTTGGCGGCGGGCGGCGCCTTTTTCAAGCCGAGCGCGATGCGCGCCCGGCGGCTGGCGTCGCGGGCGGCGTGCGCCAGCGCGCGCGCCGGCATGTGGCCGTGGAAAACGTAGAAACTGAACAACCCGCTCGCTGCTGCCATCCGCGGAGTCTTGGGAACGAGGACGTGCGCGTCAAGGCGGCGGAACGCGGAACGAGTTTCCCGCTGCGCCGAAAACTTCGGATGTTGAAGCGGCGTGAACGCCGCGCTCCGTCATCGCGCGAGCAGCGCGTCGAGCCACGCGCGCAATTGCCGGCGCTCCGGCAGGTCGCGCAGCACCCACTCGTCGGAGTGATTGCGGAACGGCAGCGGAACAAACGTGAACGGCGCACGCACGCCGGTCGTGGCGAGATACTCGCGCGTGGGCGCGACGGTGCCCTCGTGCGAGATGAATTGCGGCCGGCCCTCTAGCCGTTGCAACCGCGCGAGCGCGGACGCACGGTCGGCACCGGCGTAGCCCCAGTTGGTTTTCACGCCGTCGTAGTGACTGTGCGCGATGAACGCGCGCCAGAGCGGCGCGATGCGCTCGTCGTGCAAGCCGATGAAATTGCACGCGATCGCGCCGCGCGAGAAGCCGCAGAGGAGGAGCGCGTTCGGGTCGCCACCAAAGTTTTCGCAAACGGAGCGCACGGCGTTGGTGCAGTAGCGGATGGTTTCGTCCACGTCGCCCCACCATTTCGTCGCGATCTTTTTCTGGCCGTTCGTGACAGCGACGAAGGGCAGGCAGACCCAGATGAAATTGGAACCGCCGCTGATGCCGTAGCCGAGGCTGCTCCCCTCGGGCACGCCGGCCGAGACGTCGCCGAACTGGTTCGAGTAGCCGCCGTTGCCGGCAAACTCGAAGAGCACGGGAAATTTTTTTCCGGGCTGCCAGTTCACCGGCAGGTAGAGGGAATGATAAACCGCCGTCCGCTCCCAGCCGGGCGCGGCCTGCTTCACGCGCTTGCCCGGTGCGGGCGCAGCGGCGACCATCGGCGGGGTGTGAAGGTCTTTCGGGACGGAGGAGAGGTCGGGCAAGCTTGCGGCGCGGAGACTCGCGATCGCAAATGCGAGGACGCTCAGGGTGATTCGGAGTTCCAGCTTCATTTGCTGAAATGGAACTGCCGGCGAGACGCCAGCAGCACGATGGTCACACGTTGAACTTGAAGAGCAGCACGTCGCCGTCCTTCACCACGTATTCCTTGCCCTCCATGCGGTAGAGGCCCTTGTCGCGCGCGGCGGCGACGGAGCCGAGCTTCACGAGATCGTCGTAGGCCACGGTCTCGGCCTTGATGAAGCCGCGCTCGAAATCGGAATGGATCACACCCGCCGCCTTGGGCGCGGTGTCGCCGGCGTGAATGGTCCACGCGCGGACTTCCTTTTCGCCCGCGGTGAAATACGTGCGCAGGCCGAGCAGATGATACGTGGCGCGGATGAGCGCACCGACGCCGCTCTCCTGCACGCCGAGTTCGGCGAGGAACTGCTTCGCCTCCTCCGGCGTGAGGTCGGTGAGGTCGCTCTCGATCTGCGCGCTGATGACGGTGGTCTCGCAGCCGACGTGGGCCTTGGCGTATTCGCGCACCTTGGCGACGTGCGGATTGGTGTCAGCGGTGGCAAGGTCGGACTCTTTCACGTTCGCGGCGAAAATCGTCGGCTTGTCGGTGAGCAGGTAGAAGCCTTTGGAAATGTGCTTGTCCTCCGGCGTGAGGTCGGCGAGGAGCGCGGGCTTGCCGGAGTTGAGATGCGGCTCCAGTTTTTTCAGCACGGCCTCCTCGGCGATGGCGAGCTTGTCGCCGCGCTTGGCGTCCTTCGCGATTTTCTCGTGGCGCTTCTTCACGGCCTCGAGATCGCACAGCACCAGTTCCGTGTTGATGGTCTCGATGTCGCGCACCGGATCAATGGAGCCGGCCACGTGGATGATGTCCGGATCCTCGAAACAGCGGACGACCTGCACGATGGCGTCCACCTCGCGGATGTGGCTGAGAAACTTGTTGCCGAGCCCTTCGCCCTGCGACGCGCCCTTCACGAGGCCGGCGATGTCCACAAACTCAATCGCCGCGGGGATGACGACCTTGGTCTTGGCGATTTGCTGGAGCACCGCGAGCCGCTCGTCCGGCACGGTGACGACGCCGACGTTCGGATCAATGGTGCAGAAGGGATAGTTGGCCGCCTCCGCCTTGCGCGTGCGCGTGACGGCGTTGAACAGGGTGGACTTGCCCACGTTGGGCAGACCGACGATTCCGGCTTTGAGCATAAATTCTTTCTGGCCCGCAGATCACGCGGGCAACCGCGGCTGAAATCAAGACGGGAAAACCGCGCCGTCCCCCGCCGCGCTTCACTCGGCGCCGGCTTCGGCCACCGCTTCGCGGATGAGCTGCTTGAATTTCCCGACGCCCTCGTCGAACCCCGCCGAGATCGGCAGCACGGGCGTCTTGCGCAGCTTGCGCTTGAACGCCTTGAGGTTCGCCTCGGACTGCGGCTCGTCCATTTTGTTCGCGACGATGAGCCGCGGCCTTTCCAACAGCGCCTCGTCGTAGAGCTCGAGTTCGTTGAGCAGTTGCCGGTAATCATCCCACGGCTTGCGGCCGTCGGTGCCGGCCATGTCGATCAGGAGCACGATCACTTTGCACCGCTGAATGTGGCGCAAGAACTCGTGGCCGAGGCCGACGTTCTGATGCGCACCCTCGATCAGCCCCGGCACGTCGCACACGACGAGCCGGTGATAATCCACCGGATACTCGACGATGCCGATTTGCGGCGTGAGCGTGGTGAACGGATACGCCGCCACCTTCGGCCGCGCGTGGGAAATGGCGGTGAGCAGCGTGGACTTGCCGGCGTTCGGGTAGCCGACGAGTCCCACGTCGGCGATGATGCGCAGTTCGAGGAGGAAATTGCCTTCATCGCCCGGCTCGCCCGGTTGCGCGAAACGCGGCGCCTGCCGGACGGCGGTGGCGAAGTTGCGGTTGCCCAATCCGCCGCGGCCGCCTTTGCACAGGACGAACTGTTGCCCATGCTCCGTGAGATCGGCGATGAGCTCGCCCTTCTCTTCATCGGCGGGTTGATCCGGAGCGGGCTCTTCTTCGGCGGACAGATCAATCTCCATCGCGCGCTCAGAACCGGAACTGCGGATCACCGCACGCTTGCTCGAACTCGTCAGCATCGGCGGACTTCCGCGCCGCTCGCTCTCCTCGTCCTCATCTTCATCCTCATCCTTATTTTCATCCTCGGGGAGCGGCGGGACATCCACGGGCGGCGGGGCGGCCGGCAACCGCCACACGAGCGTGCCGCACGGAACTTTCACCAGCAGATCCTTGCCGGCGTGGCCGTCCATCCCCTTGCCCATGCCGCCCTCGCCGACCTGCGCGATGAGCTTGGAGGTGTAATACTGGTTGATCAGGTTGTTAAGGTCGTGGTCCGCCTGGAGGATCACGCTGCCGCCGCGCCCGCCGTTGCCGCCACTGGGGCCGCCCTTGGCGATATAGGCTTCGCGATGGAACGCGACGCAGCCTTTGCCGCCGTGGCCGGCGCGCGCGAAAATTTTTATCTCATCAACGAACATGGTGTGGTTTGGAGTTCAGGCTTCAGCCGGTCCGTTTTGCTTCCGCCGGAGCCGGCGGAAGCCCGGGCTCCAAATAAAAACGGCGAGGCTCATCACCTCGCCGTCGAAATCGGGCGGCGCTCCATCAGTTGCTCGCCGGCGCGGCGGCCACCGGGACGATGTGGATGCGGCGGACGTGCTTGTCAAACTTCACGTGGCCGGCCACCAGCGCGAACAGCG
>JACQFS010000111.1 GCA_016199935.1 Verrucomicrobiota bacterium
ATTGAGTGAAGGTGGTTTTGCCCGCGCCATTCGGTCCGGCAAACAGCCAGAGTTGAGGGATCGGCATTGGCGAGATTACTTCGACGACGTGAGCGCCGCGCGCTTGGCGTCGAAGAAAATGCCGGTCATCTGGTTAACAAACTCGGAACTCGCCAAGCGGGCATGAAGCTGCCGCACTGCCTGGGCTTGAGCGGCCGAATCGTTCTGGCCGTTGCCAGTGTCGGTTATGGCAAAAATCCCGCCCAACAACGAAGGTTTGGAATTTGTGCCGTAGTTATCTTCTCGTTCCATGCCTATATGTTGTCATTGCCAGCAGAGTTCGTCAATCGCGTCGTTTCCAAGTTATTTCGCCGTAACGACAACGTAATTCTTTTTGCCTTTGCGAAGCAGAAGGTGTTTTCCGAAAACCGAAATGTCCATTCATTCCGCCGCGCGAGATGGCGAAAAAACTTTGGGGCACCGACGCCAACCCGTTGATGCACAAAGGCGAGTGGGAAAAACAACTCGCCAAGGCAAGCCGGCGTTCATGTTTTCCGAGCGGGCGTGGAGACGGATAATCGTAGCAGCCAACCACACGAGGCTCATTATTTACCGGGAAGGGAATCAGAGCCAGCTTACGCAGGCTGCTGCGGCTCAAAAAAGAGGGATCTTTTTTGAATCCAAATCCGCACCCCGCTGCATCTCACCATCGAATTTGACTCAACAACATGAAAACGACCTCGAACAATATGAAAAACGTGATGATCCTGCCAACGCTGCCGGCGCTCCCGCCACCCGAAACCAAAACCCGCCCCGCGCGACACGCATCCTTCGCCAAGCTTCACGCGGAGGACTGGGTGTTCCTGACGCTGATGGCGGCTTCCTTCGCCGGCATCGTGACCTCTGCGATCTGGGGTTGGCGCTGAAAAACTTTTTTGAATCCAAATCCGAGAGTGACTGCATCTCATATTCAACACAGACAAAATCAAAGCAAACAACAATATGACCAATACAACGCTTGAATTGACCGAAGCCGCCGTAGACCTCCCGGATACACCGGAAATCCCTTGCTCGCTCTCGCCGGAGGCTGAGGCTCAAATCCAAACCACCGCTGCGCTTGCGAGTCGGAAAAGTTGGAAATCCCGCCTGGCCGCCTGGTTTTTACCGCCGCTTTGCGTTGGTGCGATTTTCATGGTCGGCAAAGTGGTGATGTTGGTTCGCGATTTGTTCGCGATCCTGAATGCACTTTACGTGAGCCTGTCGACCTGATACCGAAAACAAACCATCAAACGAAAACCACCATGAAAACTACTCCTTTCTTTGCGCGTGTTCTTCTCAAGGGCGCGCTGGCCGGTGGAGTCGCGCTGGCCGTCATCGCCTCCAGCCCTGCGTTCGCCGAGGACGCTGCCAACACCGCCACCGCCACTTCAACCAACGAAACGCCCGGGGTTGCGACCGCCAATTTACCGAAGTCCGAACCCAACACGTTCGGCCTGCCGAAGGAGGCGTTCGACCGCCTTTCGTCCCAGCAGATTGTTGAACTCACCAAATCTCGCAATACTGAGTCACGCGCTGAAGATGTCATCGTTCCGTTGGCTGGGATAGCGGTTCCGATCGTGATGTTTGTCGCTTTCGTGGGAGTGGTGGCAATCGTCGTCAGCCATCGGCTCAAGAAAGCGAAATTGCTGCACGAAACCATCCGTGCGATGATTGACAAGGGACAACCCATCCCTCCAGAATTCCTCCAGCCACCCACGCCGAAGCGTCGCCCCAAGAGCGATCTGCGTCGTGGCCTCGTGATGGCGGGCATCGGCATCGGTTTGATCGTGTGGCTGGCGATGGACGGCGGCAACAAGTGGGCTTTGGGGTTGATTCCGCTGTTGATGGGCGCGGCGTTTTTGGTTACTTGGAAAGTCGAACAGAACAAAAACGGCGACTCCAAGTAATCAACCGTGTCGTTCACCGATGCCGACCTCATCGCGCGCGTCCTGCTGCATGAAGACCAAAACGCGTTCGGCGAACTTGTGCACCGTCATCAATCGCCCGTGCGCGGTTTCCTGATCAAAATGACCAAAGGCGACACCCATCTGGCCGATGACCTCGCGCAGGAGGCGTTCGTGAAGGCGTGGAAAAAGCTCGGCTCGTTCCGCGGCGAGGGGAAATTTTCCACCTGGCTCTTTGGCATCGCGCACAACGAGTGGCGCATGAACGCGCGCGCGCGCAAGGAAATCGCGCTGGAGGAACTCGACGACCAGCCGCCCGAGCCAGAACAAGCCGATGCCGCAGCCAGCAGCCATCTGCGATTGGACCTCGCCGAAGCGATGAAGGCATTGACGCCGGCGGAGCGGGCGGCGATTGTCTTGTGTTGTCAGAACGGACTTTCGCACGACGAGGCGGCGCGAGCGCTGGATTCCCCGCTCGGCACTGTGAAGACGAACGTTCTGCGCGGCAAAGAAAAATTGCGACGCAAACTGGCTCCATGAAGAACGAGATAAATCAAACGCCAGAAAGGAACGACCCGCTCGACACGCTGTTGCGCGAGGCGGATGGTTACATTCCGGACAATGGCTTCACCGCGCGCGTGGTCGCAGCGCTGCCGCAGCGACGGCGGCATTCGTGGATTCGATTGATGGTGCTTTCGTGCGGGACGCTTGCGAGCGCCGCCCTGGCCGCGTGGCTTTTGCCATCCGGAAGCGCGCTGCTCGCCGCGATTCCGCGCAACCTCACAGCGTTACAATGGCAGACGGCCGCCATGCTGCTGCCCATACTCGCCGCGCTGGGTGCGTTGTGCTGGGGCGTGTTCGCGATGATGAATGAGGAGGAGTGAAACATGGCAGCGTTCGGCACAATGCCTCCGAAGTCTTTTCGCGCCTAGCCTTGTCAGCGAGACTTGGAATGCAACACCAGAATCTGGTTCCAACCCTGCACGAATTCGAAGTTGCTGCGGATGACTTCGCTCTCGATCCCGTCCTGTTTGAGTTCCCGCCGCAATTGTTCCAGTTGTGGATACGGTTTCCGGTTCATGCCGGCCGGTGGAAAAAGTCGCACCTCCCCTGCACTCACTCGCGCCAGTTCCCGCGCTGCCGCCAGATGGAAGGCGTAATCAAACCGATCATCGTAGATGAATAAAAAGTGCCCGGACAGCACGAGATCAAACTGCTTGTCGGCAAACGGCAGATTCGGCAGCAGCGCAGGAACATATCCGCCGCCGCGCAGCACGCATCTCCTCCATTGATTGATAATATCTCGACAGGTAAGCGTGCCGGACTTTTTCCACTTCGTCCATGACGTGAGCGATGTCGGTCTCGCCAATGCCGCGCAGTTTTTCCACGGGGTTTTCGAACAACGGATCAACGGCGGTGACGTTGATGCCGAGCAGGGCGGCCTCTGCCGTGAACGACGCCGCGCCGGATGGACAATCCAGAACTGTTTTCCCTTTGAGCGCGGGAAGGTCGAGGTTGAAAAACAATTTATACTCAGCCAGTGAGCGCCCGTAAAAAACGACGCGCTCAAGGTGCAGTTGATCAGTCTCTTGCATACATTTCTTAATTTGTAAACTTAAGGCCGCCAATGTTCCTGAAAACCGGAGCCAAGTCCAGCCTCCCGCCTCCGCAACATTTATCCTGAGTCAACATGCGTCGGCTGCTACGATTTGGCGGTCACGACGACGTAATTCTTTTTCCCTTTGCGGAGCAGGAGATGTTTTCCGAAAAGCAAATCGTTCGCAGTCACGGCATGGGTGGCGCTTGTTTCGCGGACGTTGTTGACGTTCACGCCTCCGCCTTCGATGTCTTTTCGCGCCTGACCTTTTGAGGGACATAGGCCGGAGTGAACGAGAACTTCAACGAGCGGTAAACCTGCGCCGCCGAGTTTTGATTTTTCAACCTCCTTCGTGGGAACTTCGCCAATGATTTCGTTGAAGGTCGTCTCGGAAATTCCTTTCAAGTCGCCACCGAAAAGGATTTCGCTGGCTCGCATGGCTTCGGCTGTTGCGTTCTCGCCGTGGATCAAATCGGTCGCGGCTTTCGCCAATGTTTTGTGCGCGACGCGAGCGCCGGGGTTTTCTTTGTGCTGCGCTTCGATGGCTTCGATTTCTTCTTTGGACAGGAATGTGAAGAATTTCAGGTAGCGAATGACGTCGCGGTCGTCGGTGTTGATCCAGAACTGGTATAAGCGATAGACGCTCGTGCGTTTCGCATCGAGCCACACGGTGCCGGACTCGGTCTTGCCGAACTTGGTGCCGTCGGCCTTGGTGATGAGCGGGAGCGTGAGGCCGAAGGCGGGGCTGTTGAGTTTCTTGCGGATCAAATCCATGCCGGCGGTGATGTTACCCCACTGGTCGCTGCCGCCGATTTGCAGTTCGCAGTTCAAATTCTTGCAGAGGTGAAAGAAGTCGAAAGCCTGGAGCAGCATGTAGCTGAACTCGGTGTAGCTGATGCCCACCTCGCGGTCCTCCATGCGCGCGCGCACGCTCTCCTTCGCGACCATTTGATTCACGGTGAAGTGCTTGCCGATGTCGCGGAGGAAATCGAGGAACGAGACGCCGGCGGTCCAGTCGGCGTTGTCCACGAGGCGCGCGGGATTTTGTTTCGTGTCGAAGTCGAGCAGACGGGCGAGCTGCGGCTTCACGGCGGCGATGTTGGCGGCGAGCTGGTCGCGCGTGAGGAGTTGGCGCTCGGCGGATTTGCCGCTCGGATCGCCGATGCTGCCGGTCGCGCCGCCGGCGACGGCGATGGGGTGATGGCCGGCGAGTTGGAAGCGGCGCAGCGCAAGGAGCGGCACGAGGCTGCCGACGTGGAGGGAATCGGCGGTGGGGTCGAAACCGCAATAGAGCGTGACCGGCGACGTGCCGAGCCGCTGGAGCAGGCCGGGCGTGTCGGTGCAATCGGCGATGAGGCCGCGCCAGTGCAGGTCTTCGTGGATGTTCATTGCGCGGGAGGTTTATCGCGGCGCGGGGCGGCAGGGACAAGGGTGAATTTTTGGGATATGGAGCGCGCCGGCAGAGCGCAGCGGCGACGGCGCTTTGCGTGAGGTGCGACTCAACACAAACGAAGCGCCGAAAGCGGCGTCGCGCTTCGCTTGCCGCCGCAGTCCAAAAAGAAAACGGGCGGACTGTGGCCAGTCCGCCCTCGGTGAAGTGGGAGAAGTTTATTCCTTCTCTTTGCGTTCCAGATCCGCAGCGTCGAACGCGTGCGAGAGGGCGACCATGTCTTCGCCCGGCCGGAGCGAGTCGAGGATCTTCTGCTCGGCGGCGAGCTGCTCGGGGTTGTAGTTCGCGGCCTTGATCGAGAGGCCGATGCGGCGTTCGGCGCGGTCGATCTTGATCACGCGCGCGGTGACGGTGTCGCCGGGCTTGAGCACGTTCTTGATCTTGTCCACGTGCTCCTCGGCGATCTGCGAGATGTGCACGAGGCCGTCAATGTCATGCTGCATGCCGATGAACGCGCCGAAGCTGGCGAGCTTGCTGACCTGGCCGGTGACGAGGTCGCCGACCTTGTAGAACTTGTCGATGCCGTCCCACGGATCGGTGCCGAGCTGTTTGATGCCGAGCGAAATGCGCTGGTTGGCCTTGTCGATCTCGAGCACCTGCGCCTCGACCTCGTCGCCCTTCTTGAGCACTTCGGACGGGTGGTTGATCTTGCGCGTCCACGAAACGTCGGACACGTGCACCATGCCGTCGAGGCCCTCTTCGAGTTCGATGAAGGCGCCGTAGCTGGTGAGGTTGCGGACCTTGCCCTTGACCTTGGTGCCGGGCGGATACTTCTGGCTGGCCTGGTCCCACGGGTTGGTCTCGAGCTGGCGGATGCCGAGGGAGATTTTCTGCTCCTCGCGGTTGATGCCGAGGACGACGGCCTCGATCTCCTGGCCCTGCTTGAGCACGTCGCTGGGCTTGGCGATGCGCTTGGTCCAGGAAAGTTCGGTGACGTGCACGAGGCCCTCGACGCCGGGTTCGAGTTCCACAAACGCGCCGTAGGGGACGAGGTTGACGACCTTGCCCTTGACCTTGGCGCCGACGGGGAACTTGGCCTCGATGCTGTCCCACGGATTGGTCATCTTCTGCTTGAGGCCGAGGGAGACGCGCTCCTTTTCCTTGTTGATGTCGAGGACGACGACGTCGAGTTCCTGCCCGACCTTGAGAACTTCGGACGGATGACCGATGCGGCCCCAGGACATGTCAGTGATGTGGAGCAAGCCGTCGATGCCGTCGAGGTCGATGAAGGCGCCGAAGTCGTGCCCTTGCGGATGTCGCCGGGCATCATTTCGCCGAGCAACTTGGCGCGGCGCTCGTTGCGCTCGGCCTCGATCAACTCGCGGCGGGAGAGGACGACGTTCTGGCGGTCCTGGTTGATCTTCACGACCTTGAAGTCGTAAGTGTTGCCCATGAACTGCTGGAGATTCTTCGGCGGGATGATGTCAATCTGCGACGCGGGCAGGAACGCCTCGACGCCGATGTTGACGATGAGCCCGCCCTTGACGACGCCGGTGACCTTGCCCTTGACGGTGATGCCCTCGTTGGAGTGCTTGATGATGTGGTCCCAGTTCTTTTTGAACTCGGCCTTCTCCTTGGAGAGGACGACCATGCCGTCCTTGTCCTCGAGGCGCTCGATGAGGACTTCGACCTTGTCGCCGACCTTGACGACCTTGATGTCCTCGAATTCGTTGCCGTTGACGGACCCCTCGGACTTGTAGCCGATGTCCACGAGGACTTCCTTGGGCCGGACTTCGATGATGGTGCCGATGACGATTTCGCCGGCAGCAAAGCGGGGGCTGTGCTTCAGCGCTTCTTCCATGGTGAGCATAACGGTGTTTCTTTTTTCGGACGGGGGAGGCTTGCGGACGGGAAGGATTCCCGACGGAAGCTCCATTGCCTAACTGGGCCGGCGTTGCGGTGACAACGGAGGTTAAAGGTCAGGTTGTTTGTTTACGGACATTTCTCAGCCTCGGTGAACATCCGCACACGCGGCGTTCAGGCGGGGCGGACACTAGGGGGAAACGTCCGCGAAGCAAGCGGGATTTTCCGCCCAAAATGCCGGCGGACGCATCGGGCAACCGCCCCGGACCGCGAGCCGTCCCGGCTCGCAGCGGCCACGGTGACGGAACGAGCTATCAACTTTCCAAGCCATGTTACATTCGTAACCGCTGCGGGCCGGGACGGCCCGCGGTCCGGCGGCGCAGTGCTCGAATGCGCCCTTTGCCGGATTGCAGAAAAAAGGGCGCCGGTTTGCACCGGCGCCCCCGTTGGTGGTTTGGGTTGGCAGTCGCCTGCTTTCAGGGAATCGAAACCTTCATCAGATAAAACCGCGCGCCGTTGGTGAGGCCGTCGGTGACCGTCGTGCGCGTCGGCGCGCCGACGGCCGGGACGTTGGAGAGCGTGAGCCAGGGTGGCTGGCCGAGTTGCCCCTCCTGTTGGAGCGCGTAAGTCGCCCCGGGATACTGGTCGAAGTCCATCCAGATCGCGACGTTGGACAACCACGGAATGAGGACGGGCTGGTAAACGACACTCAACGTCGCGGGCGGCGCGCTGGTGGTGCCGCCGGCCAGATTCGTCACCACCACGGTGTAACCGCCGGTGTCGTTGCTGGTGACGTTGTTGAGCGTCAGGTTCGTGGCGGTCTGGTTGGAGAGCGCGGACCCATCTTTGCGCCACTGGTAGCCCAGCGGTTGAGTTCCGGCCGCGACGACCGCGAACGCGGCGGTGCCGCTGGCGAACACGGCCAGATTCGTCGGTGGCGAGGTGACGGAAGGCGGAATCAGGACCGTGAGCGTGGCGTTCGAACTGTTCGTGCTCCCCACGCTGTTGCTCACGATCACGGAGTAAGGGCCGGCCAGGTTTGTCGTCAGGTTCGAGAGCGTGAGCAACTGGTTGGTCTGGTTGGCCAGCGCCGTGGTGTTGGACCGCCACTGGTAAAACAGCGGCAACGCATTCGTCGCCGTGACGCCGAAGGTCACGCTCCCGCCCGCGACGCCCGTCTGGTTCGTCGGCTGCGCGGTGATGGTGGGCGGCGAGCCGGTGCCGACGATGGTGATGGTGACCTTGTTGCTGACGAAACAAGTCGGGTCGGTCGAGGGTCCGCAGGCGGTGTTGCCGGCAAAAAGTGTCACTGGATACACGCCGGGGATGAGCGCCCCGCCGGGCGTGGCGTTGGTGATGAAACCCTTTTGACCGAGGTTCGTGTTGATCATCAGACCTGGTGGCAGCGGGACGCAGTTCCAATAATCGCTGGCGGTATCGGAACCTGGATTGGCCACCTTGATGCGCCAGAGAAACTGCGAGCCGTTCGTGCCGAGGACGTTCGTGGTCAGCGTGCCGGCGACCACGCGAGGCGTGCCAGTGATGTCGTTGGTGTAGCGCTCCATGCCCGTGATGGTGGCCGACGCGCCGGAGACCGCGTGGCAGGCACCGAGAATCGCGGCGGCGCCCACGGCCCACTGCATCACGATCGCGAGCGGCGAATGCGCGAGCAGCGGATTGGACTGGACGTATTTCGCGAGCGGCGCGAATTGCAACAGCACCGCTACCACCAGCGGCTGGGTCTTGAGCAGTGTTCGAAGCACCGCCCGCGGAATTCTACAACGGTTCATGGTTTGGTTCTGGAGGTTGGTTTCTGAGTCTGAGTCTGAAATGTTTCCGGACGGTCAGTTGCAACCACAGCCACCACCGCCCACGCCGCGGCCACCCGAGGCGGCCTCGCGCGAGAACCACATGTGTTCAGCCAGTGCCACGGACAACAGGTCGCGGTCGGTGCGCATCGAGTAGTCGGCCAGCGTGCTGCGCTGCCACGGTTTCACGTTCGCGCAGCCGCTGCCGAGCAGCAGCACGCCGAACGAGGCGAGGAGGATGAGTTTGGTTTTCATGGTTGGATCATTTCTTCTGGGCGAGGAGCGTCTGGATCTGCTCCTCGTATTGTTTTCTGGTTTCATCGCCCCGGTAGCCGCGATGCACGAACCGCACCCGGCCCTCGGCATCAATGAGGAACGAGCTGGGCATCGTCTCGACATTCACGGCGGCGACCAGCTTCTGGCGCGCGTCGCGCACCACGGGGAACAGCACCGGCGTCTTCTTGAGGAACGCCTCCATCGCGGGCGCCTTTTCGTCCACGCTCACGGCGAGGACGGTGAAGCCTTTCGCGCCGAAGCGTTCCTGCAACTGGTTGAGCGCGGGGAAGGACTGCTTGCACGGCCCGCACCACGACGCCCAAAAATCCACCAGCACCACCTTGCCCTTGAGATCGGATGGCAGGCCTTCCAGTTGAAAACCGGCGAGCAGCGGAAAGGCGTCGCCGGCTTTGAGCCGGGTGGCGGCGGCCGGCGCACGCGGGGCGAGGGCAAGCAAGGCCAATGCGATGGCGGCGGCGAAGAGGAGTCGGTTATTGCGGGATGACTTGTTCATAGAATTTGCGACTGGCGTGTTTTCCGGTTTCCGTCACGAGGCAGCCTTCCGCCTGGTAAAATCCATCGAGCATCTGGAGCCCCTCGACCGGCCCGAGCACGAACGCGGCGGTGGACAAAATTCCCGCGATGGTGCAGCTCGGCGCGATGACGCTCACGGCGCGCACGCCGTTGTTCACCGGCTGGCCGGTGCGCACGTCGAGGATGTGGCCGTAGCGGCGGCCGTTGACTTCAAAGCGCCGGACGTAATCGCCCGACGTGGCGACCGCCTGGTTCATCACCGCCAAGCCCGCCCAGCACTGGCCGGGAGCGTTCGGATCTTCGAGGCCGATCTTCCACGCGGGCCGGCCGTCGGCGGGCTTGCCGAGCGCGACCACGTCGGCGCCGAAATCCACGAGCACAGACTGGATGCCGTGCGCGAGCGCGAGCTTCGCGACCTGGTCCACGGCGTATTCCTTGCCGATGCCGCCGAGGTCGAGGCTCATGCCCGGCTCGGGCAGGAAAATTCTTCCCGGCGCGCGCTGCACTTTGCGCCAGCCGGTTTTCTTCAGCGCGGCGGCGATGGCGTCGTCGGAGGGAATCACCGGCGGCGTGGCCTTCCAATTCCAAAGCTGGATGAGCGGCAGCGCCGTCGGATCGAAAATGCCGCGCGTGAGGAAGTGTGCCTCGTGGCACAGCGCAAGCAGGCGGTCGGTCTCGGGATCGGTGGGCACCCACGCCCGGCCGGCCTGGCGGTTGATCTCGCTCACGAGGCTCTCCGGAATGAACCGCGAGTAGCGCGCCTCGAAGTCAGCGACCCAGTTCACCGCCGCGCGCGTGAACGCCTTCGCCGTGGCCGGGTCCGCGGCGAAGATGACCTGGCAGCGCGTCGCCATCGCCTGGAAGGCGACGGTGAACACGCCGCTGCGGAACGTCTCCTGCACGGAGGCGCGGATGCGGTCATGCACGGTGGCGTTCATCAGAACCATAGTGTCGCACCAATCGTGTAAACGTGCGCCTTCGGATACGCGCTGGCGGAGGTCACGCCATCGAGGCCGAACATCGCATAGTATTTGTAGCCGAGGTCGAAGGAAAAATGTTCATCCACCTTGAAATGCGCGGTGACGCCCGCGGTCCAGGATTCCAGTTGGGACAGCCGGAAATCGGCGGAGTAAAACTGCGGAAAATTTTCCGGGGGATCGAGCGTCGGGTCGCCCGGGAAGCTGACGAAATAAAAGTCCGCCGCCGACTGCCGGTAGTAACGCACCGAGGGCGAGACAATCAGATGGCCGCCGATTTTTTGGAACCACGCCACCCCGGCCGTGTGCGCCGTGATGCCGAAGCTGTCGTGATGGAACCGGTAGCTCGTCTCGACGCTCGCGTTGGCCGCCGTGATGAACTGTGTGAGCGAGACGTAGCCCACCTCGCGGATCTTGTGGCCGGGACGCTTCTCCGGAAACACCGCGTCGGGATCGTAGCCGGAAAAATTGAAACCCTTGTAGGGATCGTTGAGGAAACCGTGCGAGGAGCCGATGGTCAAATTCACGGTCAGCACCGTTTTGGGGCTGAGCAGTTGCGTCACGCCGATCAGGACATCCGTGGTGTCCTTGTCCGCGTAGACCCGCCGTTTCCGGCGGCCGGAGGTCAGCACCGTGTCGAAGTCATGCGAGACGCCGGCGGTGAGGGTGGTGTTCTTGTCGTTGAACTCGAAGGATTGGTTGAGCGCGATGCCCCACGATTCGTAATCGCTCTCGACGCTGTGGGAAACCTGCGGGGTCACCGTGTAGCGGCCGAGCTTGGTGGTCAGTTCGAGGTTCACCGCGCGGCGCGTATCCGTTAGTTGCGCCAGCGGCACCTGCGTGCTGCCCGCCGGTGGCGGTCCGCCCGTGGGCGTCGCGCCCGAGATCGCGTCGTAAACCATCGAGGCGCGCAGCGTGAGAAACGAGCTGAAGGTTTTCTCCAGCGACCCGGAAATCGTGGACACCGCGATGCGCCCGCCCTCCTCGCCGTAATGCTCGTATTTGATCGCCGCGCTGTCATCGGCCTGGGCACGCCCCGGTGCCAGCCAGCGCAGGAGCAGGCCGACGACCGCCGTGCGCAACGCGCGGCTTCCGCGGACGAGTTTGAAATGATTGATCATGTTGTTTTTCTGTCTGGCGCAATCCGACGGTGACTGAATCTGAATGAGACAAGCGGCGGCGGCGAGTAGTGTGGCCTGAACTTCAAGCGCCCTCGGAGGCGCAGCCGGCGACCTGGGTGAAAGGCTTCCGCCACAGGGCACGAAAACATGCCGGCTGGCAAAAGCGGTGGACGACTCAAATCGTCAAGCAGACCGATTGAAGAAAGACGTGAAGAAACGACGAGGGTGGCGGGTGCTCAGGGGCGATCTGTGCCATGCCGCAAAGAACTCCACTCCGCGTCGCCAACGTGGGCGGATGCCAGAGGATCGCCGCCGCCAGCGCACGCTCCCTGAGCAGGCTTTCGCGGCCCAAGCGGTCGGTGGCCATCCCGTTGGCGAGTTGAATCTGATGATCCGGCTCCATTGGATTTGGCTTCGCCAGCAGGCACATCACGCGCGCCAGCGGGCCATGGTGATGGCATTGCGCCGGGTTCGCGGCCGTGCCCGCCGCCGGCCCATGTGTCAGCCTGAGTTCGAACTGCCCGGCCGTGCAGCAAACGCGAACGCCGTGGGAACCATCCACATAAGCCGCCGTGGTGAGAACCAGCGGAAGAATTCCCATGCTCTGGAGAAGAAACACGGCCAGACATCCCGCCGCGGCCAATCGCCGCGTCAGTGAAAGGGCACTCGGAGTGGGTGCTGCGTTCATTCGCTGAGCAAAACTTGCGCGCAAGGTAGTCAGTAGCCGCCGCCTGTCAAGCGACTATGTCGCTTAAAGCAGCCGAGGTTGTTGAAACGACAAAAAATGTTTCTCCGTGGCTCGCCGCCACCACCTGCCGCGCATCTCGCTGTGGGATTCCTTTTGCTTGGCTCGCCCGCGTTCGCCCGCTACAGTCCGCCCGATTTCCAAACTATGAAACGCTCCACTTTTTTCCGCCTCCTCGCCGCCCTCGTCGCCCTGCCCTTCCTCACGAGTTGCTCCAACGCCGCCGACAGCGCCGCCAAAATCCCAGTGCTCATCGTGGACGGCCAGAATAATCACGACTGGAAAACCACCACGCCCGTGCTCAAGCAGATCCTCGAGCAGTCCGGCCGCTTCACCGTCGAGGTTGCGACCACGCCGCCGGCCAAGAGCGACATGACGCCGTTCAAGCCCAAGTTCTCCGACTACAAGGCGGTCATCCTGAATTACAACGGCGACCCGTGGTCGCCGGAAACGATGGACGCGTTCGTCGCCTACGTGAAAGGCGGCGGCGGTTTCGTGTCCTATCACGCCGCGGACAATTCCTTTCCCGCGTGGAAGGAATACAACGAGATGATCGGCATCGGCGGATGGAACAAGCGCAGCGAAAAGGACGGCCCCTACATCCGCTACTGGGAGGGCAAGATCATCCGCGACGAGTCGCCCGGTCCCGGTGGTCATCACGGCGCGCAGCATCCCTTCGCGATTGATGTCCGTGAGCCGAGCCACCCCATCATGGCCGGACTGCCCCCGAAGATGATGCACGGCCAGGACGAACTCTACGACCTCCTCCGCGGCCCCGCCGAGAACCTCACCGTGCTCGCCACGGCCTACGCCGATCCCGCGGCACACGGTTCCGGCATGCACGAACCGATGCTGATGACGATCGCCTACGGGAAGGGCCGCGTGTTCCACACCACGCTCGGCCACGCTCTGCCGGCGATGAAATGCGCGACCTTCGCCATCACCACCCAGCGCGGCGTCGAGTGGGCCGCGACCGGCAAGGTGACGATCCCCGCGCCGAAGGATCTGTCGGCGGACAGTGTCGTAGTGCCGGAGTATTTGAAATAGGCCCGCCAAATTTCCCGCAAAGTCTCAGGCGGTCCGCCGTGCTTGAGGCTTTTTCATTTCGACTCGCCGCTCCATTCAAGCTTTGAGCTTTGAACTTGTCGCTTCTTTCGCGTAATCCTCGCCCCGAAGTTTGCGCCGCCTGCGGCCTGACTTACTGAAAGATGGCCACCTTTTCAATGACCCCGGCGGCGGGGGAGAAATGCCTCCGCTTCGTCGGCGACCGGCTGCGGTTCACGCTGCGCACGGATGCGCCGCTGCCCGCCGGCTGGACCGCGCGCCTGCGCACCGATCTCGGCCGCGCCGCCACGCTCCGTTCGCAGATCATCCACTCCCATTTCCGCAAACTCCCGCTCGCCGGCGCGCAGTGGCACGACGTGCCGATGCAGCCCGATGGCGACGGCGGGTGGTTCATCGAGCTGACGCTCGCCGAGGTCGGCTACTTCCGCGCGAAAGCCTACGCGATTGACGAGCACGGCAAGCAGCACTGGCCCGATGGCAAAGACGTGGGCGTCACGGTGCATCCCGACCGCTACCGCACGGCGAACACAATCTACTGCGCGTTCGTCCGGCAGTTCGGCGAGAACCGCACGCTGCCCAGCACCGACTGGCCCGGCTTCGAGGCGCGGCTGAATCACCTCGACCGCCTCAACTACAATGTCATCCCGCCCTCCGGAAAACTGCGCGACCTGATCAGGCAGTTGCCGCACATCGTGGACACGCTCGGCTGCCGCATCCTCCACCTGCTGCCGATCAATCCCACGCCCACGGTCAAGGCGCGCTTCGGCCGCTTCGGCAGCCCGTATGCCTCGCAGGATTTGCTGGCGATTGATCCCGCGCTCGTCGAGCACGAGAACGCGACCACCGGCCTCGACCAGTTCCGCGAACTCGCCTACGCCACGCACGCCCTCGGCGCGCGGCTCTTCATTGACCTCGCGATCAATCACACCGGCTGGGGCAGCACGTTGCAGGAGGAACATCCCGAGTGGTTTCTGCACGACGAGAAGACCGGCGAGTTCGTCAGCCCCGGCGCGTGGGGCGTGACGTGGGGCGACCTCGTCGAGCTGGAGCAGACGCACGTCGCGCTTTGGGAACATCTCGCCGGCGTTTTTCTCGAATGGTGCCGCCGCGGCGTGGACGGCTTCCGTTGTGACGCCGGCTACAAGGTGCCGATGCCCGCGTGGCAATACATCACCGCGCGCGTGCGCGAGGAATTTCCCGACGCGCTCTTTCTCCTCGAAGGCCTTGGCGGCGCGTGGGACCTCACGGAAAACCTTCTCGGCGACGGCGGCATGCAGTGGGCCTACAGCGAACTCTTCCAGGAATTCAGCGGCTCGCAGGTGCAGGGCTACCTCGACCACGCGCACAAACAGAGCGCGCGCATCGGCCCGCTCGTCCACTACAGCGAGACGCACGACAACCTCCGCCTCGCCGCCGCCAAACCCGACGGCCGCGCGTGGTCGCTCCTGCGCAATCGCCTCAGCGCATTGACGAGCGTGTGCGGCGGCTTCGCGTTCACAAACGGCGTCGAGTGGCTCGCGAAGGAAAAGGTCATCGTCCACCAGGCCAGCGGCCTCAACTGGGGCGCGGAGGAAAACATCATCCCCGAACTCACGCGGCTGAATCAGTTGCTCGCCGAGCATCCGTGCTTCTTCGATGGCGCCAAGCTCACCCGCCTCAGCCCGCCCGGCTCGCCAGTCTATGCGCTCCGGCGCGATTCGGCGGACGGGAAGGATTCCGTGCTCGTCCTCGTCAATCTCGATGAGAAGGAGGGCCAGTCGCTCGCGCTCGATGCGCAGACCGCCGCGGAAGTTGCCCGGTTCAAATTCGATTTGCTGAAACAGCACGCCGTCACGGGCGTGAAGATTTCCAAAGAGAAAGGTGCCGCTGGAGAAACCACGTTCGAGCTTCCCCCCGCCGCCGTGTTCTGTTGGTCAGTGGATGAACAACTCGCCGGCTACACCGGCGAACTCTACCGCCTCCGCCGCGCGCAGGCCGCGTGGGCCGTGCAGCAACTCTGCGCGTCGGTGCCGTCCGAGTGCATCGGCGCCTTCGATTGGCTCAAGCTGGCCGAGTGGGCGAGCGAGAATCCCGAGCGTTTTCTCGCCGCGGTTTCCGCGCCGGGCGGGAAGGAATCGCAGTCCGACTTGCTTGCCGAACTGAGCGCCATCGCCGCCTCCGGCTCATATCGGCCGGTCGTGAGCTGGACCATCGCCGACCGCACCCGCGTTTTCCTCGCGCCGCCGCGACACTGGCTCCTCGTCCGCGACCCCGCCCCATTCCGCGTCATGCTCCGGCATCCCGACGGCAAACTGCGCCACGCCGAATCGCTGCAGATGGGCGACGAACACGTCGCCAGTTTCGCGCCACAGGATTTCACGGGCGACGCCGAGTTGGCGATGGAACGCTACGACACCGCGCCCAAAGAAGTGCGCGGCACGATTCGTTTTCTGGCGGCGGAACTCGACGTATCGGCGCTCGACGCCCGATCTCCCGGCGCGGTCAGCGCGCTGGAAGACTCCGTCGCCCTGCTCACCAACGGCCTCGGCGGCATGGCGCGGCTCGGCGTGGACTTCGGGGCCATCCGCAGCAAATACGACTGCGCGCTCGGGGCCAATCTCCACGACTCGGTGCCCGTGGACCGGCACGTGTTTGTGAAACGGGTGCGCGTCTGGTGCGGCGCAGATGGATTTGTCGCGCCGCTCAACGCGAACAACCTGGTCGCCTTCGCGCCCGGCCCGCCCGCGCGCTGGAGCTTCGTCGCCAATGCTGGCGATGGCCGCAGCGTGCTGATTGAAATCACCGCCGACATGCTCGCGGGGCACAACACGACGGTCTTTCATCTCTCCCGCCCCGCCGCCCCGCCGCCCACCGGCCGCGAGCTTCCGCCCGCGTGCGACGTGCGGCTGATCGTCCGCGTGGACCTCGAGGACCGTGGTTTCCACAGCGAGACGCAGCGCAACGGCGGCTCCGAGCAACACTTCCGCACACACAGCCACCGTCATTCACACGGCATCGGCTTCGCGTTCACGCCCGCGGCCGACCGCCAACTCCACGTCATCGCCGATGCAGGTCACTACCACCACGAGGAGGAATGGTCGCACTGCGCGCATCCGGTCGAAGTCACGCGCGGCCAGACGGGTGAAGGCGATGCCTTCAGCCCCGGCTGGTTTGAACTGCCGATGAAGCGCGGCACCACCATCGCGCTCACGCTGACGGCCCATCCTCATTCGGCCTCAGCGCAAACCGTCTCCGCGGCCACCGGCCAGCGCGCGGCTGCGAATCAGTCCGCCATCGAACGCGCCGGCTTCACCGACGGTTTCGGCAAACAACTTGCGCTCGCCGCGCAGTCCTTCGTCGTGCGCCGCGACGACGGAAAGACGGTCATCGCCGGCTACCCGTGGTTTCTCGACTGGGGCCGCGACTCGCTCATTTGCGCCCGCGGCCTGCTCGCGGCGGGGATGCGTGAGGAGGTTCTCCAGTTGCTGAAAGTCTTCGGCCGTTTCGAAGCGGACGGCACTTTGCCCAACACCATCCATGGCGAGAATGCGTCCAACCGCGACACGACCGACGCGCCGCTTTGGTATGGCGTCGTGTGCGAGGACGCGGCGGCGACAAACGACGATGTCTATCGAGTAAGCGCGGACAAGCGCGGACGCACCATCGCCGACGTGCTGCGGTCCATCGCCGTCGGCTACTTGCGCGGCACGCCCAATGGCATTTGCGTGGATGCCGACTCCGGCCTCGTCTGGAGCCCGAGCCACTTCACCTGGATGGATACGAACTTCCCCGCCGGCACGCCGCGCGAGGGTTATCCGGTGGAGATCCAAGTGCTGTGGATCCGGCTGTTGCGGCAGTTGGAGCGTATCGGGGCAAAGCCCGAAGGAAAGCCGTGGGCCGAACTCGCGGCGCGCGCGGAGAAGTCCTTCCAGCAACTTTTCTGGCTCGCAGATAAAGGCTGGTTCGCCGATGTGCTGCTCGCCAAGCCGCGAGTCATCGCCCGCGACGCCACACCGGACGATGCGTTGCGTAGCAACATGCTTTTCGCTGTGAGCCTCGGCCTCGTGACCGGCGAGCGCGCACGGCGTTGCGTCGAGGCGGCGGCGAAGTGGCTCGTGGTGCCGGGCGCGTTGCGCTCGCTCGCGCCGCTCGAAGTTTCGGTGCCGCTGGAGATTCGCGCGAACAACGGCGGCGACATCATCAACGATCCGCCGCGGCCCTACTGGCCGCGCTACGAGGGCGAGGAGGACACGCGCCGCAAACCCGCCTACCACAACGGCACCGCGTGGACGTGGACCTTCCCAACCTTCTGCGAGGCTCTGGCCCTGGCGCACGGCTCCACACCCGAGGCCGTCGCCGCGGCGCGCGCGTATCTCGGCAGTGCGGACAAATTGATGACGACTGGTTGCGCCGGCCAGATTCCGGAGATCCTTGATGGCGACGCCCCGCACACCCAGCGCGGCTGCGACGCGCAGGCGTGGGGCGTGACGGAGACGTTGCGCGTGTGGAAGCTTTTGAACCCGTAGCCGCGGACGTAAGTCCGCGCCATTTCCATCCGGCCGAAGTTTGCGCCGACTTACGCCGGCGGCTACGAGGTTACGAGGGCTTCTGGATGTTCTTGTTCTTCGCGAGGTTTTCCTCCACGAGGCGTTTCTTGAAATCCTTCAGCTTGGCGGCGAGCGACTCGTCGCCTTGCGCGAGGATTTGCACGGCGAGGATGCCGGCGTTGCGCCCGCCGCCGATCGCGACGGTCGCCACCGGCACACCGGGCGGCATCTGCACGATGGAGAGGAGCGAATCGAGGCTCGCGGTAAATTTCGATTCGCACGGGATGCCGATGACGGGCCGGGTGGTCAGCGCCGCGGTCACGCCGGGCAGGTGCGCCGCGCCGCCGGCGCCGGCGATGAAGACGCGCGTGCCGCCGGCCTCGGCGGAGCGGACGTATTCAGCGAGCTGGTCGGGTGCGCGGTGGGCCGAGATGACGCGCGCCTCCCACGAGACGCCGAATTCATCGAGCGCCTTGCCGGCGGCCTGCATCACGGGCCAGTCGGTGTCGCTGCCCATCAGGATGGAAACGAGGGGAGATGATTTGCTCATATCGGGCCGCGACTGTGCCGAAGCCGGGCGGAGCGGCCAAGAAAATGTTTCGGGCGCGGCGGACTTTTCGCGCCGGCTCACAACCACCGGGCGGGAACAAATGGCAGCCACGCCGCCGCGCCGGGCCGGCGGTGGCTGGCGAGGAAGCGCGGGAAGCTGAAGCGGTCGGCGTCGGCGTTGACGATCCCGGGCGCGGTGCCGCACGCGGTGCGGTAGCCGGCCTCGATGACGAAGCCGCGGATCGTTTCGTTGAAGCCGCCGTAGGGGTAGCAGAAATGTTCGATGGCCACGCCGAACTGGTCCTCCAGCTTTTTCTTCGCGTCGAAGATTTCCGCCCGCGCCTGCGCGAGCGGAATCCGGGTGAGGTGCGGATGGGTCAATGTGTGCGCGCCGATGCTCTGGCAGGCGGCGAGCCAGTCGCGGACCTGCGCGACGTCCATCAACGGCGCGGGCGGTTCGCCGAGCGGCGCGTCCCAGTCGTTCGTTTTGCCGAGGCGGTCGGCGACGAGATAGTTGATGGCGGTGAAATTATTCTCCCGCAAAGTCCCGACCGCGCCGGTGAGGACGTTGGCGAAGCCGTCGT
Source organism: Verrucomicrobiota bacterium (assembly GCA_016199935.1). Classification (GTDB taxonomy): domain Bacteria; phylum Verrucomicrobiota; class Verrucomicrobiia; order Limisphaerales; family JACQFS01; genus JACQFS01. Next base: position 18,958 of record JACQFS010000111.1, read on the forward strand.
CGAACGTGATGACCACGCGGCTGTTTGCTTTTTCCGCATACGCGTCGGCGGGCGAAACCGCTGTGAGGCCGGCCGCGCGCAATTCCGCGAGTTGCCGGCGGAAAAGTTCCGGCGCGACGCACAGCCCGCGCAGGGGCGAATCGCGGCGCGGGCGGAGGAGCTGGTGATACATCAGCGCGAGCGCACCGTGTCCGGCAGCGCCGCGGAAGGGCGCGAAGTTGAAGTAGCGCGGCGGGAGGACGGACGCGGCGTTCATGCGGCCGGGGCCAGCCGGCGCGCGGACGCGCGGCGGGCGACGGCGCTCGCGAGGACGCGCAGGTAGCTGTCAATGATGCTGGCGCGGGTGAACCGGGCCAGGTGCGCCGGCGCGCCGGTCTGGAGCCGGGCGGTGAGCGCGGGTTCGGCGAGGAGTTTCTCCAGCGCGTCGGTCAGCGCAGGCACGGAGCCGATTGGAAACTTCAGCCCGCACGGACCGGCGCTCTCGACCAGCCCGCCATTGTCGGCCACGACCACGGCGCAACCGCAGGCGATGCCCTCGAGGACGACGATGCCGAACGTTTCGTGCACGATGGAGGGGACGACGTGAACCTTGTGCGCATTGAGGAGCCGGGCGAGTTCGCGGCCGGTCTTTTTTCCCGCGAACGTCACCAGGTCGGCCACGCCGCATTCCTGCGCGCGGCGGAGAAGATTGTGTTCCTCGGTTCCGGGGCCGATGACGGTCAGCCGCGCGGTGCGACCGCGGCGTTTCAACTCGGCGACGGCGTCCACGACCAGGTGCGCACCCTTGTCGTAGTTGAGGCGGCCGAGAAAAACGATGTCCCGCTCGCGCGGGACCTCGGGCAGGAGGCGGAAGGTGGCGTCGTCGTAGGCGTTGCCCAACACGAGGGACGGGCCGGGCAGTTCGCGCGCCATCGAGTGGCTGACGGAGAGGTTGGTGGCGAAACGGGTGAAGAATCGCTTCGCACGGTCCTTCCAGCCGACGGTGCCGTCCACGCGGGTGATGCGCGTGTGGTGGATGACGAGCCAGGGGCGGTTGAGGGCCAGCAGCGGCCAGCCGGCGCGCAGGCTCATGTTGCTTTGCAGATACGCATCGCACCAGCGGACGGCGCGGAACAATTCCCAATGACCCGGCTGGCGGATGATCCGGAACGGCACGTCGTCCGGTTGCGTATGCGCGGTCTGGGTCACCACCGTCACTTGGTGGCCGCGTTCGACAAAGCCGTTGGCGAGGAGCATCGCGGCAGTTTCGCTGCCGCCGATGCTCGGATGAAACAGATGCGAAAAAATAAGTATGCGCATGCGACGCTGACCTCTGCGCCCGTTCGTGGGCGGACCCGACAACCAGCACTCCAACTGCCAGCCCTCACGGGCCTGGAGCGACTCGCTGAGAACCCGCCTTTTGCACGGCGCTCAGCCATTTAGGGAGGAAAACCGGCCGGCGCGCAAGCCGCAGCTTTGCAAACCGCCCGCGCCGGGTCGCAACCGTGAGACCGGCCGGGCGGCCGGGCCGGCTCCTTCGCGGCGGAGGTTTCGCCGGAGCAGGCGTGCGTTTGCGGCTTGCGCGCACGGGGAGCAGTTGCGAAAAACGGGGGCATCGTTTCCCAACCGCCATGAAAAAGCTCCTCACTCTGCTTGCCCTCTTCACCGCTGCGTCGTTCGCGACCAACGCCCACGCCGCCGCCCGGCCCAACATCATTTACATCCTCTGCGACGACCTCGGCTACGGCGACGTGAAGGCGCTGAACCCCGACGGCAAGATCGCCACGCCGAATTTGGACAAGCTCGCCGCAGGCGGGATGATTTTCACCGACGTGCATTCGTCGTCCTCGGTCTGCACGCCCACGCGTTACGGCATCCTGACCGGCCGCTACAACTGGCGCACCAGGCTCAAGAGCGGCGTGCTCGGCGGCCTCAGCCCGCGGCTCATCGAGGACGGGCGACTCACCGTCGCGGACCTGTTGAAGCAAAACGGCTACGCCACCGCGTGCATCGGCAAGTGGCACCTCGGCATGGAGTGGGTGAAGAAGGGCGAGGTGTCTGAACTCAACATCGAGACGCGCGAGCAGGCGTTCAATGTGGATTTCACCAAGCCGATCAAGAACGGCCCGCTCGCCGTCGGGTTCGATTATTATTTCGGCATCGCCGCGTCGCTCGACATGGTGCCCTACACGTTCATCGAGAACGACCGCGTGACCGTGCTGCCGACCGAGGACCGCAGGCTCGACATGATGACGGGCCGCGAGAACTGGTTCACGCGCGAAGGCCCGGCCGCGCCCGGCTTCACCGGCTACGAAGTGCTGCCGACGCTCACGAAGAAGGCCGTCGAGTATATCGCCGCACACGCAGCCGAGGCGAAAAAGGGCAAGCCGTTTTTCCTCTACCTGCCCCTCAACGCGCCGCACACGCCGATCCTGCCGACGCCCGAGTGGCTCGGCAAAAGCGGGCTGAATCCCTACGCCGATTTCGTGATGGAGACGGATCATCACATTGGCCTCGTGATGGCGGAGTTGGAAAAGCAGGGCCTCGCGAAGGACACGCTCCTCATCGCGACAAGCGACAACGGCTGCTCGCCCTCGGCGAAGTTCGATGAACTCAAGGCCAAGGGGCACAACCCCAGCTTCGTCTTCCGCGGCCACAAGGCGGACATCTTCGATGGCGGGCATCACATCCCGTTCATTGCGCGCTGGCCCGCGCAGGTGAAGGCCGGCTCGAAGTCCGATCAGCTTCTCTGCCTGTCCGACTTCATGGCGACGGCGGCGGAAATCATCGGCGCGAAACTTCCCGCCACCGCCGGCGAGGACAGCGTGAGTTTTCTTCCTGCGCTCCTCGGCAAGGACAAGGCACCGCTGCGCGAGGCCATCGTGCATCATTCCATCAACGGCTCCTTTGCCATCCGCCAGGCGAACTGGAAACTCGAACTCACGCCCAGCTCCGGCGGCTGGAGCGAGCCGCGCCCGAACTCGCCCGCGGTCGCCGGCCTCCGGCCGATCCAGCTCTACGACCTCGCGACGGACATCGGCGAAACGAAAAATCTCCAGGCCGAGCATCCCGAGATCGTCTCGCGCCTGACGAAGCTGCTGGAGAAATACGTCGCCGACGGCCGCAGCACGCCCGGCGCGAAGCAGGAGAACACCACGCCCGTGGACATCTGGAAGGCCGGCAAGGAAGCGCCGGGCGCGGCGAAGAAAAAAAAGGCGAAGAAGGACGCGTGAAGCGGAAGGTCAAAGGCCAAAGTTCAAAGCTCAAGGGAAGCTCCAACTTCAAGGAGCGAATCTCCAGCAAGCCGGAGCGGTGGCGCGGATGGTTTGGAGTCTGGAGCTTGGCGCTTCCCATGAGCTTTGGCCTTTATGCTTTGAGCTTCACTCCCGCCATTGCAGACAACTCCTTCGCCTACGCGCCCGGCGAGCAGGAAATTTACCGTCACATTTTCGACACCACGAACGGCTGGGAAATGGACAACGGCCTGACATTCGTCGCCAACGGCGAACTGCTCGGCGTCCCGAACACGAACTGGATGAAGGCCACGCACTGGTTCGAGGCGCCGCTCGCGTTCGACGAGGGCGAACTCAACGCCTACTGGAGCCTGCGCACCGACGCGGCGCAGGGCGAGGACGGCGCCGCGGTTTATTTCCGCCTCAATCTCACCAACACGCCCGGACTCATCGAGCAGTTCAACTTCACGCTGAGCGTCCGCCCCGGCCAATTCGGCGGGCCGCCCCTCCACGCCGGCCACTGGTATCTCTACGTGGACCCCGGCTATTTCATCCCGCACACCGCCGAGTCCGACCTGCAACCGGCTGTCTCCTTTCTCGCGACGAACCAGTGGGAAAATTTTCGGCTGCGCATCCGCAAGACCGACACCAACACCGTGGAGCTGACGCCGTTCTGGTGGAACCGCACCTCGTCGCTGTGGGAGCAAATCGCCGGGCAATCCGGCAGCGCTTCGCCGCTCATCGCGAACATCGCGACGCAAATGGACGGCCTTCAGTCCCTTTACGCCGTCGAGTTGCAATTCTACCAGGCCACGCCCGCCGTGGACGCCGTGGCCGTCACGCGCCGCGAGCCGGCGCCGCGCGTGACGAAAATTGGCAATGCCGGCGGCGCGCTCACCCTCGACTGGACGGGCGGCAACGCCCCGTGGCTCGTCGAACGCAGCACCAACCTCGCGTTGCCCGCCGGCGGCTGGACGGCCGTCCGAACGAACCAGACCAACACCGGGACCTTCAGCGTCGGCACGACCGAACCACGATCGTTCTACCGAATCCGCGGGCAATGACGTCAAAGTGGTTGCCGAACCACCCTGAATCATGAAAGCAACGCTGCGAGTTCTCCTCTGGCCACTGGCGCTGGGCGTTTGCGCACTTGCCTCGTTCGCTGCGCCGCCCAATTTCCTAATCGTCGTCGCCGATGACCTCGGCTACGGCGACCTCCGCTGCTACGGCGACGCGAGCATTCACTCGCCCAACCTCGACCGCTTCGCCGCCGAGGGGCTGAAGCTCACGAGCTATTACGCCGCACCCAATTGCTCGCCCTCGCGCACGGGGATGATGACCGGGCGCATCCCGTCGCGCGCCGGCATCACCGACTGGATTCCGCAGCTCTCGCCGATGCACGTCCGCCGCGGCGAGACGACCGTCGCCACGCTGTTGCGCCGCGCGGGTTACGCGACGTGCCTCAGCGGCAAGTGGCATCTCAACGGCGGTTTTGAAATGCGCGACCAGCCGCAGCCAAACGACCACGGTTTCGATCACTGGTTCGCCACGCAAAACCTCGCGCTGCCCAATCACCGCAACCCGACGAATTTTTTCCGCAACGGCCAGGCCGTCGGCCCGCTGCAAGGTTACGCCGCTGACCTCGTGGCTGACGAAGCCATCCGCTGGCTCGGCGAATTGCGCGACAAGTCGAAGCCATTCTTCCTCTACGTCGCCTTCCACGAACCGCACGAGCCGATCGCCACCGCGAAGAATTATGTGGACCTCTATCCCGCCAAGGAGCCGAGCTACGCCGACCATCACGGCAACATCACGCAGCTCGACGCCGCGTTCGGCCGGCTCCTGCGCGCGCTCGATGCGCAGGGCCTGCGCGACACCACGCTCGTTTTCTTCACGAGCGACAACGGCCCCGCCATCACGCCGATCCACCCGCACGGCTCGGCCGGGCCGCTGCGCGAGAAGAAGGGGCACGTTTATGAAGGCGGCATCCGCGTGCCGGGCCTCGTGCGCTGGCCGGGGCGCGTCCGCGCCGGTTCCACCTCCGACACGCCCGTGAGCGGCATGGACATTCTGCCGACGCTGTGCGAACTCGCGGGCGTCACGCCGCCGCGCGAGCGCAAACTGGACGGCGTGAGTTTCGTTCCGCTCCTCGATGGGAAAAATTTTGCGCGCCCGCAGCCGCTCTTCTGGCATTTCTTCCGCGCCGTCAGCGAGCCGAAGGTCGCGATGCGCGACGGCGACTGGAAACTGCTCGCCCGCCTCGACCAGCCCAACCCTTCCAAGCCGAATCACATCACCGTCGAGGATCAGCGCGCATTGAAGACCGCCGAACTGACCACCTTTGAACTCTACAATCTGCGCGACGACCTCGGCGAGACGCGCGACCTCGCGGCGAAGGAACCGGCGCGGCTGGCGGGGATGGTCGCGCAGATGCAGAAGCTCTACCACGAAGTCCGCGATGAATGCCCCGAGTGGCCGGCGTGGGAGTTCGCCAACTACGACGGCCCGCGCATCGAGTGGCCGCCGTATTGGAAGCCCAGGGGCGGGGCGAAGAAATGATCGCGCCTATTTTTCTTTGCCCGTTGGGATCGTGATCGTGGAGATGGAGCCATTGCTCTCGAACTTTTTGCCAAACGAGAGCGTCACCTTCACCGCGGCGTCCTTCACGTTGGGAACTGTCACGGTCGGCGGCGTGGTGTAGCCCGCGCCGCCGCTGACGACCTCGTAGCCGATCACCACGCCATTTTGCACGAGCGCATTGGCGACGGCGGGCGTGTGCTTCCAAAGATTCCGGCTGCCGGGCGGGTAGCGGTAGAAGTTCGAAACTTCATCGAGCCGGTCATTCGTGATGCCATGCTTGCCGAGCGCCGCCATGAGGACGGCCTTGTTCGCGCGCGCCTCGTCGCCCGTCGGCCCGCCGCTTCCCGGCCCGGCGGGATGGACGCGGCTGAACGCCTCGCGAAAAACTTCCGACGTGACTCCAAGCGCGGAGGCGACCAGCACCACCGGCCGGCCGTGGTCGCGCGGATCGGTCTCGTGGCCGCCGGAGATGACGACGGGCACGCGCGTGACGTCCTTCGGGAGTTCCTTGTTCGCGGCGGGCGCGGAGAGAGTTGCGAAGACGATCGTCACGGCGACGATGGCGGAGTGAAACGGGTTGGTCATGTTGGCGAGTCGGTGAGTGAGTTTGGGAATTTGAAACCTCACTGCGCGCCCGAAGCGGAGATGCAATAGAGGAATTTGTCCGAGCGCAGGAAGAGTTCGTTGCCCACGATGGCCGGCGTGCCGTTGAACTGGCTCGCGTCACCCGCGAATTTGTTCTCCGCCACGATCTCGAACTTCGGTTTCGCCGTCACGACAAACGTCCCACTCTTCCGGCTCACCGCGTAATAATTTCCATTCGCCAGCACCGGCGAGGCGTAGAACGGCTTGCCGCCACCGCCCCGCCCGCCGCCTTTTCCACCGCCACCACCGCCGCCGCCACCGCCGCCACCGGACACGCGCTCCTTGTAAATCACCGCGCCCGTCTTCAACTCCATGCACGTCGCGAAGCCCGCGTCGTTCACCACGTAGAGCCGGCCCTCGTGCAGCACTGGCGACGGAATGTAGCTGCTGTTCGCGCTCTCCCACGCGAGGTGCGTCTTGGTCACGTCGCCCTTGCCGCCCGCGCGCACGGCCACCGAGCCGGTCTTGGGAAAACCGCCGGTGGTGAAAATCAATCCGTCCGCCGCGACGACACTCGGCGAAACGTTGCCGGGCAAACCCGTCTGCGCGAACCAGCGCAGCTTGCCGGTGTCGGGATTCAATCCCCAGATTTCCTCCGCGACGGAAATCACGAGATCAGTGCGGCCCTCGGCCGTGATGAGTGTGGGCGTGCCGTAGCTCAACTCGAGCGAGTCCGCCTCGGCCTTCCAAAGTTCCTTGCCGGTCTTCGCGTCGAGCGCGCGGATCGAGCGGCTCTCCTCGGAGGAATTCACGATCAGCTTCTCGCCCACGAGCATGAGGCTCGAGCCGGAACCCCAGCGGCGGTTGCCGGACGACTTGCCCACATTCACTCGCCACAATTCCTTTCCGCTCAAATCAAACGCGAGCACGCCGGTCTTGCCGTAGAAAACATAAACGCGCTCGCCATCGCACACCGGCGTGCTGCTCGCGTAACCGTGCTCGGTGAGCATCCCGCTGTAAGGATCCTCCGCCGTGGTCGCCAGCGTCGGCTGATCCCATAAAATTTTCCCGTCCTTGCGGTTGAGGCAGACGAGATGCCGCGCGAGTTTGTCCGGCGACCCGCCCGCCGCGCCGTCGCCGTAGCCGGACCAGCACGTCACGAACACGCGCTCGCCCACCACGATGGGACTCGACGAACCGGGCCCGGGCAGCGCGATCTTCCATTTCAAATTCTCCGTGTCGCTCCACTTCACCGGCGGCTTCGCGCCGGCGGCGATGCCTGCGCCATCGGGACCGCGGAAGCGCGGCCAGTCGGCGGCGCGGGAAAAGCTGGCGGTGAGAGCGAGCAATGCGGCGAGGGCGAGTGAGGAAATTTTCATGGGCGTAGCTTGGTTGACGCGCGGTCGAAAGGCGAGGTTGCAAACTTGTTTCGTGTAGCAGCCGACGTAAGGAGGCTCTGACTTCTCTTTCTCATTCCGCACTCCGCACTCCGCATTTCAATTTTCAAAGTGAGCCTCCTTACGTCGGCTGCTACCACACGAAACAAGTGCGGAGCCGGCTGCCCCGGCCCCGCACTGGCTCGCGTGGGGTTGATTACTGCTCGGCCGGCGGACGTTGCTGACGGCCGGGGCGCTCGCCCGGTTGGCCGTTCGGAGCACCGTTGCCTTCGCCGCGCGGACGGCGCGGGGCATCGGCGTTGTCGCCGCCCGGAGGACGCTCGCCCTGCGGGCCACCGACGCCGGGACGGCCTTCGCCGCCGGGTCCGCCGGGTCCGCCGAAGCCACCCTGACCGCCCTGGCCACCCTGGCCACCCTGGCCACCCTGGCCACGCACGCCTTGCGGACGCGGCGGCATCAGTTCGTCCATCGTGAGTTTGCCGTCGTTGTTTTTGTCGAGCTTCTTGAGCGCGGCGGTGGCATTCTTCATTTCGGCTTCGTCAATCACGCCGTCGCCGTTCACGTCGAGCGCGGCGATGATGGGCGGGATCATCCGGCGCTGGCCGTCGCCGCCGGGACCGCCCGGACCACCGGGGCCGCCGGGACCGCGTTCGCCCTGCTGGCCGGCTTCGCCGCGCGGTGGGCGCTGACCGTCCGTGGGCGCACCGTCGGGACGGCCGCGGAATTCACCCTGCGGCGCGCCGTCGGGACGCCCCTGGCCGGGTTGACCTTCCGCCCCGGGGCGGCGGCGCGGATTGTCGTTCGGTTGGTCTTGCGCGAGACTCGTCCAGACCGACGCGCTGAGCGCGAGGGCGGCGAGGAGTGTGGTGTGTGTCTTCATGGTGTCTGGCCTTTCGTTGGTTGTTTGATTTGAACTGTTGGTTGATCTGGCCGCCCGCTCGGGGTGGCGTCATTCGTTACACATGAGGAGACGCCCCTCACGTAAAGCTTCGATGCGCGCGGCTTGGCAAAATTGTTAAGCCGGTGTAAATGCCGCCGGCCCCGCGAAATGGCGTGCCGCGGTTTCATCAGCGGCTGCGCGACCCGACGGAAACGGGGCCGCCGGATTTCATCACCGACTTCGCCACGGACGCCACCGGCGAAACGCCGAGGCCATCGCGTTTCGATGACGGCGCGGAAGAATTCGCGCCGGCCTCGCAAAAGCGCAGGAGGCAGAAGCTGCGGAAGAGGTTGACTCGTTGAAGGACTGGATTGCTGGCATTCATGTTTGATTTGCGGAACGGCGACCACCGCCGCTCACTGTGCCGTCATCAAACCATCCGCCCGTTAAGCCCGTGTGTGGGCCGGCGTGGGAAATTGAAAAGGGAGTGTAAAATCCTTCACCATCGGACCGGGCACGCGCAGCCGCCGCGGCGGGCGACGGCCAACCGGCCTCATTCCACTTCCGCAGGAGCAAGCGGCTGGCGCAGATTCGCGCGCAACGTCTCCGGCGTGACCTCCTTCTCCCACCGGCTGATCGCGACGGTGGCCACGCCGTTGCCGATGAAGTTGGTGAGGGCCCGGCATTCGCTCATGAAGCGATCAATGCCCACGAGCAGCGCGAGCGACTCGACCGGAATGCCGGGCACGGCCTGCAACGTCGCCGCGAGCGTCACGAAGCCCGCGCCCGTGACGCCGCTCGATCCCTTCGAGGTGATCATCGCGATCACGAGCAGGCTGATCTGCGCGCCGAGGCCGAGCGGCGTGTTGGTCGCCTGCGCGAGGAAGACGGCGGCCATCGCCATGTAGATGTTCGTGCCGTCGAGATTGAAGCTGTAGCCGGTCGGCACCACGAGGCCCACGGTGGATTTCGCGCAGCCGAGCCGCTGCATCTTTTCGATGAGCCCCGGCAGCGCCGTCTCGGAGGAACTGGTGCCGAGCACGAGAAACAACTCGTCCTTGATGAACGCGAGGAAGCGAAAGATCGAGAAGCCGCACCACAGCGCGATGCCGCCGAGCACGACGACAACGAACAATCCGGCCGTGAGATAAAAGCCCGCCATGAGCGCGAGGAGCCTGTTCAGCGCGCCGAGGCCGTAGCTGCCCACCGTGAAACCCATCGCGCCAAACGCGCCGATGGGCGCCGCCTTCACCAGGATGTGCATGACGCCGAAGAAAACCTGCGAGCCGTATTCGATCACGTGCAGCAGCGGCTTCCCGCGCTCGCCCATGAACGCGATGGCGAACGCGACGAGCACCGCGATGAGCAGGACCTGAAGCAGATCGCCCGACACGAACGCGCCGAGGAAGGTGTTGGGAATGATGTTGAGGAGGAAATCGGCCGTGCTGAGCGAGTGCGCCTTTTCGCCGAAGCCGTGGCCGGTGTCCGCGTCCTTCGCCGCGACGTGAAACGTCTCGCCCGCCGGCGTGATGCCGACGCCGGGCTGAAGGACATTCACCACCACGAGCCCGATGAGGAGCGCGATGGTCGAGACGATTTCAAAATAGAGGAGCGACTTGATCCCGATGCGCCCGAGTTTTTTCAGGTCGCCCATCGAAGCAATGCCGTGGACGACGGTGCAGAAGATGATCGGCGCGATCATCATCTTCACGAGCTTGATGAAGCCGTCGCCGAGCGGCCGGAGGGATTTTCCGAATTCAGGAAACTCGCGCCCGACCACGATCCCCAGCGCGACCGCGATGAGCACCTGAAGGTAGAGCACGCGATACCACGGCTTGCGCGCGGGTGCGGATGAGTTGACGGGTGTCACGGGGCGCGCGAAGTGAGGCACGCGAGCCGATGACTTGTCCACGGAAAAGATGCGGACCGCACAAGGTCTCAGCGCGGGCGGACTGCGTAGGTGTGCGTCACGCCCCCGGTCTTGCGTTCGCCGCCCTCAACGTCGGCCGGATAAGCTCGGACGTATTCGACGAGGGCTTGTTCCGGCGCGACCGTGACGCGCAGGATGCCGGAGCTGCCCTGGAGCACGCCGCTGCGGTAGCCGTATTCCGCGGCGCTGCGGGTGTTGTCGGCGCGCGAATGGCCGGGCTGCGGAACTTCCTGATAAACGATTCCGTCGCGTTCCTGTTTCGCGTAGAGATGGTCGTGGCCGTGGAACACGATGCTCGCGCCATGCTTCACGAGCAGATCGTGGATCGGCGCGGGCCAGCCGGGGCGCTTCTGCGCGAACGAATTCTTCCCGTCAATGTCCTTGCCGCCCCACTCGAAAAAGTGCGACGCCTCGGAGCCGCCGCGGCCTTCGCGCGTTTCGCCTCCGACAAGGTGGTGCAGGAAGATGAATTTGAATTTCGCCTTGCTGGTTTCGAGCGTGCGCTTGAGCCACTGGTATTGCTCCGCGCCGAGCGTGCGGCCCCAGTTGTCCACCGCGCCGCCGTCGCCGCGACCGCGCGGGCGTTCGGAATACCAGAACGGGTCGAGCACGATGAACAGCGCGTCGCCCCATTCCCACGCGTAGTAATTCTCCAGCAGGCCGAGTTGCGGATGCGGCGTCTGGTTGCCGGTGTAGAAGTCGTTCGGCGTCGGGTTGGGGAAATACTTTCTCCGCATCGTGTTTGACCAGAAGGCCATCTCATCCGTGCCGCCGCCGCGCGCCGCCTGTTCGCCGTCGTGGTTGCCGAGCACGAGGAACACCGGCGCACTCACGCCGACGAGTCCGAAATAGTAGCGCTGCGCCAGATACTGCGGCGCGGCCAGCTTGTAGTCGGTGTATTTGTCCGTCATGAACGTGTCGCCGAGATCAATGTGGAAATCCGTCTTCGCCGCGAGTGCGTTGGCGAGGGATTTTTTGTAAGCCTCGGTGTCCACGCCGAAATCGAGATGCGAATCCGCCTGCACGGTGAAGGTGAACGTGCTGCCCGACGGTCGCGCGGTGATGAAGGTGTATTCCGCGCTGCTGCTGACGCTCGCCGCGCCCGCCGCGCGCGAGCGGAGCTGATAGTAATAGCGCGCGTTCGGCTGGAGCGAACTGATGAGCAACTCGACGGGCTCGCCCTTCGCGAACTTCTGCTTCGGCGTTTCGCTGGTGAACTTTCCCGGCTGCGTGCCGTAGGCGACGTAACCCTCGGTGTCGGCATACGCGAGCACGCTCAACGTCACTTCGTTCTTCGTCGGCCGGCCTAGAATCAAATCCACCGGATGCGCGGGCACTTCGGTGCGGAATGCGGGCATGGGCATTTTGATTTCGCCGCGGCCGGAGTCGCGTGGGGCGGCAAGGCTCAAAGGACAAAGGCTGAAGCTCAAGGGAAGGACCCAGACGAAAGCACCAAGCCATCGCGAAGTCGGGCGCTTGAAGCTTAAGTTTTGGACCTTGGACCTTCCCTTGAGCTTTGACCTTTGACCTTTGACCTTCACTGCTTCTTCCCCTTCTTGCCCTTGCCGCCGCGCTTCGCATCCGGCGGCACCTGGCCGGGCGGGAGGTTCGCGTTGATGGTCGGCATCTGCGCGCTGACCGCGGCGAGATTTTCGGTGAGGCGACGGTCGAGTTCGGCGACCTTGTCGGGCATCTGCTTCGCGAGGTCATTGCGCTCGGCGAGGTCTTTGGACAAATCGAAGAGACGGCGCGCGCCCGTTTCGTAGATGCGCATCAGCTTGAAATTGCCGAGCAGAATCGCCGACGCCGGACCGTCGGCATCCTTGTCGTAGTGCGGGAAGTGGATGACGAATTCTTCGCGCGGGCGTTTCACCGCGCCCTTGCCGCCGCCGGTGAGCAACGGCACGAGACTCCCGCCCTCGACGCCGCGCGGCAGTTCGCGCACGCCCGCAAGCTCGGCAATCGTCGGAAACAAATCCGTGCCGCTCACGCGCGCGCGGCTGCAAATGCCCGGTGCGACGCCCGGCCCCGCGATGAGCAACGGCACGCGGATGCCGCCGTCCCACACGCCGCCCTTGCCGCCGGTGAGCGGCACGTTCCTGCCCTGCGAGCCGTGGTCGGGCGTGTAAATGACGTAAGTGTTCTCGGCGATGCCGAGTTCCTTGAGCTTCACGAGCAGCAGGCCGACGGTCGTGTCCATGTCCTCCATCACCGCGATGTCCACGAGGCCCCTGTCGCGGCCCGCGTTGCCGCCTCGCGCGGCGGCGCGCTGCGTCACTGACGCGAGCGTTTCCTTCAACGCCCCTTCCGGCCCGCGTCCGGCGTAGTGGCAGACCTGGAGATAAAACGGTTTCCCGGCCTTGGCCTGCCGCGCCATGAAATCCATCCCGAGCCGCGTGATGGCGAACGCCTGCTTCGGATTCGGCGTCTCGACGTTCTCGGGGCCGCCGTTGTTGTTCGGACCGTCCGTCTCGTCGTAACCATGCTCCTTCGGGCTAACGCGGCCGACGTGCCACTTGCCGAAGTGCGCCGTCGCATAGCCCGCGCGCTTGAGCAGGCCGCCAATCATCACCTCGCTCGCGGGCATTTCCATCAGGGGCCGCGGCGCGTTCACCCGCGCGCCCGCCACGCTGCCGTTGTCGCCGCGGCCCTCGTTCACGAACGTCATGTGCAACTGCGCCGGGCTTTTGCCCGTGAAGACGCTCGCGCGCGACGGCGTGCAGCGCGGCGACGGCGCGTAGGCGCTGGCGAAGCGCATCCCCTGTGCCGCGATGCGCTCCAGATTCGGTGTGCGAACGATGTCGCCCTTCGACGCCGGCGCCGTGTCATCCATCTGAATCGAAGTGCTCGCCCAACCCTGCCCCTCGCCGAAGATGAAAAGGAAGTTCGGGCGCGACGCCGCGTTCGCGGCGAAGCTCAAAGGACAAAGTTCAAAGCTCAAGGAAAGGGCCAAGGCCAAAGCTCCAAGCCAACGCGCCGCCGGCAGCTTGGAACTTGAACCTTGGAGCTTGGTGCTTCCCTTGAGCTTTGAGCATTGAGCTTTGAACTTCATTTCGGCTCTCCCTTTTTGTTTCCGCCCGCGCCGCCGGGGCGCGTGTAGGTCACCTTCAACTCGGCGCTGTCGAGAATCGAATCCTTGATGGCGGTGAGCAGCACCTCGCGCGTGACTTCGCGTTGCGGCTTGTCGAGTTGCGGCGGCGCGGAGAGCGCATAGACGTGGAGCGTGTAGGTCTTGAGGCCCGGTCCCTGCGAATGCGGCGGTTCGTAGCCGAGCGCGCCTTTGAAACCGGGGCCGAGCTTGCCGATGTCGCGCGCGTTCTTCGGCAGGCTCGTCACGCTCGCGGGGATGTCCCACATCGTCCAATAGCACTTCATCACGTTGCCCGGCGCGAGATGGTCCATGACGATGGCGAAGCTTTTCGTGCCGGCGGGCGCGCCCTCCCAGGCGAGCGGCGGAGTCACCCCCTCGCCATCGCCGGTAAACTCCGCGGGCAGCGCGGCGCCATTGGCGACGACGGGACTGGTGAGAATAAAATTGCCGCTGCGCTTCGCATTGAGAATTGGCGGTTTTCTGACCGCCTTTTCCCTTCGGGTCGCCGCCGGGACCGCGCTGGCGCGGCGTGTAGGTTTCGGTTTTCACCTGGCCGCGGCCGTCCACGAAATCAAACTTCACGGACTTGTCGTCATTGACCACGTAGTTCACCAAGCGCGTCTCGCTGCCGACTTCGTATTTGAGACTGTAACTCTTGTCCTTCGACGTGAAGGCGGTGATGCGCGCGCCACGCAACGGTGCGCCCGCCTCGCGCACCGGCTGCGCGCGCGGTTGCGGGTCCACGCCGCCATTCGCTTCGGTGATCTCGCCGTGGAAGCCGCCATTCACGTAGGGATACTTCGTCGAGCCGTGATAGTGGTAGCCGAGCGCGGGCGTCTCGTGGCCGTTGAAACTGTCGAGCTTCGCGGGCGCGGAGCCGTCCGGCTCGGTGAGTCCGTAAATCGGATAGCCATCGAGCGCGAAAGCGATGGGCAACGACTTACCGAGCACGCTCTGCAAATGCAGCGGCGCGGCATGATAGTGGTAGTCGTCCGCGCGACCACAGTGGCCGCCCCATTGATCGAGTTCGCCAATTTCCTGCGAGACCTCGCCGCGATTGTTTTGCGGATTGAAAATCGGAATGCCGTTCGCCGCGAGCGCGATGGCGCCGCGCAGGAAACGATTCTTGATGGACGCAGGATTTTTCGACGGCACCGGGTTGAGCGGGATGCGCCACGCGTTGTCGCCGGTGTAAGGCTGCGGTAGCGGCACCTGCTGTTGCCACGCGGTGATGCCGACCATCATGTTGTGCGCGGGCATCCCATCGGACTCGACGTAGAGGAACTGGGCGTCGGAGCGCGTCTTCACCTTTGGCGCGAAAGGTGCGAACGAAGCGGCAACGCGTGACGCCGGACTGGAAATTGGACCCGCCGCGCCGGTTGCTGGGCCGGCGGCAGCGAGCAAGGGTTGGCTTGGGCTGGCGGAGGCCAGAAGAATGACGCGCCGGGCGTCGTCGTGATTGCGGAGCACGACGCCCACCGGTGGCTTCACGCTGAAATCGTAGCGACGTGCGCGGCCGTCGTGGGATTCGTCGCCGATGATGTGCGCGGAGACGAACTGTGCTGAGGCGTAGAAAACGAGCGCGCAGGCGGCGGAGAGTTCGAGCAGTTTCATGGTGAGTTTGGTTACATGGTCCGCGTCCGTCACTTGAACGGCGCGCCGGTGATGTCGAGATCAGGCGTGGTGTTCCAGCGCTTCTTCCAGCCGGGCTTCTCGATCTTCGTGCGAAAGATGATTGTGTTGTCGAGATCAAGGTCGCTCGTCCAGATGAACTTCGCGCCCTTGAAGTCAGCGTCGAAATACGGCTGCTTCGGATTCACGCGCTCCTCGGTGTATTCGGTGGCGTTCGCCCATTTGCTGTCGTCGAAGTCGATCTTCCACCAGCCGTCGGGAATCGGCGTGTGCTCGACCTGGGGATTCTTCACGTCGCTGTTGAGCGGGCCTTTGAAAAAGTTTTTCGCCTTCCACTTCGCGTCGCTCACCGTGCCGTCGCCAAACTTGATGATGAACCCGCCGTCGCCGATGTGGTCGCCGTATTCGAGGCCGGTCTTCGGATCGGCGTTGTCCTTGGCCATCACGGCGATGGTCATGGGATACTCCGGCAGGATGTCCACGCTCACGACGTTGTGCGGCGTGAACTTGATCGAGTCCACCGCGACGAGTTCGCCGTTGACGAACAGGATGAACCAGTTGTCGGCATAGACGTTCACCTTGATCGTGTCGGCCATCGTGGGCTTGATGAGGCCCTTGTTGTCGCCGCCCTTGCCGCCGCCCTTTTTCTTCCCCTCGCCTTTCTTCTGTCCGCCGGGCGGGCCTTTGGGTTGATCCTGGGCAAGCGCGGCGATGGTGAGTGAGGCGCCGAGCAAGGCGGCGAGTGCCAAGGCGAGGAGTGAATTGGTCTTCATGATTCAACTCAAGGAGACGCCTGCCGCATGACAGCGTCCACCAACATTTGATTACAGTTTCGTCATGCGCGGAGGGCCGACATTTTGGTCGTCCTCGCAAATCCAATTTGAAAACGACGGCGACAAGAACGTCGCCGCTCCGTCAGGGCCCGAGCAACACGCGGTAGAAGCGGCTCGTGTAGCTGCCTGCGTTGGGATCGAGCCAGAAGAACGGCAATGTGGGCGAGTTGGTAGTGAAGAGGTTCGTCCATCCGGCGAGGTTCGAGGACGCCTGCACGGTGTAGTCGGGGCCGGCGTCGCCGGTGATCTGCAGTTGGAGTTGGTTGCCGGAGAAGTTGAGCGTCGCGACGCCGGGCGGGTTCGAGAACGGGAGGACGGTGATGTTGAAGAGTTGCGTCGCCGTCAGGACGGGCGCGCCGGAATCGGCCACGACGACGCGCACGGCGTTGGTCGTGCCGGCCTGCGCGACGGGCGCGCGCCAGTTGAAGACGCCGCTGGTGGAGTTGATCCCGGCGTTGGTCAGCGAGGTGAGCAGGCTGAACGTGAGGAAGCCGGGCGCGGCCTGCGCGTCGGTCGCGGTGTTCGTGATGAGCAACGTGACGTCGGCGTTGATGGTGCGGTTGGAAATCGCCGCGAGCAACGGCGCGGTGTTCGAGAGGCCGCCGCGGACGGCGCGCACCCAGTAGGCCGTGGGCTTGAGATCATAGCTGGTGATGCCACCGACGAACTCGTTCCACCACGCGTTGGTCGCGTGGCCGAACTGTGTGGTCGAGGACCAGTAGCGCGCGGACTTGGCGTTGGGGAAATAGTTCGTGTCGATGGACGGGCTCGCGAGCGTCTCGTCGTTGAGCGATTCGAGTTCCTTGATGTTCGGCAGGCGCCAGTCCTGGAAGCCGCCGAGCACGAGGTTCTCCGCGTAGGTGAGCGCATTGGTCCAGTCGGTCGCCGCGCCGACCTCGCCCTGCTGCCACGTGAGACCGGTGTCGGTGTCGGTGATGGTGCCGTTGGCGTTGTTGACGAAATGGTGGGTGGGACTGTTGGTCGCCGGAGCCGTCGCACCGCGCACGCAGCGGACGCGGTAGTTCAACGTGCCACCCGCGCTGATCGTTTCGCTGATGGGTTTCGGACCCACGCCGCCGCCGGCGTTCGCGCACCACTGGTTGGTGCGGTTAAGCTGCTGATCCCTCGACCACCAATAGACCTCGCCATAATTGGTCACTCCCGATGCCGTGAAAAAATTCGCGTTCAACGCCGGGTTCACCTTGTCGTGATTGAGGATGCTCATGAGTTCATGCACGGTCGCCAGGCGCCAGTCGGCGTAGCCGGCGAAATTCGCGGAGTTCAGGTTCGTCGCGGCGTAGAGCAGCGCGTTGGAGAGCGTCATCTCGCCGCCGTCGGCCTTCTGCCACATCAGGCCGGTCACGTTGTCCGTCACGGTGCCGTTGCCGTTGTCGGTGAAGGACTGCGGGTTGATCGCGTAATCCGAGTCCTCACCGAACGTCGGCGTATAGTCGTTGGTCTGGCCGGTGTCGGGCAGCTTCAACATGCTCCAGCCATTGCTCACGACGGCCGTCGTGACGGTGTAGGAGAAATTGCTCGCGGGCGCGCCGACGGGATTCGTCGCGCTGAGGCCGCCGCTGTTCGCCGCGGTCAGGTAGTAGCTCACCGTGGTGCCCGTGGGGAATGCTGGAATCTGCGCACCGAAAACGCCATCGCCCGCCGCGCCGTCCTGATGCGCGCCGTCATCGGCCATCGCGACGTTCGTGTAGGCCGCGCCGCCCGCCATGGCGGTGGCCACGATGATGTCGTCAATCCGCACCTTCGGCCCGGTGGGCCCGCCGACGTTGTTGCCGATGAATTGAAAACGAATCTTCAACGTGCTCACCAACTCCGACGGGAGCAGGTCGTAGTGATATTTCTGGATGCCGTGAACAGTGCCGTCGGACTCGTTGGTGCGCGTGATGAACGTCGTGCCGTTCGTCGAGAGCTGGAACGTCCAGCCCAGCCCGTTCGTCACGTTCACGGTGCCGAGCCAGAACTCGACGTAGCCGCTCGCGCCCGTCGCGTTGATGTTGCTGGTCGTGGTGACCATCGTGTCGGAGGCGTTCGTCGAGCCTTTGCCCATTTCCACACCGCACTGGCCGCCCTGACCGACCGGCGTGTGATTCGCGTTGCTCGCCTGCTTAAGGTTTCCGGCGCCGCCCAGCGATACCACCGTCCACAAATTGTCCGCGCCGGTGCCGTCCCAGCCGTTGGTGACCGCGGTCGGAGTCATCGTCTCGGAGAAAACCGTGTTCGTCGCGCCCGCGCCGCCCGCGCCGGTGCTGTAGCTCAACAGCGCCTGCGTCACCGTCGCGCTGCTCGCGATGGTCGCGGTGACCGACACGAGGTCGTTCGACGTCGGCGCGGCGGGCGAAATCGCCACGCCCGTGATGCTGAGGAACGGCGACACGTTGGAGAGCACGGTGACAAGGAAACTGTTCGTCGCGCTCAAGTTCGGCGTGCCGTTGTCGGTCGCGACGGTCGTGAAGGTGTTCGTCGTGTTCGCCTGACCCGCCAATGGCGTCCACGCGATGACGCCGGAGTTTGCGTTGATCGCCGCGTTCGTCGGCGCGACGGGCAGCGTGTAGGTGAGCACTTGCGGCGGAGCCTCCGCGTCGGTCGCGACATTCGTGACAAGCAGCGTGCTGCCGACACTGATCGTGCGGTTCGTAATGACCCCGAGCACCGGCGCGGTGTTGCTCCCGGCGGTGTTGACCGTGACCACGGCCACGAGGCTCGTAACGGTGGTCGGCCAGCCGACGGCGTTGTCGGTCACCACCATGTCGTAGTTGCCCGAGTCGGCCGTCGTGACATTTGTCAGATCGAGCCGCGGCAGATACACGCTCGTCTCCAAGGTCGTGCGATTCGTCTGGCCGACGATGTTCGTGCCGTTCTTGCGCCACTGCGTCGTCACCGTTTTCGGATACACCGTGGTCATCGCCCAAAGCGTCACGTTCGCGCCGGCAGTCACGGTCTGGTTCGTCGGATGCGCGCCGATGTAGGGCGAGTAGGCTTCCGCGGTGAGGTTGCTGTAGTAGGTGCTCAAGGTCGCGACGATGTTCGAGTAAGCCGGAACGTTGACGACGTCGTTGCTCTCGGATGGATCGTTGATGATGTCGAAGAGGTAGTTGCTGAAAGTATTTCCCGCGAGCTTGTCGCGGATGAGCTTGAACATCGTGAGGTTCGTGCCGCTGCTGAACACGTCGAATACGCCGCTGCCCGCGCTGCTGCCGGAGACGAGCGGCGAGCCACGATAATTCGTCGGATTGAACGCGCCGTTCGTGGCGGTGAGCAGCAGCGGCCACATGTTCACGCCGTCGAACGGCTTCGTGTTCAGCGGCGTCACGCCCGCCGCGGTGCAGATGGTCGGGAACCAGTCGCCGGCCCAGATGAACTGCTGGCAATTCGTCACACCCGAAGGCAGCACGCCCGGCCAGCGCACCGCCGCCGGCGTATGGATGCCCGCATCGAACAAATCGCTCTTGGTGCCGCGCAGCGGAAGGTTCAGCCCGCCGCCGTTGGTGTCCGCGCCGTTGTCGCTGAAATAAACGACGAGCGTGTTGGTCGCGATGCCCTCGGCGTCGAGCGTGTTGAGCACGCTGCCGATGCCCACGTCCATCTGGTCGAGCGCGGCGACCATCGTGCGCCGCGTCACGTTCGTGATGCTCAAATATTTGTTGAGATAATTCGTGGGCGCGCTGACGCCGGGATGCACGGCATTGAACGCGAGGTAAAGAATGACGGGCTTCGACGGATCGCGATTTTGCAGCAGCGACACCGCCTTCGCCGCGAGCAGGTCGGTGGACCAGCCCGCGTCGAGATTCGTCTGGCCGTTGAGCCACCAGTCCAACTGCCCGTTCTCCTGGCTGGTGTGCGCGAGGTAATTGATCGCGCCGGTGTATTCGCCGTAGTGCGTGTCCCAGCCGCGCACCTGCGGCTGATAATCCACGTTCTCGCGGATCACGGTGTTCGTGGCGCCGTTGATGACGGTGGTGTTCGTGTTGTTGTAAAGCCCGCCGAGATGCCATTTGCCGCACATGAAGGTCTGATAGCCCGCCGCCTTGAACGTGACCGGCATGAGGTGCTCGCGCAGATCGAGCCCGTGCGAATTGTTGACGCCGGTGCGGACGGGGTTGCGTCCGGTCAACAACGTCGAGCGCGTCACGCTGCACACGGGCGTCGCGTAAAATCTTTCGAGCCGGATGCCCTCGCTGCCGATGCGATCCATGTTCGGCGTGGGTGCTTCCGCCCCGTGCGCGCTGATGTCGTGGTAACCCTGATCGTCCGTCACGAAGAGGATGACGTTCGGCTTCAACGAGCGGGCGAACACCGTGAAAGAATTCGTCGCACTCAGAATTGGCGAGCCGTTGTCCGTCACCACCACGCGGAACAAGTTCGACGTGCCAGAATTGTTCGTCGTCGTAATCCACGTCACGACTCCCGTGTTCGTGTTGATCGTCGCGCCGACAGGTCCGGTGAGCAGGCTGTAAGCAAGCGTCTGCGGCGGTGCTTCGGCGTCGGTGGCGAGATTGGTAATCGAGATCGTGTCGCCGCCGTTGATGACGTAGCGGTTGGTCGCCGCCGCGAAGACCGGCGCGGTGTTCGTCCCGCCGATGCCGAGCACGGTCACCGTGAAACTTTGCGACGCCGTGAGATTCGGCGAGCCGTTGTCCGCGACCACGACGGTGAAGGGATTCGTCGTGCCCGCGTTCGTCACCGACGTGACCCACGTGAGGATGCCGGTGTTCGTCGTGATGCCCGCGCCGGGGGGAGAGTTCGTGAGGCTGAAGGTCAACAGGCCCGGCGTCTCGGCATCGCTCGCGACGTTGGTGATGACGAGCGAGTCGCCGGGGAGGAGCGTGCGATTGGAAATTGCCGTGAGCGTCGGCGGCGTGTTCGACGGCGCGCCGTTGACGGTCAGAATCGCCGAGGCGCTCAGCGTGTTGCCTACTGTGTTCGTCACCACGACTGAGTATGCGCCCGCATCGCCGGCCTGAACATTCGTCACGTTCAACGTCGTCGTGTTCACGCCGCCGATGCCGCCGCCGTTGGCGAGTTCCACGCCGTCCTTAAACCACTGATACGCCAGCGTGCCGAGGCCCGCCGCCGTGATCGAGAAGCTCGTGTTCGATCCGGCCGGCCGAGTGAGGTTCGTCGGCTGCGTGGTGACGAGCGGTTCGTTCGTCGAGGTGAACGCGGGTGCGGGTTTCCAGTTTGCGTAGTTCGTCGTGGTCGGGCCGCTGACCCCGTCATACGACGAGTAGGTGACGGTGACGGAATTCGACGCGCGGTTGAGCGTGTAGAGCCAGTAGTTCGTGGCGAAGGCTGGGGAGGAATTGGACGGCAGGCTGTAGAACATTTGGAACTGGTCCGGCCCGAGGTTCGTGAAAATCTGGATGTAAGCGCCGGCCAACGGCGTGCCCGCCGGCCGGACTCCTCCAGCCTTCGGTTGGATGCCGGCTTGGGTCGCCGAGCCGTTGGTGACGATGGTGATGACACCGTGGAAGCCGCCGTTGACGTAGGGAAAATTCGTCGAGGCGTGGTAATGGTAGCTGCCGGTGCCGTTAGTGTGGCCCGCCACATTGTCGAGCGTGTTCGTCGCGAACGCCGAGCCGTCGGGCTCGACGAGGCCATAGACCGGATAGCCATCCATCGCGAACGCGAGCGGCACGGAAACTCCGAGCGTATTGGTCAGGTGCAACGGCGCGGCGTGGTAGTGATAATCATCACCGCGACCGCAGTGGCCGCCCCAATAATCGAGCTCGCCGATCTGCGCGGAGATTTTCCCCGTGTTGTTGTAAGGGTTGAAAATCGGAATGCCGTTCGCCGCGAGGGCGATCGCGCCCTGCGTGAATTTGTTGGTGGCCACGAGATCATTCGTCGCCGCGGCGACCGGATACAGCGGCAGCGCCCAGATGTTGGTGCCGA
>JACQFS010000112.1 GCA_016199935.1 Verrucomicrobiota bacterium
ACATCGCGGCGTTCGGCGGCATCACCTGCTTCGAGTTCCAGCCCGGCGGCGGCGTGAAGGCGTGGCCTGCGAAAGTTTCCGAGGAGACGCTCTACAATCTCGAGGACAACCTGCTGATGTTTTTCACCGGCTACTCGCGCTCCGCCTCCGCGATCCTCAAGGACCAGAATGAAAAGTCGAAGCACGACGACCAGGCGATGCTCGAAAATTTGAACCACGTGAAGGAGTCCGGCTACCGCAGCAAGGACGCGCTCGAGTCCGGCAACCTCCGCGAGTTCGCGCGGCTGATGGACGACCACTGGCAGCGCAAGAAGGCGCGCAGCGCCGGCATGAGCAACGAGCAGATCAACCGCTGGTATGACCTCGCCCGCGCGAACGGCGCGCTCGGCGGCAAGCTCATCGGCGCGGGCGGCGGCGGCTTTCTCGCGTTCTACGCCGAGGAGGACAAGGCGAAGCTGCGCCACGTGATGCGCCAGGAGGGCCTGAAGGAAGTCCGCTTCCGCTTCGACTTCGAGGGCACCAAAGTCGTGATTCAGTGAACGCGACGCTTGCCGACATCCCCGTCGCCATTCTCGCCGGCGGACTCGCCACGCGGCTCAAGCCGTTGACGGAAAAAATTCCAAAGGTGCTGCTGCCCGTCGCGGGCAAACCTTTCCTTACGCACCAGCTCGCGCTGCTCCGTGCGCAGGGCGTGCGGCGCGCGGTGCTTTGCCTCGGTCACCTCGGCGAAATGGTCGTGCAGGAATTCGGCGACGGCGCGGCGCATGGCGTGAAGCTGGAATACTCGTTCGATGGCCCGGTGCTGCTCGGCACGGGCGGCGCGCTCAAGCAGGCGTTGCCGAAGCTCGGCGAAAGTTTCTTCGTGCTCTACGGCGACTCGTATCTGCCGGTCGAGTTCGCGCCCATTGCGGAATTTTTTGCGCGCAGCGGCAAGCTGGGGCTGATGACCGTGTTCGAGAACCACGGCCTCTACGACACGAGCAACGTCGTCTTCCGCGCCGGCGAGATCGCCGTTTACGACAAGCGGGCGCGGCTGCCGGAGATGCACCACATTGACTACGGCCTGAGTCTGTTCCGAGCCGCGGCGTTCGCCGACTGGCCGGCGGACAAACCGTTCGACCTCGCCGAGGTGATGCAGCGGCTCGTCGCGCAACGGCAGCTCGCGGGCTTCGAAGTGAAGCACAGGTTCTACGAGATTGGCTCGCACACGGGGTTGGCGGAGTTGGAGAAGTTGCTGCGTAAGGAGTAACGAGTAATCCGTAATCCGGACCGGACCGTGCTCGTTACGGATTACTCCTTACTTCTTACGTCCCACTTTCCTGCTTCAATTCCCGCCGCCGCCCGTGTTTCATCGCGCGCAATGAACTTCACTCACCAGTATCTCGAAGAGACGCAGAAGGTCGTCGCCGGCCTGAGCGCCGCGGCCATTGAGCAGGTCGTGGATGAACTGGCGCGCGTGCGCGAACGCGGCGGGCGGCTCTTCATCCTCGGCGTCGGCGGCAGCGCGGGCAACGCCGGCCACGCCGTGAATGACTTTCGCAAAATCTGCGGCTTCGAGGCCTACGCGCCCACCGACAACGTCTCCGAACTCACCGCGCGCACCAACGACGAGGGCTGGGCCACCGTGTTCAGCGAGTGGCTCAAGGGCAGCCGGATCAGCGGCAATGATGCACTCCTGATTTTTTCCGTCGGCGGCGGCAACCTTGAAAAAAATGTCAGCCCGAATCTCGTCGCCGCGGTTCAGCTCGCGAAATCATTCGGCGCGTCCGTGCTCGGCATCGTGGGCCGCGACGGCGGCTACACGGCGAAGGAGGCGACCGCGTGCGTCATCGTGCCGACGGTGAACGCGGAGCACACCACGCCGCACTCGGAGGCGTTCCAGGCGGTCGTGTGGCACCTGTTCGTCTCGCACCCGAAGCTCAAGGTGAACCGGACCAAGTGGGAAGGGACGAAGTAAATTCGCAGGAGCCGACGTAAGGAGGCTCTGACTTCCCGAAAACAAATGAGCCTCCCCACTTCGGCTCCCACCCCTTTGAATCGCGCCGTCTTCCTCGACCGCGATGGTGTCATCAATCGCGCCATCATCCGCGACGGCAAACCCTTCGCGCCAAGCGCGCTTGCCGATTTCGAGATTCTTCCCGGCGTCGTCGAGGCGTGCGTGCAGCTCAAGCAGGCCGGCTTTCTTCTCATCGTCGCCACGAACCAGCCGGACGTGGAACGAGGCACGATGGCGAAGTCAGTCATCGAGGCGATGCACGCGCAGATGACGAAGCTCCTGCCGCTGGACCGCATCGAGGTCTGCTACCACGCCGGCGAGGACTACGGCCAGCCGTGCGAGTGCCGCAAGCCCAAGCCCGGGCTGTTGCTCACGGCCGCGCGCGCGCTAGGCGTTGATCTCGCGCAAAGCTGGATGGTCGGCGACCGCTGGCGCGACGTGGATTGCGGTCACGCGGCGGGCTGCCGCACGGTGTTCATTGATTACGGCTACGACGAGGCGTTGCGGCAGCCGCCAGACTTTCGCGTGAAGGACTTGGTCGAGGCGGCGAGGATTATCATTGAGCATTCCCGGCGGTGATTTAGCTTTCGCGCCAATTGCGCATGAAAACCCTCGCCAACCTGAAGGTAAAAATTTTCGCCGACGGCGCCGACAAGCCCGGCATGTTGAGCCTCTACGCGAACCCGCTCATCCAAGGCCTCACGACCAACCCCACGCTCATGCGCAAGGCGGGCATCAGCGACTTCGAGGCGTTCGCGCGCGACATCCTCACGACGATCAAGGCCAAGCCGATCTCGCTCGAAGTTTTTTCCGACGAGTTTCCCGAGATGAAACGGCAGGCGCTCAAAATCACCGCGTGGGCGCCGAATGTTTACACGAAGATTCCCATCACCAACACGCGCGGCGAATCCTCGCTGCCGCTGATCAAGGAACTCGCCGCCGCCGGCGTGAAGCTCAACGTCACCGCCATCCTCACGCTCGAACAGGTGCGCGGCGTGGCCGCGGCGCTCGACCCGAAGGTGCCGTCGGTCGTCTCGATCTTCGCCGGGCGCATCGCCGACACGGGCGTGGACCCGATGCCGATCATGCGCGAGAGCAAAAAAATTCTCGCGGGCCAGCCGCAGGCCGAACTGCTCTGGGCCAGCGTGCGCGAGGTGCTGAACATTTTTCAGGCGGATGATTGCGGCTGCGCGATCGTCACCGTGCCGCACGACATCCTCGGCAAGGCGATCAAGATGTGCGGCCTGGACCTCGGCGCGCTCTCGCTCGACACGGTGAAGATGTTCGCCGCGGACGCGCAGGCGGCGGGCTTCTCGCTCTGACCTACTGGCCGTGTTTTCGGCAAAGACCAACGGCGGCATTCTCGCGGGCCTTCTGCTCTGCGTGTTCATCTGGGGCGGGAACAACACCGCCATCCGTTTCTGCGTGCGCGAGTGGGGGCCGATGTTTCTCGCGAGCTCGCGCTTCCTCATCGCCGGCGCGGTGATGCTCGCGCTGCTTCGCTGGACGGACATTCTCGGCAAATCTTCCACGCTCAGTGAAAAACTCCGGCGCGACCTGTGGGTGCGCGGCGCGCTGAGCCTCGCGACCTACGTCGTGGCGTTCAACTACGCGATGGTCTTCACCACCGCGTCGAACACCGCGCTCTACATCGCCGCGTCGCCGGTCTGGGCGCTCGTGTGGGAGGGCCGTCCGCGCGCGAGCTGGCGTTCGGCGCAACGCTACGGCGCGGCGCTGCTCGCGCTGTGCGGCGCGCTCGTGCTGTTCTGGCCCGCGCTGAATTTCAACTCCAACCGCTGGCTCGGCGACGCGCTCGCGCTCGCGTCGTCGGTGTTGTGGGCGAACTACGGACGGCAATGCCGGCGCTTCGGCGAGCATCTGTCCGGCGCAGAGATGACGGCGCAAGCCATGTGGCGCGCGGGCCTGCTGATGGCGCCGTTCGCGGTCGTCGAACTCGCGCTCAAGGGCTTCCACTGGCGCTGGGATTTCGCGTTGGCGCACGGTTACACGATTTTCGGCGGCGTGGTGGTGGCGTTCGCGCTGTGTAGCAACGCGCTGCGGCACTGGCCCACGAGCAAGGTCTATCTGTTCATGAATCTCATCCCGCTCAGCACCGTGCTTTGGGCGCACACGACACTCGACGAACCGATCTCGAAAAATTTCTGGCCGGCGATGCTGCTGGTCGTCGCGGGGGTGCTGCTCGGGCAGGCGAACTGGCAGCGGCTGCTCGGCAACCGGTTTCAGCCGACGGAGTGAATCAGCCACGGATGAAACACGGATTCGCCGGCTGCTGGCAGAACATCCGTGTTTCATCCGTGTTCAATCCGTGGCTAAGTGTTCCGCAATTATGGACGTGAAAAACATCGCCGACGCACCGGCCTTCATCACCAAGGACGGCTCGGAAATCCGCGAGCTGCTCGCCTACCGCAACTCCGCCGTCCGCAATCAGAGCCTCGCCGAGGCACGCGTGCCGGTCGGCGGCGCGACGCAGGAGCATTGTCACGCGAAGACGGAGGAGATTTATTTCATCACGCACGGCACCGGCCGGATGCGGATCGAGAGCGAGTTGCGCGACGTGAAGCCCGGCGACGCCGTCGCGATCCCGCCGGGCCAGAAGCACAAGCTGTGGAACACGGGGACGGAGGTGCTGCGGCTCCTGTGCTGCTGCGCGCCGTGCTACGAGCACGCGGACACGATCATTACGGAAACCAACGAGTAACGAGTAATCCGTAATCAGTCAGCGGCCATCTTACGCATTACTTCTTACTCCTTACGCTCCATGAAACCCAAACACCTCCGCCTTTTCATCAAACCCTTCTGCGGCTGGTGCGACGAGGCGCGCGACTGGCTCGATGAACACGGTTTCAAATACGACGAGCTCGACGTGACCGCCGATCGTGCCGCGCGTGCGGAGATGCTCGAACTCACCGGCCAGTCCAAGGCGCCGTGCCTGGAGATGGATGGGCTCGTGCTCGCTGATTTCGGCGCGGACGAACTCGAAGCGTTCATGCGGCAGCACGGCTTGGTGTGACGGCCCGCGAAGCACGCGCACGACGCGAAAGCCAAGCCGGGTCTTTTTCGCGTCGTTCGCGTGGTTCGCGGGCAACCTCCGCCGTTCCCCCTCACCGCGAAAGCGCAGTGGCGCGACCGCCGCCTTTCGCCTACTTTCCGCGTCGTGCAAATGAACGCCAGCCCCGCGCCACGTGTCTTTTCTCCCAGATGAAACCGCACCACCTTTTCGTTCTCGCCCCGGCGCTGCTCCTCGCCGCGCAACTTCACGCCGCGCCCGCGCACCCCGCCGAGCCGGACCCGCGGCGCGACGCGAGCGTCGAGGCCATCGAGAAAGTTTTGCCGAGCGTCGTGAACATCGCCACCACCGAGCTGCGCCAGATCAGCGATCCGTTCGAGGCGCTCCTGCGCGAGATGCGCGGCATGGGGCGCGTGGAAAAAAACACGAGCATCGGCTCCGGCGTCATCATTGACGAGGCGGGCTATCTGATCACCAACGACCACGTCGTCCGGCGCGCGACGGAAATCTGGGTGAAACTTTCCGACGGTCGCGAGCGCCAGGCCGACCGCGTGGTCACCACCGGCCGCAGTGACGTGGCGCTGTTGAAAATCCGCGCTCGCTCCGGTGAAAAATTCACGCCGGTGAAGTTCGCGCCCGACGACGATCTGATCCTCGGCGAGACGGTGCTCGCGCTGGGCAATCCCTTCGGTCTCGGCGGCTCGGTGAGCAAGGGCATCCTCAGTTCGAAAAACCGCCGCCCGCCGCCCGAGGCCGAGCCGCTCGGGCCCGGCGACTGGTTGCAGACTGACGCGGCGATCAATCCCGGCAGCAGCGGCGGGCCGCTCATCAACGTCCGCGCCGAACTCATCGGCATCAACGTCGGCCTCTATCGCGAGGGTCAGGGCATCGGCTTCGCGCTCCCGATCAAGATCATCACCGACTCGCTCGCGGGCATCTTCACGCCCGAGCGCACGCGCGGGCTGTGGTTCGGCGGCTACGTGAAGGCCGTCGCCAAAACCAACGGCAACGGCGCGACCGTCGCGGGTCCGCTCACCATCGTCGGCGTCGAGCCGGGCAGTCCGGCCGAGCAGGCGGGCCTGCGCGAGAAGGATGAAATTCTCCGCGTGAACAACCGGCCCGTGCGCAGCTTCATCGAGTTCAACACCGAGCTGACCGCCGCCGCCGGCAAATCGCCCGCGAGCGTGGAGGTGTCGCGCGAGGGCGTGGCGCGCACCGCGAACGTGCGGCTGATCGTGCAGAAGGAATTTTTCACGCCCGAGTTCATCCGCGGAAAAATCGGCGCGACGCTCACCGAGGTCACACCGCAGATGGCCGCCGAGCTGGGACTGAACCGCGCGGATGGTTTCCTGATCACGGACGTGGACAAGGAGGGCCCGTCGGCGGACGCGCAGTTGCAGCGCGGGCTGATCATCCGCGCGTTCAACGGCCAGACGCCTGACGATCTCGTCGAGGTCGGCCGGCTGCTGCTCCGCAAGAAAAAGGGCGAGAAGGTGGAGTTGGACCTCATCGTCCTGCGGCGGCAGGCGAACTTCCTGATTTCGCAGGCGGGCAAGGCAGAGTTGAAAGTGCGCTGAGCGGCGGAGCGCGAGCCGGGACGGCTCGCACTAGCCGGAAGCGGAAGCACGACGGCGGAGAAACCAGACGAGCGCGCCGGCCCCGGCCAGGCCAAGGCACACCGACGATGGCTCGGGCACCGAAATTGTTCCTTCGCGGAACCAAAAGTCACTTCCCGTTTGCGGCAGTCCTGCGAAAAAAGCACTACCCTGAGGATAATTATATTCACCACCGTTTACATTCCAATTGTCTCCTGATTGAACAACTGGTTCAAAAAAATAAGTCGCGCTTGGAGTCAACGCTAATGTGTTAGAAAACAAAAATGTTGTAACTCCCACAAAGGCATCTGGCAATGCATTTGGCGTTGATGAACCCAAGATAATGCCTCCAATCGAATTCTCTCTTAAATTAACATAAAGCGTGGCACCAACCGCGTTACTGGGTTGCGCATCGGAAAATTGCAGTTTAATAAAGTCTATTGCGTTTAGGGAAGGAATAAAGGATTGACCATAAGGGTTTGGAAACGTTTGTATAGTGGAATTCCCTCCAAACGGAGTTTCATCGGAAGAGGATTGTTGGTCGTAAACGAAAGTAACCTGTCCTTTTGCGAGGCTAAGAAAAGACATTATCTGGATTAAACAAAGGAACTGCTTCATACAAGCTAGGGGACGATATCAGGTAACTCAATTGGAGAAAATGTCACATGCTCAAAATGCCCAAGCGTGTTGTCCGAGCGAATGTAAGTGACACTACGGATTATAAAATTAGTGGTTCCGGAATCCCAATGCACTATGAATAATTGGGCAGGCTTGTTAAGCTGTTCGCCAGCTTGTGTAATCAAAAGGTCGCCAACGAAGTTGGTGAGATAAACAGCCGGTAGCTTTAGGATCATATTTCTGTCTGAGTCACACGCATATAGGTTTTGATTTGTTGGAATGATGTCAAAGTCTTCAGGGTGGATTCCGCCGACCACAAGGTTGGTGGTGTCATTGGTGGTCACGACTCCATTCGTGGCGATCGTATAAATCACAGGATTTGGAAGGAAATCCTCATCCCCTGTAATGATCTTTCCCGCCCACGGTCCCCACTTGGCAACATCGTTGGTAAGCGTGATCACGCCTTCAAGATGGCGAGTGGCCAAATTTGCCAGCAGAGTGGGATGCGCCTGCGCGTCCACGCGCCAAACGCCTTTCGTATTAGTGGATGCGTTGGGATCACTTGCCACGGCGATCAATTGATTGCTGAACACCCCGGTCTGATCTACGTAAAGACTTCCCCGAATCGGCAATGCGTTGGTCACAGTGGCATTCGTCAGGATCGCCCAAGTCAAATTAGTGAGCGCGACATCTGCGGCCAGTTTTCCAATCCCGCCGCCGCTGCTGAAATACATTTCCCCATTCGTGAAACCATTGAGCGTTGCTTTCACGGTCGCCAATTTGACCTCGTCCGCCAGATTGGATATCGTGGACCAGTTGGTCACGATGGTCAGGCCGCCATTGGTATAAATGCGGGCAAAATTGAACGGCAGGCCCGTGTTGTAATTGTATGAAATGATCAGCGAGTTGGAAGGCGCGTGGTAATCAATCCCAATGGGACCGGCTAAATTCGTGACCACCGGGATCAGGGGAACGTTGTCTTGAATGATGATCGTCGCCGTAGAATTTGTCGCGATCAAATACGCCCCGTTGGTCTGGATGAGCGTCAAGGTGACCGTTTCATCCCCTTCGATCAGGAGATCCTCCAAGGTCTGAATGAGGACCGTGGCCCGGTTGGAACCGGCGGCAAACGAAGCGATGCCGTTGATCGTGCTATAATCCACCCCGTTGCTCGCCGTGCCGCTGACGAGATACCGCACCTCGAACGCCGGATAAAAATTACGAGTATCCGTGCGGGTGACAAAGAAGGCACCAACCCGGCCCGGAATCCCGCTGGCGGAATTCGTCTCCACCGCGTTGGTGGCGGCGGTGATGCCGGCCGTCGTCGTCGTGTCGCTGATCGTGATCGTGGCCGAAGCGCTGCCGGAATTCACCCCATACGTGCTGGTCTGAGTCAGGGTGAGCGTGACCGTTTCATTGCCCTCGAACAATCCGTCCTCAATGGCGGTGATGAAAACGAAATTGGATAGCGCATTGGAGGCAATCGTGACCGTGCCGGTCAGGTTGCTGTAATCGATCCCGTTGCTCGCCGTGCCACTGATCTGATACGAGACGGGCAAGGCCGGATAGATTCCGCGCGCGTCGGAACGGCTGACCAGAAAAGCTCCGACGCGGCCGGGATCGCCGATTGCGGAGTTGGGTTCCACCGCATTGGTCAAGGCCGCGATGCTGACGAGATTGGACGAACTGTCGAAGATATTGACCACCGCCGAAGCGTTGTTTGAGTCAATCAAGTAAGTGGTTACCGGCGATAACGTGACGATCACCGTTTCCACGCCCTCCAGCAGGTTGTCGCCCAGGGGCACAACGAGTATATTGGTAGAGTTCGCCGTGGTGTTGGAAGCGAAGGAGACCGTGCCGCTTAGGAAACTGTAATCCACCCCGTTGCTGGCCGTGCCACTAACCTGATACGAGACCGTCAACGCGGGATACAACCCCCGGGAATCACTGCGACTGACATAAAGGTATCCGGTCTGTCCGGAAAAACCGGTTCCCGCATAGGGTTCGATGGCATTCGTCACCGCCCCGATGCTGATCGTGGTCGAACTGTCCGCGATGTTGATGGTGGCATTCGAGGCGGATGAATCAATCTGGTAGGTGTTGGTCGGGATCAGGGTCACCGTCACGGTTTCGATGCCCTCGGCCAAGTTGTCTGCCAGCGGAACCACGACGAGGTTGGTGGTGACCACCCCTCCGATCCCCGCGGGAAAAGTCTGCACGCCGCTGAACAAGGTGTAGTCCACCCCATTGCTTGCAGTGCCCGTGACCCGGTAATAGACCGGGAGTGGGGCGTTGGTGGCCCGCTCGTCCGTTCTGTAGAAGATGAACGAGGCGCTCACTCCCGGCGCGCCCGGCGGGCCGCCAGGTTCGATGGCCGTGGGGTTGTCGAGGTTTTGCACCGAAACGAGCGCCGAGTTGTCCGAGATGGTCAAGGCGGCCACCGATTCGTTCGAGACGATCAGGTAGTCATTGGTCTGAATGATTGTCAGCACGACCAGTTCCGTGCCTTCGTTGAGATTGTCCTCAATGGGCAGGACGTGAATCTCCGTGAATCCCGGATTCTTCGGAATGGTGACGACGCCTGAGAGGTTGGAATAATCGACCCCGTTGGAAGCGGAACCGCTGATGCGGTAGTAAACCGTGACATTGGTCGTCGGGTTTGTGTTGCCGAGGCTGAGGTAGAAAATCCCGATCTCCCCGGCGTCGCCAATCGCGGCGCGCGGCTCGTAGGCATTCTGGGTCGCCTCGATGCTGACGATGTTGGGCGCTTGGTGCACCCGGAAAAAAGTCTTCGTCTCGGTGTCCGTGAACACCGGGTCAAATTCCATTACATTCGTGTCGGTGGCGCCCGTGATGATTTGCCCCAAGGTCCACTCGCCGGGTTGGTTGGTCAGGAGATTCGTGCTGAGCAATTGATAATAGTTGCTCGGCTCCGTGTTGTGTAGGCGCAGGTAGGTCGAGCTGTTGGAATAGCCATACGGTTCGAGAAAAAGTTCGGTCGAAAGAAAAACGTCTCCCTCGCCAAACCCCGCCACCTCGGAGAATGCGCTCACCCCCGCCGGCGGCCCCACCGGGTCCAGCAGTTTGGTGCGCGTGGCCACGGCCCACGGTTGAGGGATGGCATTGGTGTTCCACTGGAGCGTCCCGGTGCCGCTGTAGTCATCCACCAGCACGCGCATCCGCACGCGCGTGAAGTTGGCCGGCGTGCCAGCCGCCACCGCGAGGACGTTCGTGGCCGCGAAATCCACCGGCACCAACACCCACGCCTGCGCGTAGCCCTCCGCATCCGTGCGCAACGTCACCTGATCATCCACATCGCCCCGGCGGTTCAGCAGATACTTCGCTGCGCCCTGCGGCACGGTGAACAACACATTCGCGTGCGCCAGCGGCCCGG
>JACQFS010000113.1 GCA_016199935.1 Verrucomicrobiota bacterium
ATGCCGGCATTGGTGCCGTTGATCTGCGGCTGGAACGACACGGGCGCTCCCAAGACCAGACTGCCCGTGATCGCGCCGTTGCCGCTGAAGACGCCATTCGTCGCCGTCACGCCGCTGCCGAGATTTCCGGTGAGCCGCAGCGTGCCCGCGGAAAGAATGGTGCCGCCAGTGAACGCGTTGGTCCCCGCGATGGTCAGCGCACCCGCGCCGATCTTTGTCAACGGCGTCGTGCCGTCGTTGAGTTCGCCCAAGTTTTGCAATGTGCCGTTGCTGGTCACCAGCGAGATCGGTTTCGCGGCCGAGCCGATGTTCCCGCCGTTCAGGTTCAGCGTGGCGCCCACGAGATTGACGGCACCGGTCGCGGTGACGCCGGAGGAAAGAATATCGCCGCCGACAATCAGCGTGCCGTTCGTGAGATTCAGATTTCCGGTGACAGTGCCGACGGTGTTGGTGGCGTAACCGAGGAAGATGTTGGAGGCAACCGTGGCGACCCCGCCGCTCAGGTTGAAGACGCCCGCGACCTTCTGCGTGTTGCCGAGGTTGTCGTCGGCGCTGTAGCCGAGGAAGAAGTTGGAGTTCACGGTGAGCGCGCCGCCGTTCATGTTCAGCGTGCCGGTGTGGGTCGGGGAATTGAACGTGGTGCCGACCGTGGAGTTCAGCGTGGCGTAGCCGAGATAGACTTGGTTGACGTCCACCAAACTGTTGGAGCCGCCGAAGGTGAAGGTGCCGATTCCCGTGCCGTAGGTCTGGCTCGCCACGCTGGCGCCGATGCCGAGCGTCAACTGGTTGATCCGCGCGTCCACGGTGGCGGCGCCAAAATTGAGCGTGCCGGTGCTCGTGCTCGATCCGCCACCGCCGCCGCCGACGCCGGAAAAATTGATCTGGTCGCCCGCGAAAACATTCGCGCGGCTCGTGCCGCCGGACGCGCCGCGCAGGGTCAGGTTGGAACTCGCGCCGGTCTGGAAGCTCATCGTGGCGGTGTAGCGACCGCCCGCGACCGCGAGGTTGTTCGCATTGATCCGGTTGCTCGCACCGAGGCTGATCGTGACCGTCCCGCTGCCGTTGCCGGAGGCCGCGAGGACGACGTTGGTGGCGGTGATGGTGTTGTTGGTGGCGAGGGTCAGCGTGAACTGCCCCGACACGTTGTTGGGTTTGCCCGCGACGACGGACCCGCTGAAACTGCCGACGCTCGCGCTGAAGTTCGACAGCTTCGACAGATCGAGCACGGCCAGCGCGGTGCCCGCGTTGTTCGTGCCGCTCGGTTCGATGGAGAACGTGCCGTTCGTGGCGGCGATGGCGAGCGAGCCGCCCGAGACGAAGGCCACGCGCGTCGTCGCGGTGATGCTGCCAATCGTGCTGCCGTAATTTCCGACGCCGAAGGCGATGCCGGGCGCGGCGTTGCTGATGGTCAGCGTGTTTCCCGCCGGGATGCTGACGGTGTTGGTGAGGGTCGTGAGGGCTTGGAAATTGAGGCTGGCGAGCGTCTGGCTGGCGTTCACCTCGAGATTGCCGACCGTGCCGTTGGTGCTCCCGATTCGGGCGTCGACATTGGGCGGCAGCGCGCCGTTGGTCGCGAGGCGCAGCGTGCCGGTGGGCACCGTGACGTCGCCGGAGAAAGTCACCGGCGCGCCGAGAGTCAGTCTGTTTGTGCCCAGCTTGGCGAAATCAGTGTCCGCCACGAGCGGCGAGTTCAGCGTGGTGTCCGCATCGGCCGTGATGATCAGCGGGCCGCTGGCGTGGTTCAGCGCGCCGCCGGAGAAAGTCCACGTGCCGTTCGTGGTCGAGATCTGATTCACCTTTTGCGTCGCGCCGATGGTGACGGTGTAACTTCCACCCGCTCCGACAAACATCGCGTCGTTGCCCTGCGGCGGCCACGCGAGCAACGGACTCGATCCCGCCGACGCGGACGACCAGTTGGAGTTCGCTCCGTCCCAAGTGCCGCTGGCGGCTTGCAGGCCGGCGGTGGTCGAGGTGTCCCAATACCACGTCGCCGGCAGCACGGTGACCACCACGCCGGCGGACGCGGCGTTCGTGGCCGCGTTGGTGACGGTGTAGATGAACTGCGCGGGGCCGTAATAATTTGTCGCCGGCGTGAAGCGCGCGGTGTGGCCGTCGGCGAGCAGCGCGACGGAACCATTCGTCGCGCCGCTGACCCCGAAAATCAGATTGCTCCCCGGCGTGACGAGGTCGGTGGCGAGCGTCGTGAGGTCCACATCTAGAAAAATATTTTCCGGCGTGGTGAAGTAGCCGTCGAGCGCGAGCGGCGCGTCGTCCGGGGAAATTAGCCACTGCGCCAGCGGCACGACCGTGGGCAGCACGAGCGGCAGGGGCTGATTCGTCGCGAGCGGCTTCATCAATACGGCGAGCGTGGTGTTGGTCACGCCCGTGAGCTTGATCGCGAGCTTGGCGTAGTTTGAATTCGCATTCTGCCCCGGCGGATTGGGCGAGGTCGGCAGCGGCGACGCGTTGCTCAACGTGAAGGTCCCGTTCGTCGTGAGAATTTTCAGCCACAACCGCTCCGCGCCCTGCGTGAGCATCACGGCCGAGCCGTCGGGATCAATCGCCACGTCCGTCGTGTTGGTCTGCACGTGCATGAACCACCACGCCGTCGCGTTCGTCGCCGCGACAATTTCATCCTGCACGAGCACGTCCTTGCGAGCGTTGAGAAGTTGAAAGCCGCGCCACGCGCGCGTGACGTTCGTTTCAACGGGCGTGAGGTCGAGCACGGCGAGGCTGCGGCCGCCGTTGGTCTGGCTCTGGAACATCAGCGTCGTGGCGACCTGGTCGAGCTTCGTGTCGGGGCCGGAACCGGGATTGATGACGAGGCAGTTGTTGCCCTCGGCGCGCAGCCGGTAGTAATCCCAGCGGTCCACGCCGGGCGCGGGATTGTCGCTGAAATAGCCGGGCAGCGCGTAATCATCCGAGCCGAGGTCCTGCGCCCAGCGTTTGCCGAGCGCCTCGATGACGAACGAGCCGGCGTCGAGATCGCCGTGCGGCGCGCCCATTTCGCCGCCCTTGAACGCAAGCCACGTTTCGCGCGTGTCGTTCCAACCGGAGCGGAACACGCCGACCTCCTGCGGCAGATGAATCGTGGTGCCGGTCGGGCCGCGGAAATAAAAGTCGGGCTGGATTTGTTCCTGCACCGGGTCGCCGCCGCGCGGATCGAACAGCAGCGTGTCGAGCGGCTCGGGCGCGGCGTTGGTGCGCTGGTAGTAGGCGTATTCGGGGCGGAGGTAACGGCGCGCCCACCAGAACAACTGCGGCCCGCGCGAGTTGCCCGCGCCGGAGTCGGCGAAATTGAAACTGCGTTTGCCCGCGCTTGTGGTGAGCATCGCGAAGAGGCCGGCGTTGTCCACGCCGGGAATTTTGCTCAAGCCGAAGTCCGAACCGAGCGCGGATTCCATCGCGGCGAGGTGGCGGAAATTGTAGTCGGTCGAGTAATCCCAGTAGCCGGGGCCTTAATACCAGAGGCCGTCGTCCACGGTGAAATGCTGCATGACCCACGCGACGTTCGTGGTGCCGATGTTCAACATCTTCTCGACCATCGTCTCGCTGTCCGAGCCGAGTGCGAGCGCGCCCATCGTGAGGCCGCCGTTGCAGACGAGGTTCCAGTTGTTGCCGGTGGGCAGGCTCCAGCTGACATGGTTGCTGAACTGCGTGAAGCCGGCGTTGAGCCCCTTGGTCTCGATGTTCGTGCGGATGAACGTTCGCTGCGTCGCGCTCCAATAGTCGTAGAGCCAGTCGTAACCGAGCGCGAACGTGTGTGTCATCTCGGCGGTGTCGAGGAAATGCGCGGCGTCGTTCCAGTTCGTGAGCGCGCCCGCGTTGGTCAGCTCCTGCCATGCGCGCGCGGCGTAGTTCGTGTCGCCCGTGACGCGCCAGACGAGGCCGAGCTTGCCGATGCGGTCCAACTCGGCGCGCGCCTCGGTGAGGATCGTCCCGCGATTGTCCGGCGCGAAGACGATGAAGGTGTTGGTGAGCAGGTTCGTGGTGGCGTTGTAAATCGTGGTGAACCATTTCGCGGGCTGGCCGTTCGGGTTGTTCGTGACCTGCCACTTGAGCCACGCGAACCGCTCCGCCGACGCGAAGAGCCGCGGATGCCCCTGCGCGAGCGTGTCGAGGAAGTTCGTCTGCGCCGGGATCGCGCGGTCGAGGCCGTTGGGCACGAGGAACGCGGCGTCAATGACGGCGAAGGCCGCGTTGGTGGAATCGCGCCACGCGACGGACCAGTGGTCGTTGCCGACGCCGGCCTTCTGCAGCAGCTCGATGAAATATTTTCCGCCGCCGGTGAGCGCCTGCGGGACGGAGATTTGATTCGTCTGGTTCGTCCAGTCGCGGAACGCCGTCGCGTTCGTCACCGTGGCGATGAGCACTTTGTTCGCGGGATTAGTATCCGTGCTCAACCACAACTCCGCCCGATCGCTCGCGGCGACGGCGAAGGTGTAATTGCCATTCGTCGCGGGCACGAGGTAGCCGCTCACACGCGTGCCGAGGTTATCGGTCCAATTCGTCGCGAGGCACTCGAAGCTCAGGAGGAAGTCACGACCGTCGGGCTTCGCGGGATAATTCGAGTAGCTCGTGAGCGTGCTGATGCTCGTGCCCGCGAGGTTGAGCCAGTGCTCTTTGAGGATCGAGCCCAGCGCCGGGACGATGGTCGCGGGATAAAGCTGGCTCTGCGGCACGACCTCGCGCGCCTGGCTCGCGCTGGCCCATTCGAGCCGCACGCGCGCGTTGCCGGTCGTCTCGATGAACTCCACGCGCACATTCACGCGCTCGCCCGCCGTCAGCGCAATCTGTCCGAAGAACAGGGCGGAGTTGGTGTTGAAAACTGTCCGCACCGCGACGGGCCGGTCGTTCACCCAGAGCCGCGCGCCGTCATCCGCCGTGACGTAGAACGTGTAAGTCTCCGTGTAACGCGGCTCCAACTGTCCGGACCAGCGCACCGAGAAATTATTCGTGCCCAGCCCGCCGAAACCCGGCGAACCAGTGCCCCAGTCGAAATCCACCGTCGCATCCGTGCGCGCGGTCTTGGTGCCGGTGAAATTGTTCGCCGTGAAATAATCGCCCGTGAGTCCCGTGCCGGCGGCGCGCGCGTCCACCACGACGGCGAGCCACGCGAGCAGGACGAGCGGACGGAGGAAGGACATCAGTTCAGCGGCGGTTCAGATTGGTTCGGTTGCGTTGGGCCAGTGTTTCGTAGCACAACCCCGCCCGCGCGTGAACCAAAAAGGACGGCCGACCTCCTCCTGCTCTTACTGCTTACCTCTTACTCATTACTCCTCACCGCCCCAGGTCATCCTTCGTCGGCGCGCCCTCCACCCAGTTCACGTCCCACGCGCCGTCCAGCGTGATGAACATCAGCGAGCCGGCGGGCAGCCACGCCTCGTGCGCCACCCGCGCCGGCAGCCGGTTGAACGACCCCGGGCCCTGCTCCACGCGCTCGGCCCCGCACGCGAAAACGTTCGCGCCCGCCAGCACCGAATGCGTCTCCGCCGTGCTGTGCCAGTGCTTGCGGATGTGGACCGCCTTCGGCGCGCGCAGCATGAACTTCGTCGCGCCTGTCTGCGGGTCCACGTGCAGCATGCACAGCTCGGGCCCGTCCGCGCCCAGTTCCGGCCAGACCTTCTCCCATTTCAAATCCGTGAAGTTGGTGAAAATGGCGTGAGCCGCGGTGACCGACGACGCGGGCGCAGACGCCGGCCGTCCCGTGCCGCAACCGCTGCCGAAAAATCCGAGTGCGCCCACCGCCGCCAACGCCAGCCAGATCGTCTTGCTCATGCGGGCGGCTTACGCCTCCGCCGCCGGGGAGTCAATGAAAGGATGAACGCCGGGCATCGGACGGGCCGCGCCGGAGGGGCGACACTCTTGTCGCCCTCGTCCTTCCATTTTATTTTTGATTAACGACGGCGACAAGAGTGTCGCCGCTCCGTGCTCCAAACCGAGCTCGTCCCTCCGATTGGTTTATTCCTGCTTCGCCTTCTTGTTCTTGCCGGCGGCCTTCTTCTCCCCCGCGCCCTTCAACGGCCACGGTTGCACGCCGACTTTCTTCGCCCACGCGTCCCATTGCGCGGACATCGCGCTGACGCGCCCGGGATCGGTCGAGGAGAGGTCGTGCTGCTCGGTGCGGTCGGCGGCCATGTCGTAAAGTTCCCAGCCGCCGGGATGTTTGGAGACGAGCTTCCACTGGCCGTCGCGCACCGCGCGGTTGCCCTCGTGCTCCCAGAAAATCGGCTGCGGTCGGTTCAGCGGTTCGCCCTCGAACGCCGGGCGCAGGCTCACGCCCTGCATCGGGATGATTTTTTCACCGCCGAACTCCGCCGGATATTTCGCGCCCGCCACATCCACGCACGTCGCCATGATGTCAATGAGGTGGCCGGGTTCGTCCGCGAGCGCCCCAGTGTCGGTGGGGCGGCGTGTCCTCACGCCGCCGCCCGGCGCGCTGAGGACAGCGCGCCCTACCTTGATGCCCGCCGGCCAGTGCGCGATCAGCGGCGTGCTGATGCCGCCCTCGTGCTCCCAATGCTTGTAGAGGCGGAAGGGCGTGTTGCTCACGTTGGCCCACGCCTCGCCGTAGGCGATGTAGGTGTCCTCGTCGCCGGGCATCACGCCGGGGCCTTGCCGCACCGCGCGGCCGTCGCGGAGTTGCTTGGGGATCACGTCGGTCCGCGTCGCGTCGCGCGCGATCACTGGATAGGTCTTCTCGTTGTTCTCCCCGGCCTTCGGTCCGCGCCCGACCGTCTCGGCGCAGGCACCGTTGTCCTGGAGAAAAAAGAGGAGCGTGTTTTCAAACTGCCCGTTCGCCTTCAGCGCGGCGACGAGCCGGCCGATGCCCTGGTCCATGCAGTCAATCATCGCGGCGTAAGTCTCCATGCAGCGCGCCTCCCATTCCTTGTTCGTCACGCTCGTCCAATCGCCGACGGTCGCGGCCGGTTGCCAGCGCGGGTCCACGAGGCCGAGCTGCTTGAGCCGCGCGATGCGCGCGTTGCGGATCGCGTCGTAGCCCGCGTCGTATTTGCCTTTGTATTTCGCGATGTCCTCCGGCTTCGCGTGCATGGGCCAGTGCGCGGCAGTGTAGGCGCAGTAAAGGAGGAACGGCTCGCGCGCATGATCGCGCTGGTGGTCGTTGACGAAACGCACCGCGTGCTCCGTGATCGCGTCGGTGTAATAAAATTTCGCCGGCCGGTATTCCGCGTCGGCGAAAGGTGAGATGGCGGTGTTGTCGCGCGTGAGCGTGCCCGGATCGTAGAAGCTGCCCGCGCCGGTGATGGTGCCGTAGTAACGGTCGAAGCCGCGCTGGAGAGGCCAGTTGTGCTTCGGGCCGTCGGCCGACATGTCTTTCGCCACGTGCCATTTGCCGACGGCATAGGCGCGGTAACCGGCGGGCTTGAGCGCCTGCGCGAGCGTCACCGCGCGTTTGCTCAGGTCGCCCGCGTAGGCCTCGCCGACCTTCGTGCTGAAAGCGTCCGTCATGTGACCGATGCCGGCCTGGTGCGAGTAAAGCCCGGTGAGCAGCGCGGCGCGCGTGGGGCAGCAGCGTGCGGTGTTGTAGAACTGCGTGAAGCGCAGCCCGCCCTCCGCGAGCGCGTCGAGGTTTGGCGTGTGAATCTCCCCGCCGAAACACCCGAGGTCGGACCAGCCCATGTCGTCGCTGAGGATGACGATGATGTTGGGGCGCGGAGCGGGCGCGGCGGCGAAGGTGGTGGTGGGGAGGAAAGGGGAGAGCGCCGGCAGGCACAACGCGGCGGCAACGAGGAGGGAACGCGGGAAATATTTCATGGGACGCGCCGAGCGTGCCGAAGGTGAGCCGCTGGCGCAACGGTGATTCACCGTCCTCTTCCCGCAAAATCTCTAGCTCGAAGACCTCAACGAACGCTTCCCGGTTACTTTTGTGAAGTCGATGTTCGCCGAAATGAAACTGCTGTGTGATCCCGTTCCTGAATCCCCTGGCGCTACGTATGATGTCCTCTCGTCAAGCCACGGTTGTTCGTGGGCATCGTCGTTCGATGGCAACTGAACTGCCGAAGAATGGAGGCCAACTTCGTGAACAGCGAACAGGACAATGCCCCCTGCGCAGACAATCTTGATGAGTGAATTGTTCATAAAGGGCGATGATCTTTCTTAAGAGTTATTTTTTCAACAAAGGATCACTTTTTTGTTTGGTCGTCTCCAGCAAAGCCTTCGCTTGATTGTTGCCTTGGGCGGCAGATTTTTCCAACCACTCCCTGGCCAGGTCCTCATTCTTTTCAACGCCGTCTCCCTTGAGATAACGCGCGCCCAAGTCGAACTGAAATGTTGCGCTTCCATTGCTCGCCTGCCTCATCTGAAGCGCCAAAACCTTCGCCTGCGTAGCCTTCATTTTCTCCATTGCCGCTTCTTTCTTTTCCTTCTCGGCTTGAAGCTTTTTGATTTCGGCTGCCTTTTCTTCTTCAGTGGGCGGTCTCGGAGGAACTGGCCAAGGCGTCTTCTCGGCAGGCTTGAATTCCGCGGCCAGCCTTTGTGCCGCTGCCAAATCCTTTGGATCCATTGCGGCAGCGAGCTCATTACGATCTTTGGCGGCAGATGCTTCTCCTTGAGTTGCGGCTAGGCTATACCATTTGTATGCCTGAATCGCGAGTGGAACGAATTCCCCGCTGACACGATAGGTCCACCCTTTCCGCACCATTTCGCCTTCAAATGCGAGACCCAGACTTCTCTGCATAAGTGCATCCCCTTCGTTCGCCAATTTCAAAAGGATCGCGTCCGCGATCGCTTTGTTTTGGGGAACGCCCCTTCCGTATCGGTAGCAATCTGCCAATGATGCCTGGCCAGCCAAAAAACCCTGGGCGGCACTTTTTGAAAACCACGAAAAGGCTTTAGCAAAATCCTGTGTGACTGTGTCTCCATGGAGATACTTGAAGCCCACTGTGAACTGCATCCCTGCATCGCCTTCTTCAGCGCGTCGTATCATGTATTCGAAGGTTTTCACTTGGCTCGTTTTCTCTTGCCCCCCGGCAACAAGACCGCCAAGGAAGCAACAAATCACCAATGATGCGGCCTTCTGGAAAGTGCTGTGAGCTTTCATCTTTTTGATCGCGCCGAATGTTCTGCTTTTTATCATTAACCGCAATCCCAAACGCCGCTGCTTAACACCCCCTTTTCACTTGCCGCCACTTTCTGTTCGCTGAGCTAGGGCGCCGGGTCGGGGGGTTCGCGTGTCCGTGACGGAAGGATTGACTCGCCCGACGTGGCAGCCCAAACAAGCGCACGTTCAATGAGCCGCCGCCGAAAAAAGTCCGCGCACGCCGCCGCGAAACCGTCCCGCGAACCTGCGAGCGCGAAAGGCGCTCAGAAAAATCTGATCCCGCTCGCGCTGCTCGTCGCCGTCGTCATTGTCGCGGGCGCCCTCGCGTGGCGGTTCACGCGCCGGGAAAATCCTCCGGCGGCCGGCGGCGGGAAACCGCCCGCGTCCGCGGCGAGGTTTCAACTGGAGCCGGAAGCAAAAGCGTTCGCCGCCTACGCCGGCTCCGAGAGCTGCCGCGAGTGCCATGCCGAGGCGTTCACCAAATGGCAGGACTCACACCACGGCCTCGCCGAGCGGAAGATTGATCCGAAGCTGGACCGCGCTGCCTTCGAGCCAAGGCGCGAGATCAAAACTGGAACGCAGACCTCCGAGGCGCGCAGCGAGGGCGGGAAGTTTCAACTCATCACCGCCGGCCTCAAGTCGCCCAAGGAGACGTTCGCGCCCGACCGCGTCATCGGCGTGGACCCGCTGCGGCAGTTCCTCATTCCCGCCGAGCGCGGGCGCTGGCAGACGGCCGAACTCACGTGGGACCCGCGCACGAACGAATGGTTCAACGTCTTCGGCAACGAGGATCGCCAGCCCGGCGAGTGGGGCCATTGGACCGGCCGCGGCATGATGTGGAACCAGATGTGCGCCTCCTGCCACAACACGCGTGTCCGAAAAAATTACGAGCCGTCCACCGACACCTACCGCACCGCGATGGCCGAGATGACCGTCGGTTGCGAGGCCTGCCACGGGCCGATGCGCGAGCACAACGAGTGGCAGAAAAAGTTTCCTGGCAAGAGCGGCGATCCCACGCTCGTGAAGCCGACGCGCGACCAGACGCTCGACACCTGCGGCACCTGCCACGCGCGCCGAGGCGAACTCACCGGCGACTTCAAGCCGGGCGAAAAATTCCTCGACCACTTCCAACTCACGATTCCCGACGAGAGCGATGTCTTTCATCCCGACGGCCAGATTCGCGACGAGGACTACGAGTTCACCTCGTTCCTCAGCAGCAAAATGCACGGCGCCGGTGTGCGTTGCATGGATTGCCACGATCCGCACACGAGCAAAAATATTTTGCAAGGCAACCTGCTTTGTCTCCGCTGCCACGGCCCGCCCGTCCCGCCCTCGATCAAGATTGATGAAGCCGCGCACACGTTTCACAAAGCCGGCACGCCCGGCAGCCGTTGCGTGGACTGCCACATGCCGGAGACGACCTACATGCAGCGCCACCCGCGCCGCGACCACGGCTTCACGATTCCCGATCCGCTGCTGACGAAACAGCTCAACATCCCGAACGCCTGCAACCGCTGCCACGCCGACAAGTCGGCCGACTGGGCGCTCGACGCGTGCGTGAAATGGTATGGCGAAAAGATGAACCGCCCCACGCGCACGCGCGCGCAGTGGATCGCCGCCGCGCGCGCGAACACGCCGGGAGCGCACACGAACTTGTTGCGGATGCTCACCGACGAAAAGGTTCCGCTTTGGCGCGCCGCCGCCGCGAACCTGCTCCGCAATGAAACGCACCAACTGGGCGTCACCGCCGCGCTCGTGCGCGTGGCGAAGGACACGAACGAACTCGTCCGTGCGATGGCCGCGCGCGCGCTCGAACAACCCGCGCAGCAGGGCGACGCCGCGAGCCTCGGCATTCTCAACACGCTGCTCGACGATCCGCTGCGCGCCGTGCGCATTGACGCCGCGTGGGCGCTGCGCCGCAGCGTGGACACGAATTCCCGCGCCGGCTCCGAGCTGATCCATTACCTCAACCTCAATCGCGACCAGCCCATCGGTCTCTTGCAGTGGGGAAACTTTCTCACCGAACGCGGCGACAGCGTGGGCGCGCTCGCGGCTTACCGGCAGGCCGTCGAGTGGGACAAAGGCTCGCCGCCATTGCGCCACAGCTTCGCGGTTGCGTTGAGCCAGGCTGGCCAGGCCGACGAAGCGGCGCACCAACTCGCCGATGCCGTGACGCTCGCGCCACGTGACGCGCAGCTTCGCTTCACTTACGCGCTCGCGTTGAATGAACTCCGCCGTCCGCAGGAGGCGCTCGCCGCGCTGGAGGAAACGGTGCGGCTCGACCCGCAGTTCGCGCGCGGCTGGTATAACCTCGGCCTCGCGCGCAACGCCGCGCAGCAGCCCGATCTCGCGCTCGAAGCCCTCACGCGCGCCGAGACGCTCGATCCGCGCGACCCGCAGGCGCCCTACGCCGCCGCCACGATTCTCGCGCGCCAGCAGCGCAACCGCGAAGCGGCCGAGGCGGCACGGCGCGCGTTGCGGATCGCGCCGAACTATTCGGACGCCACGGAGTTGCTGCGGATGCTCTCGACGAAGCCGAACTGATTCGGTGTGGCAGTTGATTTTCTTGCCCCCTCTGGCGTGACGCCCCATGCTCCGCGGACAATTTCTGGAACTTTGATTTTGAAATTCCGATGACTGAACCCGCGATCACGCCCGAACTCGTCGCCAAGCACAACCTCACGACCGAGGAATACGCGACGCTCAAGTCCATCCTCGGCCGCGAGCCGGGCTACACCGAGTTGGGCATCTTCAGCGTCATGTGGTCGGAGCATTGCAGCTACAAAAATACGCGGCCGCTGCTGAAGACGTTCCCGACCAAGTCGCCGAAAATCCTCGTCGGCGCGGGCGAGGAGAACGC
Source organism: Verrucomicrobiota bacterium (assembly GCA_016199935.1). Lineage (GTDB taxonomy): Bacteria > Verrucomicrobiota > Verrucomicrobiia > Limisphaerales > JACQFS01 > JACQFS01. Next base: position 11,922 of record JACQFS010000113.1, read on the forward strand.
GGGCATCGTTGACATCGGCGACGGCATCGCGATTGCGTTCAAGATCGAGTCGCACAATCACCCGAGCGCGGTGGAGCCGTTTCAGGGCGCGGCCACGGGCGTCGGCGGCATCGTGCGCGACATCTTCACGATGGGCGCGCGGCCGGTGTGCGCGGTGAACTCGTTGCGCTTCGGCGAACTCGCGAACCCCAACAACCGCCGCCTCTTCAGCGGCGTGGTGAACGGCATCGCGCATTACGGGAATTGCTTCGGCATCCCGACCATCGCGGGCGAGGTTTATTTCGACAAAAGCTACGAGGGCAATCCGCTCGTGAATGCGTTCTGCCTCGGCGTGCTGCGCCATGAGCAGATCACGCGCGGCGCGGCGCATGGCATCGGCAATCCGGTCTTCTACGTCGGCCCCGCGACGGGCCGCGACGGGCTCGCGGGCGCGGCGTTTGCCTCGCAGGACCTCACCGACGAATCGGCGCAGGGGCAGCGCGGCGCGGTGCAGGTGGGCGATCCATTCATGGAGAAGCTCGTGTGCGAGGCGTGCCTCGAACTGCTCGCGACCGGCTGCGTCGCCGGCATGCAGGACATGGGCGCCGCCGGCCTGACGTGCTCGACGTGCGAGACCGCCGCGCGCGCCGGCACGGGCATCGAGATCGAGTTGGACAAGGTGCCGCAGCGCGCGCCGAACATGACGAGCTACGAGATCATGCTCAGCGAATCGCAGGAACGCATGCTCATCGTCGTCCACAAGGGCCGCGAGGAAGAGGTGAAGAAAATTTTCGACAAGTGGGATCTGCCGTGGGCCGAGATCGGTGTCGTCACCAACACGGGCCACATGGTCGTGCGGCATCACGGAAAAATCGTGGCCGACATTCCGGCGAAGGCCATCGCGGACGAGTCGCCCATCTACCATCGCGACGCGAAGGAGCCGGAGTATTTGAAAGCGGTGCGCGCGTTCCGGCTGGATGGGATTCCGGATGTGACGAATGGGACGGATGCGACTGAGGCTTTGAAGAAGCTGCTCGCGTGGCCGAGCATCGCCTCCAAGAACTGGGTCTATCGCCAATACGATCATCAGGTGCGCGACGGCTCGGTCGTTTTGCCCGGCAGCGACGCCGCGGTGATCCGCATCAAGACCGACTCGTTGCCCGTGATGAGCGCGGCGCTCAAGGCGAAGGTCGGCGACGTGAAAGTTTCCGAGAAGCTCATCGCCATGACCGTGGACTGCAACGGCGGCTACGTTTACCTCGATCCCTACGAGGGCGGGAAAATCGCCGTGGCCGAGGCGTGCCGCAATCTCGCGTGCTCCGGCGCGGCACCGCTCGGCGCGACCGACAATCTCAACATGCCCAGCCCGCTCAATCCCGAGCTGTTCTGGCAGATCAAGGAAAGTGTGCGCGGCCTCGCCGACGGCTGCCGCGCGTTCAACGCGCCCGTCACCGGCGGCAACTGCTCGCTCTACAACCAGAGTCCCGCCGGCCCGATTGACCCGACGCCGACCGTCGCTGTCGTCGGCCTCATCGACAAGATCGAGCATGTGACGACGCAGTGGTTCAAGGACGAAGGCGACGTGATCCTGCTGCTCGGCCCGGCGGAGAATCCGTTCGTGGACGCCGCTGATCCGATTCTCGGTCTCGGTGGCTCGGCGTATCTGCAAGTCATCCACCGCAAGAAGACCGGCAGCCCGCCGCGCTGCGACCTGGCGCAGCAGAAGACGATTCACGACGCGCTGCTCACGTTCATCCACAGCGGCTGGGTGAAGAGCGCGCACGATTGTAGCGAAGGCGGCCTCGCCGTCGCGCTGGCCGAGAGCTGCATCTCGCAACTCATCGCCCGCGAAACGCCGCGGCTCATCGGCGCCAAGGTGGATTTGAGCGGCGCGAGCGCAGCGCGCCTCGACGCGCTGCTCTTCGGCGAAACGCAGGGCCGCATCGTCCTCTCCGCCACCGCCGCGAATGCGGACAAGATTCTCGCCGAGGCCAAGAAACTCGGCGTCGGCGTCACGCGCATAGGCTCCGTGGGCGGCGACAGCTTGCAGATCAAAACGGCGGCGGGTGAATTCACCGCCAAGCTCACGGAGCTTCACGACCCGTGGTGGAACAGCATCGCGCGGGCGATGGCGTGAGTAACTGCCTCGTCACTTGCCGCGGCCGATTTCTCTGCTAGCTTCGCCGCCCATGAAACGAACCATCCTGTCGCTCGCATTTGCTGCGGGCCTCATTTCACCCTCACTCCACGCCGCCGAGAACTGGCCACAATTTCGCGGGCCGAATTGCTCCGGCGTATCTGAATCGGCTAAGCCGCCCATAGTCTTCGCACCGGGCACGAACCAACTTTGGAAAATTTCCGTGCCGCCGGGTGCGTCGTCGCCGTGCGTGTGGGGCGACCGGATTTTCCTCACGGCCTTCGACGGCGGAAAGTTGGAGACGCATTGCTACGCGCGCCGTGACGGCAAGCTCCTGTGGAAGCACGCCGCGCCCGCGGACAAGCTGGAAGAATTTCACTCGACCGAGGGCAGCCCCGCGGCATCCACGTGCGCGACGGATGGCAAAGTGGTTGTGAGCTACTTCGGCTCGTGCGGATTGGTCGCGCATGATCTCGACGGCCGGGAGCTGTGGCAGCACAAGCTGCCGGTCGCGCAATCGGGCGGCAGTTTTGGCACGGGCGGTTCGCCGGTGATTGTCGGCGGGCTGGTGGTCGTGCCGCGCGAAAATATCGGCGCGTGTTCGCTGCTCGCGGTGGATTTGAAGTCCGGCAAAAAGGCTTGGGAAACTCCGCGGGCCGATGTGTCTCCCGGCTTCGGCACGCCCATCGTGTGGCGTAACGGCCAGACCGACCAGGTGGTGATGCCCGGCTCGCTCAAGTTGAAGGGCTACGACGTCAAGTCGGGCATGGAAGCGTGGTCGCTGGCGGGCATGCCGTCCTTCGCCTGCACCACGCCGGTGGCCGGCGAGGGGATGCTGTATTTCGCCGGCTGGTCCCCGGGCAAAGGCGACTCGCCGGCTCCGACTTGGGCGGGATTGTCGGCGCAGTTCGACAAGAACAAGGACAACGCCGTGACGCCGGATGAGGTAAAAGGCTCGCAGATGGAGACGTTCTTCAAGTCGCTCGACATGAATCGCGACGGCAAATGGACCAAGGAGGACTTCGACATTTTTTCCGCCCAGATCGCCAAGGGCGAAAACGTGCTCGTTGCCGTGAAGCCTGGCGCGGAAGGCGAGGTCTCCGAAAAGAGCGTGGCGTGGAAGCAGACGCGCGGCCTGCCTTACGTGCCGTCGCCGCTGCTCTATCGCGGCGCGGTAATTCTTTTGAAGGATGGCGGGATGGTGTCGAGCTACGACGCGAAGACCGGCGCGGTGAATTACCAGCAGGAGCGGCTGAAGGCGCAGGGGAGTTACTACGCCTCGCCCGTCGCGGCGGACGGGCGCATCTACGTCGCGTCGCTCGATGGCAAGATCACGGTCTTCAAGGCGGGCGGCGGCGCGCCGGAGATTTTGCATGAGGCAAAATTCGGCGAGCGCATTGCCGCCACACCCGCGCTGGTGGGAAACCAGATCATCGTCCGCACGCCGACGGCGCTGTATGCGTTTGGAAAATAGTGGCGCGGCCGTCCCGGCTGCGGTGGTGTCGCCAAGCGTCCCGCTTGACGGCCGCCCCCGAAACCAACCGGGACGGTTGGTGACACGGCTGCAAGCGGGACGCTTGCGCCACTGCGCGCTCGTAAAATTCACTCCACACTTGCCAACCCTCTGCTGCTTCGGTTGAGTTTCCGGGCGCGTCAGCTCATGCAGCATTACCCAAAACATTACTGCGGCGTCTTCGGCATTTTCGGCCACCCGGATGCCGGGATGCTCACCTACTACGGTCTCTACGCGCTCCAGCATCGCGGCCAGGAGAGCGCGGGCATCGTCACCTGCGACAAGGGGCAGTTCCTCACGCACAAGGGCATGGGCCTCGTGCCGCAGATTTTCACCGGCGCCGTGCTCGAAGGGCTCACGGGCAACACCGCCGTCGGCCACACGCGCTACTCGACCACGGGCAGTTCGCATTTGAAAAATGCGCAGCCGCTGACCGTGGACTGCGCGCGCGGCCAGATCGCCATCGCGCACAACGGCAACCTCACCAACGCCTCGCAGCTCCGCGAAGAACTCGAATCGCACGGCTCCATTTTCCAGACCACCGTGGACAGCGAGATCATCCTGCACCTCATGGCGCAGCCCGCGCTCGGCGGCTCGGAAAACAATTTGATCCAGACCGTCCGCCGCATCGAGGGCGCGTATTCGCTCGCCATCATGACGGAGACCGAACTCATCGGCATCCGCGACCCGCATGGGTTCCGGCCGCTCAGCCTCGGGCGGCTCGGCGACGCGTGGGTGCTCGCGAGCGAGACGTGCGCGTTTGATCTGATCCAGGCGAAGTTCGTCCGCGACGTGGAGCCGGGCGAGATCGTCATCATCAGCAAGGACGGCCTGCGCAGCGTGCAGGCGTTCCCCGAGCAGGCGCGGCGCGCGTTCTGCATTTTCGAATACGTCTACTTCGCGCGGCCCGACAGCACGATCGCCAACCGCAATGTTTACAAGGTGCGCGTGGAAATGGGCCGCCAGCTCGCGCGCGAGCATCGCATCGAGGCCGACATCGTCGTGCCCGTGCCCGACAGCGGCAACTCGGCCGCGCTCGGCTACTCGCTCGAGTCGGGCATTCCGTTCGAGATGGCGTTCGTGCGCAACCACTACGTCGGTCGCAGTTTTCTCCAGCCGTCGCAGCTCATCCGCGATTTCAACGTGCGCGTGAAGCTCAACCTCATCGGCGAGCTGGTGAAGGGCAAGCGCGTCATCATCGTGGACGACTCCATCGTGCGCGGCACCACGTGCAAGACGCGCGTGAACAGCCTCAAGGAAGCCGGTGCGAAGGAAGTCCACGTGCTCGTGAGCTGTCCGCCGCACATGAACCCGTGCGTCTATGGCATTGATTTCCCCGACCGCAGCAAACTGATGGCGGCGAATTATTCGATGGCCGACATCCGCCAGTATCTCAACGCCGACTCGCTGCATTACCTCTCGCAGGACGGCATGGTGAAGGCGACCGGCCTGCCCAAGACGTCGTTCTGCATGGCGTGCTACGACGGAAATTATCCCGTGCCCTACGACCCGAAGCTGGAGAAGAACATCATGGAACGCCGCCGCGCCCGCGTCGAAAGCCTCGGCGAAGCGCTCGCGAAGGAAGAAATGCAGACAAGGCTGCTGTGAGGTAGGGCGCACTGTCCTCAGCGCGCCGCCAAACTTTGAACCGCTCCCTAATTATGAAATGTCCGGCCTGCCAGTCAGAACGAGTCGTTGAAGGGAACAACTTTAACCTGCTGGGTGGCGGCTCCATCCAATATTTTCGACCCAAGGGGTTGAGGATGCTGGTCGGTTCAGCGGATGTGAAAGTGACCGCAGGTTTTTGTGCCTGCTGCGACTGCGGCCTGCTGTGGTCGCAAGTGAACGCGAAAGAATTGACCCGACTGCTGAAACAAAGTGGCTCAGAGAAAACTGCAAAGAAGCTCGGACTGAAGAATCCGTAGCGATTTGGTTCGGAGGAAATCGCTGATTTTGAAATGAAACAGAAAGCATACGCAGCCGCAGGCGTGGACATTGACCTCGGCAACAAAGTCAAAGCGACGCTCCCGCAGTTGCTCGCCTCCACCCACCGCCGCGAGGTGATGGGCAAGGTCGGCGGCTTCGGCGGCCTCTTCGCGCTCGACACGCGGAAATACAAACAGCCCATCCTCGTCTCCTCCGTGGACGGTGTCGGCACCAAGTTGAAGATCGCCTTCGCGATGGATCGGCACGACACCATCGGCGAGGACTTGGTGAACCACTGCGTCAACGACATCGCCGTGCTCGGTGCAGAGCCGCTGTTCTTCCTCGACTACCTCGGCACCGGCAAACTGGAGCCGCACGTCTTCAAGGAAATCATCAAGGGCTTTGTGCGCGGCTGCGCGGCGAACAACTGCACCCTCATCGGCGGCGAGACCGCGCAGATGCCGGGCTTCTACCAGCAGGGCGAATACGACGTGAGCGGCACCATCGTCGGCGTGGTCGAGAAATCACGCATGCTCAACGGCCAAAAAACCGTGAAGCCCGGCGACGTCGTCGCTGCTCCAGCAGTTCAACTCAAAACTCAAAACTCAAAACTCAAAACTTCCGATCAAGGCTTTCGCCCACATCACCGGCGGCGGTTTCGTGGACAACATCCCGCGCGTGCTGCCGGCCAATTGCGACGTCGTCATCCGCAAAGGCTCGTGGGACATGCTGCCCATCTTCCGCATCATCGAGGAAAAGAGCGGCGTGCCGGACGAGGAGTTGTATCAGGTCTTCAACATGGGCATCGGCATGGTCACCATCGTCACCGTCGAGAAGGCCGATGCCGTCCTCAAGGCCATCCGCGCTGCGAAACACGACGCGTGGCACATCGGCGTGGTCGTGAAGGGCAGGGGCGAGGCGAAGGTCATCTGAAGACCGGACGGATTTAAGAGCCGCGACCTTCCCTGTTTCGGAACCGTGCTCGCCGCCGGGCGGGCTTCACCCCCGCTCCATCACGAGCGTCAGGTATTTTTTCTCCCGCGCGAAGATCGCCGGGTCCACCACGTCGAGGTGCTCTTGGAGTTGGGTGCGGAGTTCGCCGAGCACGTCCTGCGCGAGAAAGTGCAGCGCGGGTTGCTTGCGTTCGAGCCGCTCGGTGACGAACTGCGCCACCGGCATCCCGAAGCGGTTTCCGCACATGTGCACGAACGCGATCGTCGGCAGCACGTTCGCCGTGATGTCCTGTTGCGAAATGATTTTCCACCCGCGCTGCGCAAGCGCCGCGGTGAAATCATCCCACGTGTGGCCCGACTGCCGCGTGGTCGTGCCGGTGCGGAAGTAGTCGCAAAGAATCCAGCGCCCGCCCGGCTTGAGCACCGCCTCGATCACGGCCAGCCCCTGCTGGAGGTTCACGTATTGAAACGACTCCGAGGTGATCACGGTGCCGAAGCTCGCGCGAAATTTTTCCACCGGCAGATGCTCAAGCTTCCCCTCGATCATCGGCACGTCGGGAAAATCCGCGCGCACGCGCCGGATCTGCGTGCGGTTGGGCGTGAGCGCGGTTGGCCGCAGCCCGCGGCGCAACAGCAGGCCGATGAGTCCGCCCATGCCGCAGCCGGCGTCGAGCACGCCGTCGTCCTTGTTGAGCACGAGGTCCACGAGCCGCTCGCCGTAGCGGACCTGCGCGCGCTGGATCGCGTCGAGGCTCAACTGCTCCGGCGGGAGCGCGGGGTTTTCGCTGTAGCCGTAATTGAGGAAGCCGCCGGGCAGAAGCTGGCCGTAGAGCTTGAGCTGCGCGTCGTCGCCGGACTTGCCGCCGGGGCCCTTGCGGCGGCGGAGGCAGCGCAGGAGCGGGAGCCAGTTGCGGGGAAAAAACAGCCGGCGGGCGACGTGCTTTGCGGCGGAGCGGGCGGTGACTTTTTTCAAAAGCTTCTTTCGGAACCCCGCGCGCGACGACTGCGCCACGGGAATGGTTCGCCGCGGACGCTAACAGTCACCGCCGAATATGGCAGAAAAAAACACGCGCGCGCGGCGGGCAAAAACCGCGGGCTTGCGTCCGCGCGCGGCTTGTCCAAATTGAGCGGCACACATTTCACCCCAGGTCATGGCCAGCCCGCCGCCAACCACTTCGCCTCCGCCGCTGCCCGCGCCGCGTTCACCGCGCCGGCTCTGGCTGGGCATCGGCGCGGTCGTCCTCGTGCTGGCGGCGGCGGTCGCGTGGGTCGTGATTCATCGGAACTCGCCGAGCGGTCTCGAACAGCGCGTGCAGGCGATTTTCAACGAGGTGCGGCGGCAGAACGTGAATCGCGTGGGATTCATCGAGCGCGTCTTGGAATCTTTGCCGGGCCCGTTCGCGAACCTAGGCGGGCGGTATGCCTCGCGGAATATCAAGGGCACCCACGAGTTCGCCGAGGAGCTGGCGAAGCTGGGGACCAACACCGTGCCGATCCTCGTGCGGACGCTCGGCACCGACCGCCACGACGCCGTGCGAGAAGTGTGCGCGCGGGCCCTCGGCGACCTGGCCGCGCGGAGCGCCTTGCCGGCGCTCACCAACGCGCTCGCGCGCGACTCGACGGAAAACGTCCGCTCGGCGGCCGGCACCGCGCTCGAAGAGATCGGCGACCCGGCGGCCCTGCCGGCGTTGCGGACCGCGCTCCGCGGCGAGACCGCCGCGGCCGTTCGTGCGACCGTCGTCTCCGCACTCGCCGCGCTCGGGCAGGCGCAGATCGTGCCCGACCTGCTCGCCGCCGGCCGGCAGGAAACGAACTGGACCGTGCGCGCGAGCCTGGCGCGGGCGCTGGCCGACGCGCAGGAGCCCCAGGCCATCGGGATCATCGCGACGTGGCTCAACGAAAAACCGCCGGCGGGCCGCTCCGGCCTTCCGGCCGGCTACAATCCCAACACCTACGTGATGCGCGAAGTGATCCACGCGCTCGGCGAGCTGGGTGGCGAACCCGTTTTCCAACTCCTCGCCGAACGCTGGCAGAACGAGCCGGCGAAGGAAATCCGCACCGCCATTTGCGAAGTGTTCGGCGCGCTGGCCGATCCGCGCGCGCTGCCGATGCTGCGCGAGGCACTCGAAGAGGAGGACGAGACGCGCGCCGCCGCCGTCGCCGCGATGGGCCAGCTCGGCGACACGAACGCCGTCCCGCCGCTCACCACGCTGCTCGACGACGCCAACCGCGACGTGCGCCGCAACGCGGCCACCGCCCTTGGCCACCTGCGCGGCGCGGCCGGCGTGCCGACGCTGCTGCGGATGCTGACGGACGACGCCAATGACGAAAGGCGCGCCGGTGTCGCGCGCGCGCTCGGCGAGATCGGCGACCCGGCGGCGCTCGACCCGTTGCTGAAGGTGCTGCCGCAAATGGTCAAGGAACGCGAGAACGTGGTCTGGGCACTCGGCCATCTGGGCCGCACGAATGCGGTGCCCGCGCTCGTCGCCGCGCTCCGCTCGAAGGAGCGCGAGGAAAGTTTCGCCGCCGCCTACGCGCTGGTGGAAATCGGCGGGGCCGCCGGCGGCGAGGCGCTCGCCGCGAATCTCGCGGACAAGGATGAATATGCCCGCCACGGCAAAGCCTGCGCGCTCGCGATGCTCGGGCGGAACGATGGCCTCGCCACCGTGCGCGCCGGCCTGCGCGCCAAGGAACCGTGGCGCCGCTTCGGCGCGACGCTCGCGCTCGCGCGCCTCAGCATCGCCGCGGACTCGCCCGAGTGGGAGCCGATCCTCAACGACACAGACGCCGCGCTGCGCCGGCTGGGCCACGAGGCCGCCGCCGGCCGCGTGGTGCCGGCGCTCACCGCCTTGTTGCGCGACCGCAAGCGCGACTACCGGCAATACGCCGCGCGCGGCCTGTTGTTCTTCCGCGATCCGGCGGCGCTGCCCGCGCTGCGCGAGGCGTTCAAGGACCGCGATCCGTCCGTGCGTGACGCCGCTCGGCTCGCCGTCCAATTCATCGAACGCTCCGAGCGCGAGAAGAAATGACGGGCCTCGCGGGCGGGCAGAAATCACTTCCAGCTCAACTCGTTTTGCCCTTCAATCCGCGCGCGAATGAAACTTCTCGTCATCGGTTCCGGCGGGCGCGAGCATGCGCTCGTCTGGAAACTCGCGCAATCGCCGCTCGTCACGCGGATGTGGTGCGCGCCGGGCAATGCCGGAATCGCCGGCGAGTCCATTCAGAAAAATGGGGCGGCTGTCGAGTGCGTCGCCATTGGCGCGGAGGATTTGGCCCGGCTGCTGAAGTTCGCGCAGGAGCACAGGCCCGACCTCACCGTCGTCGGCCCGGACAATCCACTGGCGGCGGGCATCGTGGATTTGTTTCAGAAGCACGGCTTGAAGATTTGGGGGCCGAATCAGAAGGCGGCGCAGTTCGAGGCGAGCAAGGCGTTCGCGCAGGACTTCATGGTGCGCCACGGCATCCCGACCGCGAAGTCTGGCACGTTCAGCGATCCGGAGGCGGCGAAAAAATTTGCCGCGAGCCTCGACGGACGCTGCGCCGTGAAGGCTGACGGTCTCGCGCTCGGCAAGGGCGTGCTGCTCACCGCGAGCGTGCGCGAGGCGGAGCAGGCGGTGGAGGAAATCATGGTCGGCAAAGCCTTCGGCGCGGCGGGGCAGCGGATCGTGATCCAGGAGTTGCTCGAAGGCATGGAGATTTCGCTGCACGCGTTGTGCGATGGCACGGTGGCGAAACTTTTTCCCACGTCGCAGGACCACAAGCGCGCGCTCGACGGCGACGCCGGCCTGAACACCGGCGGCATGGGCACGTATTCGCCCGCTCCGTTCCTGAGCGACGCGGAGTTGAAGTCCGTCGGCGACGCGATTCTCCAGCCGTGGCTGCGCGGCTGCGCGGCGGAGGGCATTGATTTTCGCGGCATCATCTACCCCGGGGTGATGCTTACGAAGAGCGGGCCGAAAGTTTTGGAGTTCAACGCGCGCTTCGGCGATCCCGAGACGCAGGTGTATCTGCCGCGGCTGGAGAACGACCTCGTGGAGCTGCTGCTCGCGAGCGTCGAGGGCCGGCTCGCGAACGCGGAACTCAAGTGGAGCGCGAACGCCTGCGTCTGCGTGGTGATGGCGAGCGGCGGCTATCCAGGTAATTATCCGAAGGGCAAAGTCATCACCGGCCTCGACGTAGCGGCGAAACTGCCGGACACAAAAGTTTTTCACGCCGGCACCGCGCTGAAGGACGGCCAGGTCGTGACGAACGGCGGCCGCGTGCTCGGCGTCACCGCGTGGGCGAAGGATTTGAAGTCCGCGCGCGCGTCGGCTTACGCGGCGGTCGAGGTGATTCACTTCGAGGGCGCGCACTGGCGCCGCGACATCGCGGCGAAGGCGCTGCGCTGATTGCGGGTTGCCAATTTATCAAACCGCACCGACACTCCGCGCGCTTGCCAACTCGTATGAAGATTTTTCTGAAAGGCTGCTGGTGCGTCGCGATGTCTGCCGCGTTCATCGCGCAGGCGGCGGAGCGGGAACTGCCGAAGTTCGAATCGCTCTCCGGCCTGATCCACTCAAACCTCGCCGGCGTCACCGATGGCGAGTTGGACCGCGCGGGCGCGCAGGGGTTGCTGAGTCATTTCAAGGGCCGCGTGGTGCTCGTGGGCACCAACGGCGCGGCGGCGACCAAGGCGGGCGCGTCGCCGGTCACGAAGCAGACGACGTTCGACGGCGCGTTCGGCTACGTGCGCATCGCGCGCGTCGAGAGCGGGCTGGCGGAGAAGTTTGCGGCGGCGCTGGAGAAACATCGCAACGGGAAAAAAACCAAGGGGCTGGTGATTGATCTGCGCTTCGCCAACGGCCTCGACTACGCCGAAGCGGCCAAGGCGGCGGACCTGTTCATCGCGGGGGAAAAGGAACTGCTCGACTGGGGCACCGGCCGCGCGAAGTCCACGACCAAGGAGAATCCGTTCCGGCTGCCGACGATGGTGCTGGTCAATGCGCAGACGCGCGGTGCGGCGGAGGCGTTCGCGGCGGTGCTGCGCGAGGCGCGCGCGGGCCTGCTCATCGGCGGCGTGACGGCCGGCGAGGCAAATCTTTTCCGCGAGTTCGCGCTCGACGGCCAGCGCGTGCGCATCGCGTCGGGCAAGGTGAAGCTAGGCGGCGGCGAGGCGATGCCGGCGGGCGGCGTGACGCCGGACATTTTGGTGAACGCGAGCCTGGAGGAGGAGAAAGCCTTTCAAGCCGATCCTTACAAGTCGTTGGGGACGGACGTCACGGCCGGCACCGCAGGCGCGGCGACTTCCACGAACAGCCCGCGCCACCGGGTCAATGAGGCGGATCTCGTGCGGTTGCAGAAGGAGGGGAAGTCGTGGGAGGCCGCGTTCTCGGAAACGAACGCGCTGACGAAGGTGGAGGCGTCGCAAAAGATCATGCGCGACCCGGCGCTGGCGCGCGCGCTGGATTTGCTGAAGGGCTTGGCGATTGTGAAGCCGGGGAAGTGAGCGCCCAAGGTTGTCGGCTCCGGCCCCGCACTTTTTTCCGATGAATCATCCCGGGCTTTTCCCCGTTGACGTTTGCCTGATGCGCCCGCAACTTTGCGCCCTGTTTCGCTCATGAAGCGCATCCTTTTCATCTGCACCGGGAACATCTGCCGCAGTCCGATGGCCGAGGCGTTGTTTCGTCACGCCACGGCGGGGCGGGAGCAGCAACATGTCGCGCTCTCCGCCGGCATCGGCGCGATCAACGGCCAGCAACCCAGCGGACACGCCATCCGCGCGATGCGCGACCTCGGCGTGGACATCAGCAACCAGCGCAGCCGGATGCTCACGGCGGACCTCGTGGCGCAGGCCGACTACATTTTCGGCATGACGCACAGCCACGTGGATGCGGTGATGCTGTTGTATCCGCAGGCGGCGGAAAAAACTTTTCTCCTGCGCGAGTTCGACGAGACGCTCGATGATTACGAGAAGGACATCTCGGACCCGATCGGCGGGAGCTTTGAGATTTACCGCGAGTGCCGCGACCAGATTGAACAGGGCATCGCCGCGATGCTGAACTTTCTCGAACACAGCCAAACCAACCCCTTCCGTCCCGTGTCCACTGACAAAACCACCATCGCGCTCGCCGCCGATCACGCCGGCTTCGAACTCAAGCAGGCCATCAAGCAGACGCTCGCCAAGAGCGGCGTGATCATCAACGACCTCGGCACCGACTCGACGGCCTCGACGGATTATCCCGACTACGCGAGCGCCGTGGCGCACGCCGTCGCCGAGGGTCGCGCGGACTTCGGCATCCTCGTGTGCTCGACGGGCGTGGGCATGAGCATCACGGCGAACAAGGTGCCCGGCGTGCGCGCCGCGCTGTTGTTCAACGAGGACATGGGCCGGCTCGCCCACGCGCACAACAACGCCAACGTGCTCTGTTTCGGCGCGCGACAGACCTCGCCCGAGCAGGCTGGTCGCATCATCGAGGCGTTTCTCGGCGCGCACTTCGAGGGCGGCCGCCACGACCGACGCGTGCATAAAATTGAAACGCCCAATGCGCCCGCGAAGCTGCGGCTGCGCAACGTGGACCCCGCCATCGCCGACACGATCGAACGCGAGCGGCAACGGCAGCAGGAAAACATTGAGCTGATCGCATCGGAAAATTTCACCAGCCCCGCCATCATGGAGGCGCAGGGGAGTGTGCTGACGAACAAATACGCCGAGGGCTATCCGAAGAAGCGCTGGTATGGCGGCTGTGAAAACGTGGACGTGGTGGAGCAGCTTGCGATTGACCGCGCGAAGCAGCTCTTCGGCGCCGAGCACGCGAACGTCCAGCCGCACTCCGGCTCGGGCGCGAACATGGCGGTTTATTTTTCGATGCTGAAGCCCGGCGACAAGATGCTGACGATGGACCTCTCGCACGGCGGCCATCTCACGCACGGCAACAAGGCGAATTTTTCCGGCAAGTTTTTCGAGATCGTCCACTACGGCGTGCGCAAGGAGGATGAGCGGATTGATTACGACCAACTCGCGGCGATGGCGCGCGAGCACAAGCCGCGCATGATCACCGTCGGCGCGAGCGCGTATCCGCGGATCATTGATTTCAAGCGCATGGGCGAGATCGCCCGCGAAGTCGGCGCACTCCTGCTCGCCGACATCGCGCACATCGCCGGCCTCGTTGCCGCGGGCGTGCATCCCAGCCCGATGGAGCACGCGGATTTCGTGACGACCACCACGCACAAGACGCTGCGCGGTCCGCGCGGCGGTTTGATCCTCTGCCGGAAAAAGCACGCGAAGGAAATTGATTCGCAGGCGTTCCCCGGCATCCAGGGCGGGCCGCTCATGCACGTCATCGCGGCGAAGGCGGTGTGCTTTCTCGAAGCGTTGCAGCCGGGCTTCAAGGCGTATCAGGAGCAGATCGTGAAGAACGCGAAGGCGCTGGCCGACGGGATGAAGCGCAACCAGTTCCGGCTCGTCAGCGGCGGCACCGACAATCACCTCATGCTCGTGGACGTGGGCGCGAAGGGCATCACCGGCAAGGATTGCCAGATTGCGCTCGACGACGCGGGCATCACGACGAACAAGAACACGATCCCGTTCGAGACGCGCTCGCCGTTCCAGGCCAGCGGCATCCGCCTTGGCACGCCGGCGTCCACGACGCGCGGCATGAAGGAAGCGGAGATGGCGGCGGTTGCCGACATGATTTCCGAAGTGCTGATGGACATCAAAAATGTTGACGCGGCGCACGCCGTCCGCCAGCGTGTCTGCGAATTGACCGCCCGATTCCCGCTGCCCTACTGAGAATCTCCACCCGCTGCTGCTGGTTTGAGCGTCGAAGTTTGAGCGAAATTGTTTCCGCGTGGTCGAAGGCCAGTTCCTTCGGCTCCCGAGACAGCCCGCCGGAAATCATCCAACCTTTACCCTAACTGAATCGTTTTATGCCAAGAGTCGCCAAGAAAACTCCGAAGAACAAAGCCGCCGAGGGCGAAGTGTCCGCCGCCGCCGTGGAAATGTCCGCGCCCTCCGACCTTTCACCCGTGCCCGAGCCGGTGGTAGCCGGCGCGGAAACCGACGCCGACCCCGAGTTGACACCCCCGCCGAAGACCGCCCGCGTCGAGAAGCCGGCTCCGCGTCCACCCATCACCGACGTCGAGGATGAGGAGCCCGCGCCACGCCCGCACAAGGAGCCGCCCGTCAGCGCGCGCCGCGACGCGACCGCGCCCACGATCAACATCGCGCAGCTCCAGGCGATGAACATGCCGCAACTCACCACGATGGCGAAGGAGATGGTCATCGAGAACTTCGGCACGATGAAGAAGCAGGAGCTGATTTTCCAGATTCTCCAGAAAAATTCCGAGGCCAGCGGCATCCTCTTTGCCGAGGGCGTGCTCGAAGTCATGGCCGAGGGCTACGGCTTCCTGCGATCACAAAGCTTCAGCTATATGCCGTGCCCGGAGGACGTTTACGTCTCGCCGTCGCAGAT